>JAZRMB010000045.1:0-46276 GCA_045647245.1 Clostridia bacterium
TGTTGCCTGCAAGAGCTGCTGCCGTATTGTCCATAACACCCAGATGCTTTTCGAGAATCTCGTCGTAAGTAAGCTCATCGTACTTTACCGCGTCAGAGAACTTATTGGGGTCCTTGTCGTAAACGCCGTCAACGTTTGTTGCCTTGAAGAAAATGTCACAATCTGTTTCGATGGCTCTCAGAGCGGCACCCGAGTCTGTGCTGAAAAGGGGGCTTCCCGTGCCGCAGCCGAAAATAACGATTCTGCCGTTTTCCATATACTTTACGGCTTCATCCTTATTGAAGGGAAGTGCCATTCTCTGAATATCAAGAGCCGTCATAACAACAGCGTCGTTGCCTGCCTGAATGAGACCCTCCTGCAATGCGAGACAGTTGATAACCGTAGCAAGCATACCCATATGGTCAGCTCTTGTTCTGTCCATATTCTCACTGCTTCTGCCGCGCCAGATATTACCGCCGCCGACAACTATAGAAACCTTAACTCCCATATCAACAACTTTTTTGATATTTTGTGACACACTCTCAAGTGTTGCTTCGTCAAGTCCGTAGCCCTTACTTCCGGCAAGCGCCTCGCCGCTGACCTTTAAAAGAACCTTTTTGTATTTCGCTTCCATAATACGCCTCCGTGTTCTTATTTATTTTTATCCGAAAAACAGGGAATACAAATTTATGTAATATGTATTCCCTATCATCCCTTATTCTATTTTAACATAAAAATACAATTCTTGCAATAGCTTAATGAAAAATTATTCATCTTCATTTTCAGAGCATTTATGACAGCATATTCCGCAATCAGAACAGCCGCTTGCTCCGAGATTTACTCCTGTACGGCTTCTGTAATCATCAATAGCCGCTTTAATAGCTTCTTCCGCAAGAACAGAGCAGTGTACCTTTTCCGTAGGAAGTCCGTCAAGAGCCTCCATAACAGCCTTATTGGTGAGCGAAAGTGCCTCTTCAACAGTTTTTCCCTTTACCATTTCAGTAGCCATAGAGCTTGTTGCAATTGCAGCACCGCAACCGAAGGTTTTAAACTTTACGTCCTTTATAACCTCGCCGTCGATGTCCATATAAATTTTCATAATATCTCCGCACTTTGCATTTCCAACCTGTCCAACAGCATTTGCGTTTTCAAGCTCTCCAACATTTCTCGGATTTGCAAAATGGTCCATAACCTTTTCAGAATACATATCTATCCCTCATTTCCTATCTGATTTCATTTAACATTTTCATAAAGCGGCGACATAGCTCTTAATCTTTCAACAATCGCCGGTAATACCTCAAGCACATAGTCAACTTCTTCCTCTGTAGTATCTGTTCCGACAGAAAGACGAAGTGAACCGTGAGCAATTTCATGCTCAAGACCTATCGCAAGAAGAACATGCGACGGGTCAAGCGAACCTGATGCACAGGCACTTCCGCTTGATGCGGCAATCCCCTTCATATCAAGCATCATAAGTATTGACTCGCCTTCTATATACTTAAAAGAGAAATTTACATTATTGCAAAGTCTTGTATCATCCGAAGGACCGTTTAAAATACAGTAAGGAATGCTGTTTTTGATACCGCTTATAAGCTTGTCTCTTAAATAGGTCATTCTTTTTACATTCTCTTCCATATCTCTGTTTGCAATCTCAAGAGCAGTACAAAGACCTGCAATGCCTGCAACATTCTCTGTCGCCGCTCTCTTTCCGCGTTCCTGGCCGCCACCGTGTATAAGATTGGTAATCTTCACACCGTTCCTGATGTAAAGTGCACCCATTCCCTTCGGTCCGTGGAATTTATGTGCGGAAATAGATAACATATCCACTCCGAGTTCCGATACATTGACTTTCATATGTCCGATAGCCTGCACAGCATCGGTATGCATAATTATTTTATTTTCTTTTGCGATTGCCGCAATCTCTTTAATCGGCTGTATTGTTCCGATTTCATTATTAGCGGTCATAATCGATATAAGAATTGTTGTATCCTTTATCGCCTTTTTTACATCTTCAGGGTTAACACGTCCGTTTTCGTCAACAGGAAGATATGTTACCTCAAACCCATGTTTTTCAAGAAACTCACAAGTTGATAAAATCGCATGATGCTCAACACTGCTTGTGATGATATGATTACCCTTTTCCTTATTTGCAAAAGCTATACCCTTAACCGCCCAGTTATCAGCTTCACATCCCGAAGCTGTAAAATATATCTCATTTGTTTTCGCACCAAGTTGTGCCGCTACTCTTTCACGAAAATCAGCCACCGCAGCTCCTGCTGTTCTTCCAATACCGTAAAACTTTGATGAAGCATTTGCATACACATCCGTATAGTACGGAATCATCGCTTCAAGCACCTCCGGTTTTAAGCTTGTAGTTGCGTTATTATCCATATAAACAGGCTTATTCACCGTATACACATCCTTTGTAAGAATAAGTAACATATGAACAATCATTCATATGTTCTTGTTAATATTTTACCGCATTTTAAAATCTTTGTCAATATATATTATATTATTTTTGAAAAAATACTATACAAAATTAAAATTATTTGATATAATGTATCAGTTAGTATATACAAATCGAATTTAAAGGCATTGAGACAGACATATTTTTATTTCAGAAATTAGCCTTATATATCAAGAAAGGATGATATAATAAATGAAAATTGGCGGTATTATAGCGGAATATAATCCGTTTCATAACGGCCACGCTTATCAGGTTTCACAGGTACGAGAGGAATGCGATGCAATTGTTGCAGTTATGAGTTCAAGCGTTGTTCAGCGCGGAACAGTGGCAGTATTTGATAAATTCATACGTTCACGTGCCGCAGTTATGGGCGGAGTTGACCTTGTAATCGAACTCCCCTGCGCGTACACTCTTGCTCCTGCCGAGCTGTTTGCATCGGGTGCAATTTCACTTCTTGACGAGTGTAAGGTAATCGATTCACTCTATTTCGGAAGTGAGTGCGGAGATACACGTTCTCTTATGCGCTCAGCGGAAATAATGATGGATGAAACCCCCGTAATTTCAACAAGAATTAAAGAAAATTTAAAGACCGGGATGAGCTATCGCAGTGCACAGCTCGCCGCATACATCGGAATTATTCCGACAGAACTTTTAAACAGGCCGAACAACATTCTCGGAATCGAGTACATAAAGGCAATTATGCGTACAAACAGCAAAATCACGCCATGTGCACTTTTGAGAAAATATACCAATCATAACGATACAGCACCATCAAACGGCTTCTCCTCAGCAAATGCATTAAGAGATATGCTCGACGAGAACGCAAGCATAAACCCCTATGTTCCCGAAGCAACACACTTCCTCTATGATGCCGCAAAGCCGTATGACAGAAAGATTCTTAATTCAATAATTCTTTATATGCTCAGAATAAGAGGTATGAAGGTGTTTGATAATGTATTTGATGCGCCGCCCGATATGGTGACAAGAATTCTTCACTCTCTACCTGAGGCAACCACGTTCGATGATATTTTGAACTACACAAGAACAAAGCAATACTCAAATGCAAGAATCAGGCGTGCAATTATGTCTGCACTTCTTGAAATAGACGGCGAGCTTATCACAACCCCGCCTCAGTATATCAGAGTTCTTGCATTCAACGAAAAAGGACGTGAAGTACTTTCGCAGATTCAGAAGAAAGCTAAGCTTCCCGTAATAACAAAAACTGCTGACTTCAAGGATAACTCATCTTTATTTGCAGCAGAACTTCGTGCTACAGAGCTTTCATCAATTTGCCGCGGTTTCAGAAGAGGTTTAGACTATACAACAAGCCCTGCATACATAAAGCCGGAAAGCTTCAATGCAGAAACAGAATAAATCGGAAAGGAACAATTTAAAATGAAAAAATTTATTATATCAGCATTAACTGCAGCAATGCTCACACTCGGAATATCAGCCGGAGCATCAGCTGACAATGTTACAATCAAATTAAATGGTGAAACACTTACACTTGATGCAAATGCATATATCAAAAACGACTGCACAATGGTACCGGTGCGCGGAATATTTGAAAAGGCCGCAAATGCAACTGTAAATTGGGATGAATCCACCAAAACAGTAATGATTGCCAAGAGCGAAGGCGAGGAATTTAATTTTATCTTCCTTCAGATAGGAACAGAAAATGCTTTTGTGAATTCCGTTCCCATAAAACTTGATGCTCCCGCTGAAATCAAGGATGACCGTACAATGGTACCTTTAAGATTTATTATGGAACAGTTAGGCTGTGACGTTAGCTGGGAACAGGAAACATATACAGTTAATATTACAACAAAATCCGAAGCAAGCGACATGGTGGAATAATGGAGTATCTTGAAAATATTGGAAAACGTGCAAAAATTGCCTCCAAGCAACTTGCAAAAAAGACTCAGACAGAAAAAAACACTGCATTAGTTCGTGTTGCAGATGCTCTTATTGAAAATTCAGATTTTATTTTGTCGGAAAACAAAAAAGATTTACAAAGTGCAAGTAATAAAGGCGTTAAGGATTCCTTGATTGACCGGTTAAGGCTTACAAGCGACAGAATCAAAGCTATGTCGGAGGGACTTTATCAGATAGCATCTCTTGATGATCCCATCGGAGAAGTTTTATCAATGAAAAAACGTCCCAACGGTCTTGTAATCGGTCAGAAACGCGTCCCCCTCGGTGTAATCGGTATTATATACGAGTCACGTCCTAACGTTACAGCAGACGCATTCGGTCTTTGTTTTAAAACATCAAACGCAGTGATATTAAGAGGCGGAAGCGATGCAATTAATTCAAACATATCTATATGCAAAGTTATAAGAGACGCACTTTCATCCTGCAAAATATGTGAGGACGCTGTAATTCTTATCGAAAATACCGACAGAGAAATCGCAAATAATCTGATGCGTATGAATAAATATCTTGACGTTCTGATTCCAAGAGGCGGAGCAGGACTTATTAAAACCGTTGTTGAAAATAGTACCGTCCCCGTAATTGAAACAGGAACCGGAAACTGTCACATTTATGTTGATGAATCTGCCGATATCGATATGGCAGTTAATATCATCGAAAATGCTAAAACTCAACGTATGGGCGTTTGTAATGCTTGTGAATCTCTTCTCGTTGACGAGAAAATAGCTCCCTGTGCCCTTCCACATATTTATAAAATGCTTACAAATAAAGGTGTTGAGTTAAGAGGTTGCGATAAAACTCTCAAAATCCTTCCCGATGCCACGCCTGCAACAGATGAAGACTGGGGCTCGGAATATCTTGATGCCATAATATCTTGCAAAATAGTGCGTGATATTGATGAAGCAATTGAACATATCAATACGTATAATACCGGTCATTCAGAGGCTATAATAACCAACTCCTATGAAAACTCGCAAAAGTTTCTTGAAGAGGTTGATGCCGCAGCGGTATATGTTAATGCTTCCACAAGGTTCACAGACGGTTTTGAATTCGGTTTCGGCGCCGAGATTGGAATAAGCACACAAAAATTACACGCAAGAGGCCCGATGGGGCTTGTCGCACTTACCACTACCAAAAATATCATTTACGGCAGCGGTCAAATACGTTAATAACTTATAGCAGAAAAGACGGTAGGTTCAATCAAAACCTTCCGTCTTTTATTGAGTAGAACGATAAAGATTAAGTAGTTTTTAGTGATATTCCATCTTCGATGGAGTGATATTTTTACTACGCAAAAGCGATATTATATTTGCCCTTTAACTGTGCAAAGCACAATTTCACTCGGCGTAAGCCGAATATAACTATGCAGCAATATAACTTGCCACAGGCAAATATAACTGAAAAAACGACTTGTCGAAACAAGTCGTTTTTTCATGGAGGAGAGGAAGAGATTCGAACTCTCGAACGAGTTACCCCGTTACAGCATTTCCAATGCTGCGCCTTCGACCACTCGGCCACCTCTCCGTATTCACAACATTGCTATTTTAGCATAAATTTGTCACTTTGTCAATTGCTTTTATTAAAATTTCTTAAAAATTACTAAAGGACTGTGGCTTTTAGTTCAAGCCACAGCCCCTTAACAATTATTTCGTTTTAATTGATGTTTCTACAAAGCAGTAATTGTCGTTCCATCCCATATTGTAACCATGATTAAACGGAGAATCGCTCTTATAGAAACAACCCGGACCTACACCCAAGCACTCTCCCTCTTCAAGATGATGCGGTCCCATAAGGTTACGAAGATTGTTTACAATTGTTAATTCAACTGTATTCTCCCCTGCCTTAATGTAATCAGATAAATCCGCTGTATACGGATTCCAGATAAGTTTCTCTGCTGCCTTCCCATTCACCTTAACTTCAATTCCGTTTATACCCTTCTTTTCAACATCAAGTACATATCCTTCATTATCAAGATTGAAATTCTTTGAAACGGTCATATGCCCGGAGAAGAACGGGAATCCCTGCTGTTCAATGTTTTCAAGCTCTATAATTTCAGGCAATGCAGTTATTGAAAAACCACCTTTATAACGATAAGCATCTCTATCAAGCGTTTCAAAGCTGCCGCAAGTTTCAACCCCAAACTGACCAACAAGGAACAAACCTTCTATTTCCATATCATAGTGAAGCTTATTCTTCTCGCTCTCAAAAATCTTACTGTTCTTTATCATCTGATAAACCTCAGCCGACTGAACAAAATCACAGGACATCTTAATTTCATTACAGCCCGCCTTCACATAAGAGGCGATATCAAGCTTTCTGAATGCTGCATCTGTGAAATATCCGGAGTCTTTTTTATCGATTATCTCTCCGTTCACACTTATATCAAACTTATCAGGCGTCTCACATACAAGATAAATCACTTCAGGAACCGATTTAACATCAAATTTGAACAACAAGTCAATCTTTGTCTTTCTCTCAAGCTTATTTGCTTTATCAGCAACATCAAGAATATATGCATTCTCATCAATCAACTCGCCATCAAACCAATAGTCGCAATAATCAAGAACAAGTGCATTATCTTCTACACTCTCAACCTTCCATTTTCCGCCGACATCCAGCTTCTTAAGCTCCTTCTTTTCTGTCAATACAATATTTACCGAGCCGTCTTCAATTATTACAATACTGCTGTAAGGTGCAAAATCGTTATATCCGTCAAAAGGTAATAATTCTCCGGTTATAATATCAAGCTTCTTACCATTAATATTAATTTTCGCAGATACGCTCTCTCCAAATTCATTAACAAGATAATGCATCTTGAAACCGTCAAACTCACGGCAGGTATATGTAATCATTTCACTGTCAACAACGTTGTTGCAAGGTATATCACAAACATCAACTATCTCTCCGCCATTTTTAACAAATTCATCAAGAAGAGCCTTTGTACTGTCAAATATAGTATCACCCAAGGGTTTTATTATCCTTGTATATCGCTGATTTCCGATTACAATTTCCTTACCCTCAACTCTTGCATGACGTTCCATTATCGTCTCGTCGCCAAGATGGAAAAGAATATGTTTTTTCTCAAGCGAATCGATTGTGTCAGCAAGCTTTTTGTCAAACTCTTTTAATCCTTCATTCTTATCGTTATTAAACATAGTCCACGCCGTCGACTGCGGATGAATTAATAGTGTATCATACTTTATTCCACCCTCGGCAATAAGCATACCTATTCTTGTCATAGCATCGATAAAGGTGCTGTATTCATCCCACCAGGGCTGTTGATAATACATTGCAGGCGGATAGTCTCTTTTTCTGATACCGCGCAAGCTATAGCCCTGAAGGTGCGGGCAAAGAAGATTAATACCTCTGACCATCTGTCCTTCATACATACCTCTTAATTCCTCGAAGCTGACATTATGTCCGCAAAGAGCAAATGTTTCCGATAAAATACGCTTTTTACCAAGCTGATGTGCAACAGACGACACCTGAAGCGCTGTTAAAGGTATCATCTTCATCCTTTTAAGCCAGTCCATACCCGGAACGTGGAAATACTCATAATTCGGCATAATTGCACCATTAGAAGTAAGCTGTATTTCCATAGTCTCTTCAAGCACCATATGTCCCGTAAGCTGCATACCGCACTCTTCACAATAATCGTATATCTGCTTTGCAAAGCTATCGGAGAACAGCTTTGTTACGAGCTTCCAGAACTTAAATCTTGTATTTTTATAATCTCCCGTATTTAAAAACAGCTCATCAAGCTTTTCCAAAAGATTTTCGCCGTATGTTTTTTCGTATTCCTCCGGAAGTATTAAACTCCACGGGATTCCGTTTCTTGAAATCTGTGGCTCATCCGTAAATATACCCGGCATATCACTACCGTAGCGTTCATAATACGGTCGGTAAGAACATTCGATAAATTCCTTAATTACCTTTTTATCCAATGTATCTACATAAAACTCATTAACATCGTAATAAAAATGATAGCCGTTAAGATTTGTTATAGTGCGGTCGGTATTATTCTCGCCTTTTTCCATACGAAGGTATTTCTGCCAATAAACTTCACCAAGACCGTTTACCTTACCGCCTGCAAAACCGCTGGGCCATCCGTTTTCGTCATACGCCCACGCACCCATATCACGTTTTTTACCTTCATTGACTCCAACATCAACATTTTCAAACCATTCTTCTCCAAGATATTCGGTTTCAAGTCCGCCTCTTGCGTGCATAAAATATCCGCCGATACCTGCTTTATCCATTATTTCGATTTGTCTCTGAGTTTCCTCCGGTGTCAGTTTTTCATTCCATGACCAGAATGGTATCGGTCTATACTTTTTAGGTGGATTTTTAATTTCTTTTAAAATATTCATTTTATCAATCCTTTCTTATTTACTGTCAATAATCAATGTTACGGGACCGTTATTTAATAAATCGACCTTCATATCGGCACCGAATATTCCACATTCAACCTTTGGTACTATCGTTCTCATATATGCAAGAAACTTTTCATACATCTCATTGGCAAAATCAGGCTTACCTGCTTTATCGAAGCTTGGTCTTTTTCCCTTTCTGCAATCCCCGTAGAGCGTAAACTGGCTTATTACAAGCGCTTCTCCGCCAATATCAAGAAGACTTAAATTCATCTTATCATTTTCATCTCTGAAAATTCTAAGCCCTGCCGCTTTATCTGCAAGGTATTTTATATCATCCTCCGTATCGGTGTCTGCAATTCCAAGCAGTATCAATATACCTTCACCAATACTTCCTACAACCTCACCTTCAACCGTAACCGATGCGTGAGTTACCCTTTGTATAACAATTCTCATCTTTATTCCTCGCTATTTTATAAGATTATAAAATTCATTTCTTAACTCGTGGTCTGTATCAAACAAGCCTCTGATTGCCGCAGTCCTTGTTTTAGCACCCGATGAACGTATACCACGTGCCGTCATACAGCTGTGTTCTCCTTCAATTACTACTATAACATTTTCTGTCCCTGTAACCTTTTGAAGAATCTGTGCGATATCGGAGCCGAGCCTTTCCTGGAGCTGAAGTCTTTTAGCTGCAAGGTCGCAAATTCTCGCAACCTTTGAAAGCCCAATCACACGCCCGTTCGGAATATAACCCACATGTACACGCATATTGTACATAAGTGCAAGATGGTGCTCACAGTAAGAAAAAACTTCGATATCCTTAATGACTACCAGGTCATTATTTTCGGGCATTTCAAAGCATTTATCAAACTTTTCGGCAATCTCATCGTTGGTATATTTCATACCTTCAAATACTTCCTCATACATCCTCGCAACACGCTCAGGAGTCTCTTTAAGTCCTTCACTTTCAATATCTCCGCCGAGTTCTGTTATAAGTTCTTTAATTATTAATGCAATTTTTTCTTTATCAAAGTCTTTTTTCATTTATTTCCTCTTTTCAGTCATATTTAAACAAATACCGATTAGGGTGAAATTTATAAATCTTTGCAATGTATGCACTTTTCCAAAATCGGAGTTCCGATCACTTCCGGCTGCTTCTTTTCAACAAGGCAACTATTCCTGCCCTGACAAGCGCATCAAAATCACTGTCTGTCATATCCTTAAATCCGCATGTGGACATTGCGGCTCTCATCTTTTCCATCAAACATTCTCTTTTATATATTGCGTTTGTACCGTACCATATTAATTATACTACTACAAGCATTATAAGTCAAGACAAAAGAATAAGGGATATCAAACAATCTTGTTCAACATCCCTTATAAGTGTCAAATTTTATCTGTCAAGGATAAGCTTTGTAAGCTCAACAGGATCAACTATTGCTCCGTCCTTGTATACTCTCATATTGCCTGATGCGATTTCATCAATGAGAATAACCTCTCCGTCGTTATAACCGAACTCAAACTTGATATCCCACAAATCAAGGCCGATTGTCTTTAAATCGTCTGCAACAATCTTTGTTATTTTAAGAGTCTGCTCCTTCATGCTCTCAAACATATCAAGACTCATAACACCAAGAGCCGCAAGACCTTCACCTGTTACAAGGGGATCACCCTTCTCATCATTCTTGAATGTACATTCAACATATCCACCTTCAAGCGGTGTACCATCTTCAATATACTCACCGTATCTTCTTATAAAGCTTCCTGTAGCAACAAGACGGCAGATTACTTCAAGGCCGTGTCCGAACACTTTACCGGGAAGAACCTCCATTGTAGCCTCATCAACGTTGGCACTCACATAGTGTGTCTTGATGCCGGCAGCCTTTAACAAATCAAAATAGTATACAGATGTTCTCAAGTTTGCCTTACCAATACCTTCGATTGTAAGTCCTACGCTGTTTTCACCCGGATCAAATACTCCATCCTTACCCGTACAGTCATCCTTGAACTTGAGCATTACATTGCCGTTTTCAAGACTGTAAACATCCTTTGTTTTTCCTTCGTAAACTTTTTTCATAACTATTAGCTCCTTTTACATCAAGATTACCTATATTATACGAACTTTGAGTTCCTATACATAATAGCACATTTTAAAACAAAAATCAACAAGTGGCAAAAAATAAAATTAACATTTTGTAATATTTTTAGACTAATCATATGTTTTGACAAGTGTATGTTATGCTAATAACACAAAATTTATAATTCTTTATGCGATAAAATTTTAGTTATGCTCACCGAAAACAGCCGCTTAAACTTTACAGATATCACTCTTGATACAACCGCACCTGCCAAAAGCCCGAGAATCGCCGCAAAAAACAGCACTGCTTCGCCAAAACCGTTAATATAAAATATCACAGCAGACACAATAGCCGTCGCAAGAGGGATAAAATAAGCAACAAAAGCGGCTATCAAAGCCACGTTATCAGGTATAGAAGCCACAACTTTGTCGCCAACCTCTGCACCAACCGTATTTATCGCCTCGATATATGCCCCCGAACTGCTGCAACCTCCCTTACAGGATGCACAGTTTTCTCCGCACGCCGATGTACGCATCACCTTTACGGTTGCCATATCATCATTTTGTGCTGTTACTATTCCGATATTACGCATTCTCAAGCATCTCCCTTGCGTGATTGAGTGCCGCCTCACCCGGATTTTCGCCATCCGTTATTCTGGCAACCTCAAGAATTCTTCCCTCTCTGTCAAGCTTGGTTAAAGTAGTTGCAGTTCTATCACCCTTTTGAAGCTTCTTTATAAGAAGATGCTGACTTGCACTTACAGCAAGCTGTGGCTGATGGCTGACACAAATAACCTGCTTATTGCCGGAAAGCTTTTTAAGCTTTTTCGCAATCTTTTGTGCCGCTGAGCCTGAAACACCTGTATCAATTTCGTCAAAAATAAGAGTGTCTGCATCATCTGCATCTGCAAGAATTGATTTCATTGCAAGCATAACTCTCGAAAGCTCACCACCTGATGCAAATTTCGCAAGCGGTTTCAATTCCTCTCCCACATTCGGACATATCAGAAATTCAACATTATCTCTACCCATTCGGGTAAATTTATCATCTGCAACCGAAACATCAAACTTAACCTTCGGCATATCAAGCTCTTTAAGACTTTCCTCTATCGCAAAGCCAAGTTCCTTTGCGGCTTTCAGTCTGCTTTTTGTAAGCTCCTTTGCGGCTTTCTCTCTTGCCTTTTCTGCATCTTCAAGTTCATTTTTCAACTCTTCAAAACGTTCTTCACCGGCATCAAGCTCGCAAAGCTCTTCCGATGCCTTATCAAGATACTCTAAAACTGCTTCAACACTTCCGCCGTATTTTTTCTCAAGTCTCTTTATTACATCGAGTCTGTCTTGCATATCCTCAAGCTGTTTGCCCGAAAAATCAATACCGTCCGTAAGTGCACGAACCTCTTCAACCGTATCTTCTATTGCATATCTTAAATCATATATCTTTTCCAATATCTTGGTAACCTCATCAATATCGCTTATTTTCGACATTGCACCAATTGCCCTTGATACAAGGTCATAGGCATTATGTTCCTCACCGTCGTACAACAGCTCACAGGCATCTCCTGCACCTTGTGAAAGCATCTGTGCATTTTCTGCAAGATTGATTTTGCTTATAAGCTCTTCTTTTTCCCCAACAAAAAGCTCAGCTTCAATAATCTCTTCTGTCTGATACTTCAAAAGGTCTACCCTTTCAAGCCGCTCTTTCTCATTTCCCGTCAGCTTCTCAAGCTTTTTTTCAAGCTCTTTATACTTATCATAACAACTTTGATATTTTTCTTTTATTTCATCATTTGCCGCAAAGCTGTCAAGATAACTTAAATGATACTGCGGATTCAACAGCGACTGATTATCCTGCTGACCGTGAATATTTACCAACAATGCCGCCGCATCTTTGAGTGTTGCTAAAGTTACAATCATACCATTTATGCGGCATACGCTTTTTGAATCAGACGTTATATCACGTACAATTACAACCTCATTATCATCAACGTCTATTCCAAGCTCCGAAAGCTTTTCACTCACGCTGTCGGAAACATTAAACAAAGCCTGTACCCTTGCTTTCTCTTCGCCGTATCTTATCAGCCCCTTCGCCGCTCTTGCACCAAGTATCAGATTTACAGAATCGATAATAATCGACTTACCCGCACCCGTTTCACCGGTAAGTACAGTCATACCCTCTTCTATCTCAATCGACAGCTTATCAATTAGGGCTATATTGTTTATTTCAAGACTATTCAGCATATCTTTTCACCCTCTAACCTACGGTTATTCGAACATTTTCTCAAGATTTCCACAAACCTTTTTTGCATTCTCTTCCGATTTCGTTATAAGCAGAATTGTATCATCACCCGCAATCGAGCCGAGAACATCATCAAGCGTAATAGAGTCAAGAGATGCCGCAACAGCCTGTGCCATTCCTGGATATGTCTTTACAATAACCGTATGCAATGCAAAATCAATATCAGTAACTGATTTTGAAAATATCGAAATATGTTCTCTGCTGTCTGTACCGACACTTATGCGTGATGCGTATTTCGAGCCACCATCAGGAGACGGAATCTTTATCAATCCAAGCTCATTAATATCCCTTGATACCGTTGCCTGCGTAACTGCAAATCCCTCCAAAAGCAGAGCATCGGTCAGCTGTGTCTGTGTTTGTATATCTTTGTCGCTAATCAATCTCAGTATAGTAGATAGACGTTTTTTCTTCATTTATATTCCCTTTCTGTATTTAAACAAGCTTTGCAGTCATAATATCATAAAATGACTGTTTTTTGAACTTTATCAGCCTGAACTTTTCATCTGCTTTTTTTATCACAGCGCTGTCGCCAATTTCCAGTCTGCCTACAACCACACCGTCAACCGTCACATCAGCAAACTTATTTGCGCCTTCAAACAGCGTTACTGCAATCTCCTTTTCGGCAGACATAACGGCAGGACGAGCTAAAAGTGTATGTGCACATACCGGCGTTGCAAGAAACATTTCACACGCAGGGTCAGCAACAGGCCCCCCTGCTGAAAGAGAATAACCGGTCGAACCTGTTGGTGTAGAAATTATAGCGCCGTCTGCTATGTATTCCGTAATTTTCTCATTGTCTGCAAATACACTTACATTTATCATTTGTGCATCCGGTTTTGATACAACACAATCATTAAGTGCCAGATATCTGTTAATTTCGCTCTTGTTTACAATTTCAACGCACATCATCATACGCTCTTGTATTTCATAGTCGCCGGATATGAGTCTTTTTATATTCTCTTCAACATCATCAAGCTCGGTTTCCGTCATAAACCCAACCCTTCCGAGATTGATACCCATAACCGGAATATTCATTTTTGCGCAGGTAACAGCCTCTCTTAAAATAGTGCCGTCACCGCCAAGAACAATTACAGCATCGGCATCGGTATACAAATTATCTGTATACTGTGCAGAGGTTGTCAGTCCTTCATAATCTGTTCCAAGATATACAACCGCACCGTTAGCGTGCAAAATCTCACATATTCTTGCTGTTTGTACAAACATAAAATCCTTTGTTGTGTTGGATATAACGGAAACTCTCATAGTTCTCTCCATTCTGCCGACAAAACTCGGCATAAAATACTAAGAATGTATATTTATACATATTATACATTATCAGAATAGTTTTTTCAATAGAAATAAAAAATTTCTCAGATTAATTTCAAAATATTCTCAAAAACACATTCACAGGTTTTAAGACGAACCTCTTCTCTGTCTCCACTCAACAGAAGCTTTAAAGGATAGTACTCATCGTTGTAGTAAACACAAGTCCACACAAGTCCAACCGGCTTTTGTGCACTACCTCCTCCGGGACCTGCAATACCGGTTATTCCGACTCCGATATCTGCACCGAATGCTTCCTTAATTCCCTTTGACATCTGCTTTGCAACCTCTTCGCTTACAACACCTTTTTCAGAAATTATATTCTCATCAACTCCTAGATACTTAATTTTAGCTTCGTTAGCATAAGTTACAATGCTCAAATCAAGTACAGATGATGAACCCGGTATATCGGTTATAAGCTTGGTAAACAATCCGCCCGTACAGCTCTCGGCGGCTGATATTTTCAATCCTTTATCACGTAGCTTTTCAAAAACTTTATATGCATATTGATTCATACAAAAATCCTCCAACGTTATTTCTTTATTATAATACCACTTTGGCGATTAAATTACAAGAATATTGTCGAAATTTGTCCAAAGATAATATTTTAAATGAGACATAGTTTATTGACTTGAAAACATTTAAGTGATAAAATTAAAGTTATAAAAATCATTTCAAAAGGGACGTAAAATTGATGAAAATTAAATTTGCGGCATTATTTTTTTTACTCCTTCTTTGTGCTTGCACAAGCAGCACGTATGTAGGAAATACCGGTCTTATAAATATTGTATGTACAAGCTTTCCTGCATATGATTTTGCAAAAAATTTATCAGGCGATAATGCAGAAATAACACTTCTTATTCCTCCGGGCTGTGAAAGCCATTCGTATGACCCGAAATCATCCGATATAATTGCAATAGAGAATGCAGACATATTCATTTACGGCGGAGGAGAATCCGACACATGGGCAAAGGATGTATTAAACTCACTCAAAACATCCCCTTATACCATTTCTATGTGCGATATTATAACACCGCTTGAGATTAAGAGCGAAAATACAGTTCAAAAACACAAGCACACCGACGAACATCATTCTCACGAAATCGACGAACATGTATGGACATCGCCAAACAATGCAATTATAATTTGCAACGAAATCACAAAAGCACTCAAAGCTATTGATTCTATAAATAACGAATATTATACATTAACATCAATCACCTATACAAATAAGCTCCGCACACTTGACGAAAGATTACTCAAAATTTCTAATAAAGCAGAAAACAAGCTTCTTATATTCGGCGACAGGTTCCCATTCAGATATCTTGCCAAGGAGTATGGATTTGATTATATTGCCGCATTTTCCGGATGTGCAGAAATGACAGAGCCAACAGCTAAAACTGTTGCACAGCTTATAGATAAGGTGAAAAGTACTCATACCCCGGTAATATTCTACACAGAATTTTCCAACAGAAAAATCTGCGATACTGTATCAGAGGACACCGGAGCAATACCGATGCTTCTGCATTCGTGTCATAATATAACAAAATCCGAATTTGAGCAAGGTATTGGTTATATAGAGTTGATGAACAAAAACGCAGATACTTTAGCTACTGCATTAAATCAAGGGATGTGAACAATTTATGGTCCAAATCAAGGCAAAAAATATAAGCCTTGCTTATGAAAATCTATCGGTTATAAAAAATCTTTCGTTTGAAATATCAAAAGGGGATTATCTATGTATAGTTGGCGAAAACGGGTCTGGCAAAAGTACTCTCATAAAAGCGATACTTGGCATAAAAGACTTAAAAAACGGTTGTATAACCTTCAATGGCGGACTATCACACAAGCAAATCGGATACCTTCCGCAACAATCAATTATGCTCTCTGACTTTCCCGCAACCGTATATGAGGTTGTATCCTCAGGCACAAGCGGAAGACATCTTTTTAAAACAAAAGAAGACAAAAAAACTATTGAACAAAACATTAAGCTTCTCGGCCTTGAAAATATAAAATCCCGTAGTTTTTCAGAGCTTTCAGGCGGACAAAAGCAGAGAGTTCTCCTCGCGCGTGCATTATGTGCAACAAAAAGTCTCATCTTGCTTGATGAGCCAACCGCCGCCCTTGACCCACAGGCAGCATCAGAGCTTTATTCTCTTATATACGAAATCAACCGTGTGCATAAAATTACAGTAATAATTATATCACATGATATGCACTGTATTGACTATGCCACTCATGTTCTGCATCTCGGAAGAGAGGATATTTTTGCAACAAAGGATGAATATTTAAAAAGAGGTGACACATATGCCTGAGATGTTTACATATGCATTCATAACACGTGCTGTTATTGCAGGGTCACTTGTTGCACTCTGTGCATCCTTGCTCGGCATTCTTCTTGTACACAAAAGATTTTCAATGATAGGAGACGGTCTCTCGCACGTAGGCTTCGGCACACTCGCAATTGCCGCCTCGCTCGGGCTTTCACCGCTAAAAGTTGCAATACCTGTTGTAATTATTACGGCAATATTAATGCTTAGACTTTCCTCGGATAAAAAAATCAAAGGTGATGCTTCAATTGCAGTCATATCTATTGCGGCACTTGCTTTTGGTGTTATGGTAGTTTCTTTGTCCTCTGGTATTAACACTGATTTATATAATTATATGTTCGGAAGTATTCTTGCGCTAAGCAAAGCTGACGTTATAATGAGTGGTATACTGGCATTTTTAACACTTTCGGTGTTTATTATATTCTATAATAAAATTTTCCTTATAACCTTCGATGAGGATTTTGCCCTGTCAACAGGCACACCTGTAAACATTTACAATACCGCCCTTGCAATTTTAACAGCAATTACAGTCGTACTCGGAATGAGAATGATGGGAACGTTACTGATTTCAGGGCTAATCATCTTTCCCACGCTCAGTGCTTCTGCTATTTCAAAGAGCTTCAAAAAAGTTACGTTAGTCTCTGCAATAATTTCGGTTGTATGCTTTCTTTCGGGTCTTGCCTCATCCTACTATCTCAGCACACCTGCAGGTGCCGGTATTATTGTTACAAATGTTGTTGTCCTTATTGCCGCAAATATTGTTTCAAGGTTAAAATTGTTTATACAAAAATAATTTAATACAGTTTTAGAATAAAATCAGGCTCCAAGAAAAAAAATACTCTTATTAGCGAGTATCAAAGGAGCCTGTTTTTTATGGATATTATAAGCGAATTTTATAAACGTTTTGACCGTTTGGGAGAAAAAGCGGAGTCTGTAGCTGTGCCGTCATCAGTATGTATTCTCGGCACACCCGAAATTCCGACGCTTCCTGCCGTTGGCATATCTCTTTCTTTTGGTGCTGAATGTGCATTCAGAAAAAGAAATGATGATAGAATAATTATAAAGCGTACCGACACACCAACCACAGATAGTGTTAATCTTATAAACATAGAAAGCTTTTACGGCGAAAAAAGCATAAAGAAAATACTACATTCAGCCTCTATGCTTCCCAACAAAATGTGCGGTGCAGAACTTCTTTTACATTGCGACACCGACACACCTGATTTTTCTCCAAAAAGGCTTTGTGCTGTCAAGGCTTTTTCCGTTCTGACCAAAACAGAAGAATCATACCGCACCATTATCAAAATCTCTGAAGCAGAACCTTTTGAAATAGTTTCAATTATTCCGTCAGCAAGATTTGCTGTTATAAATAACATAACGCTTGATTATATATCATATCCTTTTGATTTTGAAGGTTATAAAATCATTTGTGTAAAAAGCGGCAACAAGTCATATACAAAAGCTTCGCAAGGCTTTATCGAACGCGAAAGAGAGAGAATAAACCGACTTGATACTGCGCTCAAAAACAAAAATATATGCGACCTCGGCGATATCATTTATGAATCCGGCAAGGATTTTGCATCAATGGCAAACATAAAAACAGCAGATGATTTATATTCATTTGCAAACGAGTTTACCAAATACGTACGCCCATTATGCGACAACTCCGGCATTATCGCAATCGTTGAGGATGAAAAATGTGACGAATTTATAAAGGTAGTCGGTCTGAAACATCAAAAAAAGACAGGTAAAAAACCTGCCTTTTATATTTCCGATTAAACGTTGAAGCGGAAAAGAACTATATCTCCGTCCTTCATAACATACTCTTTGCCTTCTGAGCGGACAAGACCCTTTTCCTTTGCGGCAACCATATTTCCACACTCCATCAGGTCGTCATATGCTACAACCTCAGCACGTATAAATCCACGCTCAAAATCGGTATGAATCTTACCTGCCGCCTGCGGTGCCTTTGTGCCCTCTGTAATCGTCCATGCACGAACCTCAGGCTCTCCTGCCGTCAGATAGCTTATAAGACCGAGTAATTTATAGCTTGCTTTAATGAGTCTGTCAAGACCTGATTCACTCATACCAAGCTCTTCCAGGAACATTTGCTTCTCATCCTGAGGAAGCTGTGCAATTTCCTCTTCAATGCCTGCTGAAACAGGAATAACCTCAGAATTTTCTTCTGCAGCATATTCGCTCACAAGCTTATAGAAGCTGTTATTTTCCACACCCTTTGAGAAATCATCCTCAGCAAGGTTTGCCGCATAAAGAACCGGCTTTAATGAAATAAGGGCAACCTCTTTCATTATTTCTGCCTCTTCCTTTGTAAACTCGACACTTCTTGCAGGCTTCCCTTCCTCCATTGTCGCCTTTACTCTTTCAAGCAACTTAAGCTCACTTTCAAGAGATTTGTCACCCTTCATAGCTTTTTTAACTCTGTCTATTCTCCTGTCAATGATTTCAACGTCAGATAAAATAAGCTCAAGGTTTATAGTTTCAATATCTCTTATCGGGTCAATAGAACCGTCAACGTGTGTAATATTGGGATTTTCAAAGCATCTTACAACGTGTACGATTGCATCAACCTCACGAATATGCGATAAAAACTTATTACCAAGTCCTTCACCTTTTGACGCTCCCTTTACAAGGCCGGCAATGTCAACAAACTCGATATAGGCACGTGTAACCTTTTTAGGGTTATACATCTGGGCAAGCTTGTCAATTCTCTCATCGGGAACATCAACAATACCGACATTAGGCTCTATGGTACAAAACGGATAGTTTGCAGATTCTGCCCCCGCCTGAGTAATGGCATTAAACAGTGTGGATTTTCCCACGTTAGGCAGTCCGACAATTCCAAGTTTCATAATATTTCACTTCTCCTTTGTTTTATAGCAACTTATACAACAAATTGCATTATATCACATATATTGGAATTTATCAAGTGTTAAGCCCTAAAATATTGAATTAATATCACGAGCAGTCCAATAATAACAAAACGACAATTGAATAAATTTTAAAAAAATATTTTTTTACAAAAAAAGTATTGACAATTCCAAATTATTTTAGTATAATAGAAAGGTAGTGTATATAGGGGTGTAGCTCAGTTGGTAGAGCATCGGTCTCCAAAACCGAGTGCCCAAGGTTCGAGTCCTTGTACCCCTGCCATCAAAACACTGTAAAATCCTTGATTTTACGGTGTTTTTTCGTATTCCAACGTTTTGATTAATTGGTTCGGATTTGCAATTGTTACCTGTATTTTTCGGCTTATTGGTAGAAACTAAGCTTATACCCCAAATTAACTAAATGCTTCCGGAAACAGTAAATTATCTGCAATGGCATCTGCACTTGAACTGCCGCAAACAAGACTCACAAAATATCTGAAAACTCTGATAGATTTAGACATACTTGAACGCGAAGTTCCGATAACCGAAGAAAATCCCGAAAAGAGTAAAAAGGGACTTTACAAGATAAAAGATAACTTCATCAAATTCTGGTTCAATTTTATATATCCGAATTTAAGCTTCTTAGAAAGCAGAAACGAGCATATCGTACTGGATAAAATCAAAAAAAGATTTTTAAGCGGACAGGTTAGCTTCGTCTACGAGGATATTTGCCGTGAGAAAATGTGGCAGATGAATGCCGATGAGATGTGGCCTTTTACATTTTCAAAGATTGGAAGATATTGGGACAGCAGTACAGAAATAGACATTGCAGCACTTGACCCCGATGGTAAAAATTTAATATTAGGCGAATGTAAATATTGGAAAACGCCTGTCGGCATAAATGTTCTTAACGAACTGGAAGAAAAAGCAAAAAATGTCTCTTGGAACAGTGCAACCCGTAAAACCTGGTACGTATTATTCAGCAGCAGTGGTTTTACTCCGGAACTGAAAGAATATGTCAAAACACGCCCCGACGTGATATTAGCAGAATAAACGAAAAGGCTGCATAATAAAATACAAAGTAGTCACCTCTATATTTACACAGTCTGACGGTGCTGTTTTGAACCAAAAAAGAGCATATTTGTTCAAAATCCTGCGTAATGAAATACCGCAGTAGAACAAATATGCTCTGTTTTTTATATAGAACCATTTACCGGACGTTTATAAAAACGGTGCGATTTTTTTCCCGCTTCCCCGTTATTCTATTCCCTCTACCAGGGTTTTGATTGGCTTCATTTGGCTGTCCCAAGCCATAAGGCGGACTGTCGCCTTACTTTTAGGCTTGCCGCTTGCGTAATATTCTGCAACCGGGATTTTGATATTATCTGCCTCAATGTCCTTTACTTCGTACACACCAACTAATTCTGACGAAACAACCGTATTGCTTTCGTCATCCGCAAGGTGCTCACGAAATACTGCGGCATAGGCGTATGCCGGCAGAATATTTTGTTCATTGCAGAAAGCATTATACGTTCCGTCATCTGCCTCTTCAAGCGAAAGAAGATATGTCTTATTCTCTGATATCGTGCAGACGTTCATATCGTATATTTCCTTCACCGCCATATCATCAAAATAAACAATATCCGTACTGTTCTTCCCGATAAGACTTCCCACATCTATTATCGGCGAGAATATACTTCTGTCTCCGTTATTTGCATTGATTGGAGTATCTAAATATTTTATACCGTTAACAAATAGGGCTATCCTTGATTTTCCGTAGTCAATAACGCACTCAACCTCATACCACACATCGCTCCTGCAGTTGCCGATAAGAGCATTGCCGGCATAGAGCTTACCGCCTTCAAATCTCAAAAATGACGGGAAAATAAATTTACCACCATTAACACCTCCGATTTTCGCTGTAAAGTTCACATACGCATTTTCTGTAAACTTTATCTTGGTTGAGTAAGAATAGACTCTGCTTGGCGAAAGACCGGAATACTGATAATTCAGCCTGGCAAATATACCGGCGTTCATATCAGCACCGTTTGCATCAAGCTTTAAAAGCTTGTTTCCTTCTTCTTCAATAACTTGTCCGTAGCTGCGCTCTTCATTTGTAAGCGTGCTGCTGTCGTTAAAATACCAATAGGTTGCTACTGTTCCGTAAACATTTCTTGAATTTTTTGTGTTATATGTATTGGATGTATACTTTTTTTCGGTATCTGCCATTGAGTAGTCCTCAGTACTGATACTGTCCTTGCAGCTAAATGAGTATCTCTCTTCAGTCGTACCGTCCGATATGCAAAGCAAATATCTCTTACAGCTTTCCTGAGTGATACGGGCGTCATTTCTATTCTCTATCACAGCACCGTCAGAATTACCAACAGCCGTTATCGTATATCCGGGCGATACTTTTATACCCTTTATAATCTCATTAATCGGAGTTCCCTCTGTTATGTTGCAGATGGTGTTGTTTGTAACATCAAGATACCATTCACCGTCAATTCCTTCGATTGACCCGGGGAACTCTTTAAGTACGGAGTATGGAACGCTGAAGCTGATTTTACCCTCTGCACTGCGCTGACTCCTGCTGTCAAAGCGTTATTTTAAACATAATTTCAAGATATATTTGAAATAAATATGCATTGTAATTATTTCAAATATATCATTTGCCATCCGGTAAATATGAAACACCAGCGTTACCATTATCCGGCAAAACATCCATTAATATTGCCGCAGCAACACTTCATTAGCATTAACGACTTAATTTTCCTGAATGGAACGCTTAATTGAAAAAAAGCACCGACAAAGTCGATACTTTTTTCTGGCGGACGGGGTGGGATTCGAACCCACGTGCCGGTGTTACCGACAAACTGATTTCGAGTCAGCCCCGTTATGACCACTTCGATACCCGTCCTTGTATTAAATTATCTGCCTGACATAAACAATCCGACAACGTATTATATTCTACCACAAACATATGGATAAGTCAAGATATTTTTATATTTTTTGGAGAAATTAAGCAAAGAAACGTACAGCAAGCAATCGATTTATTCAATCGATTATTTACTGTACGTTTTTATTAATTACAATTCTTCCATATAGTTTTCAAGTTCACTTTTAATTACCGTCACCTTAGGACCATATATTACCTGCACACCCTCACCTTTTTTGATTACTCCTGCCGCACCCGTAGCTTTTAATCCTTCTTCTGACACAATATCAGGATTATTAACAGCCACCCTGAGCCTTGTAGCACAACAGTCGAGAGTTTTAATATTTTCTTTACCGCCGAGCGCATTCAAAATATCTGCGGAACGGTTTTGTTTTGCGGCATTGACATCCTTTCTTGTATAGAGTTTTGTATCTGCTTCGTCATCCTCTCTGCCAGGTGTTATGAAATTATACTTTTGTATGAGGAATCTGAAAAGGAAATAGTATACAACGAAATAGACAATACCCACCCACACCACGTTAAGCCAGTTTGTTTTTGCATTTCCCTGCAAGATACCGAAAAGGGTAAGGTCTATAATACCTCCTGAGAATGTCATACCGACACCCACATCAAGTATATGCATTATCATATATGCAAGACCGGCAAAAACGCAGTGTATTGCGTATAGAATCGGCGCAACAAACAAAAACGTAAACTCAATAGGCTCTGTAATACCGGTCAGCATTGCAGTGAGTGCGGCAGATAATAAAAGACCGCCTGCAATTTTTCTTTTATGCGGTTTTGCCGTTGAATACATAGCAAGCGCCGCTCCCGGCAGACCGAATATCATAAGTGGGAACTTACCGCTCATAAATCTTGTTGCACTCGATGCAAACTGAATGGTATTCGGAGATGCGAGCTGTGCGAAGAAGATATTCTGAGCGCCGTAAACCGTCTGACCGTCAATCACCATTGAGCCTCCGACTCCCGTTTGCCAGAATGGGATATAGAATACGTGATGTAAGCCGAACGGTATAAGTGCTCTTTCGATAACGCCGTAAATAAAGGTACCGAAATATCCCGAACGCAAGACCACAGAGCCGAGCGAATATATCGCCCCCTGCACAAAAGGCCACACGAAAAACATAATCGCACCGACAATGATATATGCAAATGTTGATATAATGGGAACAAATCTCGTGCCGCCGAAGAATGATATTACCGTCGGAAGAGAAATTTTATAGAAACGGTTGTGCAGATATGCAACACCGAGTCCTACTATTATACCACCGAACACACCCATTTCAAGAGACTGTATTCCAAGTACGTTCCCTACTGCACCTTCATGAAGAGTGCCGTCCGACATATGACCCGATATTTCAAGGAGCGTCGAAACTGTGCTGTGCATTATAAAAAATGCAATTGCAGCTGATAAGACCGCTGTTGCCTGTTCCCTTTCAGCCATACCGAGTGCAACGCCCATCGCAAATATCAACGGTAGATTTGCAAAAACGATATTTCCCGTATTTGCAAAAACCGTCATTATGGAATTTAAAATCGTACCGCTGCCAAGTATTGCACCAAGATTATAGGTTTCTATCGTAGTGGGGTTTGTTAGCGAAGAACCTACACCAAGCAAAAGACCTGCAATCGGTAAAAGTGCTATCGGTAGCATAAAGGAGCGTCCAATTCTTTGCAAAACCGAAAAAATCTTACTTTCCTTTTTTTCTTTCATATAATAAACTGCCTTTCTGCCCGCGTATTCAATAAAATCACTACTGCGGGCGTGGAAGTGACTTTTAAAATTACTTCATTTTATAGAAAACCGCCGCTGATACGCCGCCTTTTGCCTCTTGCGAGTTTATCGACATCGAACTTACAGCATCGGTATTTGTTATAATTGTGATTACGGTTGTATCATAACCCTTACTTTTTATAAATTCAAAATCAGCCTCTGCAATAACTGCACCCGGGTATACCTTCTCCCCTTCCTTTACACGAGGAGTAAAACCTTCACCTTTTAATTCAACAGTATCAATGCCTATATGAACAAGCACCTCCGGACCGTTTACAAGTCCGATACAATAAGCATGTCCGGTATCGGCAACCGATATTATTTCCCCCTCACCCGGCGAACGGATAATATTGCTCTTCGGCACTATTGCACATCCGTCACCCAATACCTTTGTCGAAAAAACCTCATCGCTTACGTTATCAAGCGGTATTACCGTTCCGTCGCAGACAGCAACAATACTGTGCTCCTTGCTTTTACCAAATCCAAGCATATTTTTTAGTTATCTCCTTTATGTTTTTACTTTAATTAGTATATCCGTTATTTTCTTATAAATACAATATTAAATAAAAAAAATACGGTACGTAAGCCTTTCAACTTACATACCGTAAATGAATTTTAATATCAGCAGTAGTTATCCTTATAGGATGCTATACAGCTTCTGATTATTTCTTTTGCTTCCTCTGCACCAAGCACGTCGGACACTATTGTTTCCTTACTTTCAAGAGATTTATACACTCTGAAGAAATGGCGTATTTCTTCAAATGTATGCTCCGGAAGCTGTGAGATATCGGTGTATTTATTTTTTGACGGGTCATTGAACGGAATCGCAATTATTTTCTCATCCGTCTCCTCGTCATCAATCATCTTAACAACGCCTATCGGATAGCATCTTACCAAAGTCATCGGCACAATGGATTCCTGGCAAAGAACAAGCACATCAAGCGGGTCATTATCCTGCGCATAGGTTCTTGGAATAAAACCGTAATTTGCAGGGTAATGTGTTGATGTATAAAGAACTCTGTCGAGTCTTAAAAGTCCCGTCTCCTTATCCATCTCATACTTATTCTTTCCACCCTTCGGAATTTCAATTACCGCCACAAAATCCTCAGGAGAAATTCTCCGAGGGCTGATATCGTGCCATATATTTGACATATTACTGCTCCTTCTCTCCATTAATTATGCTCTTCATATTATTAATCATACTCTCAATTGCAGAAAGCTTGACAGTAAATACCGTGCTGTCATTAACCGTAAATGATGCTGACATATCGTTAAGCTTGTAGAGCTTGACTGTTTTCTGAGACCCTTCAAGCTCAAAAAGCACCTCGCAAACAAGTTCACCGAACGGAGTATTTTTATATTCGCCATCAGCCATAAGACCGATAACCTCCTGATATAACTTCTTTGCCGGATCCTCTTCAATAAACTCGCCATTCATCTTAAAGGACATCTCATCGTCGTCACTTCCGAGCTGTGAGTGTGTTACATCAAGAACAAATTCCTCCGCTCCCTTTTTAACGGTCATTTTGTGAAGTTTTGCAATAGGAGTCAACGCTTCGAGTTTTGATACGAGCAATATCGGATCAATATTTACGAAGCTTACCGAATCCGCTTCGACCTCATATGCTTTACCTTCATATTCAATATATGTCACATCACCGTTAGTATTACCAACTTTTATTGTTGTAGACTTTTCGTCTGTTCTGTTACCTTCTTCATCAAACTTTGCTGACTTAAAGGTAAACACAGCCTTAGGCGATGAAAGACCTGTTTCTTTTACAGTTGCAGGTTTACTTATATTAATCGCTTCTATACGTGTTAATATCTGTTCACTTATATACTGATCAAGTGCATTTTTAGCTACAGAATACGGCTCTGTTATCTTCCATGAAGTCATTGTATCGTCTGCTTCATCCTTAACAGAAAGCTGTATTGTATTCTTTCCTGCTCTTTCAATCCTCAAATCAAAGATTTCATCAGCCTTGAAGGACGCTCTTGTAAACTCTGTATAATAGCTTACAGGCTCGATAAACCCTTCGGCTATATACGACGACATTGTATATATCTCACCGTCATTGAGTGTGAAGAAATATTTTCCGAGAAGAGGGCTTTTATCACCTATTTTGAACACATCCTGAGTTCCGTCATTCTTTGTTATCCTCACAACAGTTTTAGGTTCATTAAGACCGCAAACTTCCAAACTGTCAGTAACTTTATCGCTTGATGTTATTCTCTCAACAGACGATATAAACGAATCAACCTTACTTGCCGCAAGGTCTTCCTTGCTGTAGCCTTCTATAATCCAAGCATCACCGCTTCTTATGAAAGTCTTTCCGTTTTCTTCGTTTTCTATTACAATTTTTGAGATAGCATCTTCACTTACCTCATATACCGTAACAGAATTTGTCTCCGGCACCGGTGCTTTCTCTTCTTTGGGCGGTTCGTAGTTCAGAATCCAGAAACAACCGCCACCCAAAACAGCAAGCACTGCTATTAATATAATAACATTACGTGTCATTTTATTCATTACAGATGTCTCCTTCTGAACCATACGATAATTCCGTATATGAGTATAATAAGCGGAAGAATTAAAGCAAATATTCCACCCATAACAAAAGCCTGCACCTGATTAATTGTCAGTCTGTCACCAAAAGTGAGATACTTGGGTGTTATACTGAAATCTTCATAGCTTCCCTGGAGATAGCTTAAAATATTCATTGCATAATCATAGTTTGCAAAACCAAGCTGACCTGCAACCTCGTCTTCTGATGCAAACCACAATGCATCATTACCGCTTACAAATATTGCGGCTGATTCAGCAGGAGTTGAGCCTTCCTTCACAGCAACAGCAGAGAGAACAATCTTGCCCGTATTGCCGCTTACATTCTCGAGATTTTCAAAATCTGTTGTACTGAATGCTTTGTCCGATGTTGTAATAATCGGAGTTGTAGTAATACCGTTGTTTGACTCAAACAGCATTTCAAGGCTCTTTGAATAGGGCTGATTTGCAACTGGTCTGCCGATTGACATAAGATTTTTTGTAATATCATTATCGGTATACTCACCTGCAAGAGCAAGCAACTGTCCGTACATACCAATCATATGACTCTGTGAGGTTTCAACAGCTATATCGTCATTAACGGCAATTCCCCAACTGTTTAAATATTCATAAAGATTTGTAAGACCGCTGCTCTTATAATCAAAAGTCACAATCGCTTTACCTGCATTTGCAAAAAATGCATCAAGCTTTGCAATTTCTGCTGTTGTATAATCTACTTTAGGTGTAGAGATTATTAAAAGCTTGGCATCTGCGGGAATTTCTTCGGTTGCAAGGTTTACATCGCTTAAGCTGTAGTTTTCGTCAGTAAGCTTCTTTCTTAAGCCTTCCTGTTGCGACTCGCCGTGTCCTTTTATATAGCAGGCTGTGTACACCTCTTTTGATGCAAGGAATTTGAGTGCCGAATTCATAACCTGCTCAACCTTCATAACAGAGTGGTCCTGATTGTAGAAATCCGCATATGAATATACTTTGTATCTTTCACCGGCATCAAGAATTACGCTTCCGACGTTAATCGTTTCGCCCTTTTCTACATATTCTGTACCAAATGTAGGATTTTTTGTTGCATCAATGCTTGTATACTTAATATCCGAGCAATACTGGGCGTACTTTTCAAGCACCTCTGCAACATTTCCAACATCTCTGTAAGATGTTTCATAGCTGCTTCCTGCAACATAGAATATTTCAACAGGAACATCATACTCCGCAAGCATATCCTTTGTCTGCTCCGAAAGTTCGAATATCTTCTCACTTGTCATATCAAGCTTAATTGGGAACTTATCAACGAGCAATGACACAAAAAGGTTGATAAGAACCACGATTGCAATAACACCAAGTGTTACTACCTTTGAGTTAATTTTATATTTCTTATTCTTATTCATATCTGCACACCTCCCCAATCAGCTGAAACGGCGTTTTTCAAAAACGCGTATTGTGAAAAACAGCATTAAGCCAATCAAGCTGAGGTAATATACCACAGATTCAAGATTCAAAATACCCATTGTGAAATCATGGAATCTGTCCATCGGAGAAACCCACAAAATCGCATCTGAAAGCTTCTGTATACCTATATTTCCTGCAATTGCCGAAAGGAACATAATTATAAGCATTACAGCATAAGTTGTAACTGCCGCAATAATCTGACTCTCTGTTATTGACGACATAAACGCACCTATTGCAATCATTGCACCGCCAAAGAGTATAAAGCCCACAAAACAGCTTACAGTCTCTGCAAAGGGTACTTCACCGTAGAAATTCATCACTATCGGAAAGAACATAAATATAAAGCATGCTGTTAAGAATATTCCCATTGCACCGAAGAACTTTCCGAGCACAATCTCAGGAATTGAAACAGGTGCAGTTAACAAAAGCTGTTCTGTTTTCGTTTTTCTGTCATCCGCAAAAAGTCTCATTGTGAGAAGCGGAAGAAGGAATATTGTATATGAAATCATCCCTGAGAAGAAATTTTTCATTGAAGTTGTAAGGCTCATCAAATTTGAGAAGAAGAACATAACTCCTCCAAGGAACAAAAACAGCGTCAGGAACACATATCCGAGCATAGAACGGAAATATGTATCATATTCACGATTAAATATTGCTCTCATCGTCACTTACCTCCTCTTCATCATCTGTATCATCCGAGGGCATATCAAGAGCCTCTTCCTCTGAAAGAACCTCTGCCTCTTCACTGCTGTCTGCAGGAATTTCGGTATCATCCTCTATAATGTCATTCTCTGTAATATCAATAAATACATCTTCAAGCGAAGATTTAACCACATTCTGCATAAGTATCGGCATATTGTTGTTTGCAAGAGTAAAGAACACAAGCTTTGAAAAATCAGAATCAATCTTACCGTCAATTTCAATCTCGTAATCCCTTGTATCATCCTCTCCGTCTGCAGTTTTAACAGCAGAAATAACACCCTCAATACCGCTCAAAACAGAAATTACAGAATTTTCATCTCCCGAAATCTTTAACTGCATACGGTTGTTTGCACCAAATCTCTTTGTAAGATTCTCGGGTGTATCCTCCGCCGCAATCTTTCCGTTCTTTATGATTATAACTCTTTCGCAAACCGCACTGATTTCAGAAAGTATATGCGATGAAAGAATAACTGTATGCTCTTCACCGAGTTCCTTAATAAGGTTTCTGATTTCAATTATCTGCTTCGGATCAAGACCTACAGTCGGTTCATCAAGAATAAGTACCTCAGGATTGCCGATAAGAGCCTGCGCAAGGCCTACTCTCTGTTTGTAGCCCTTTGAAAGGTTGGAAATTCTTCTTTTGTACACATTTTCGATACCAACCTTCGCAATTATCGATGCAATATGTTCCTTCTTCTCCTTGCCTTTTCCCTTAACCTTCTTAAGGTCATAAACAAAGTCCAGATATTCCTCAACTGTCATTTCCATATAAAGAGGCGGAAGCTCGGGAAGGTATCCCACTCTCTTTTTAACCTCTTTAGGATTGTCAAGGATATCGAATCCATCCACCGTTACAGTACCCGATGTGGAGGAAAGATAGCCCGTAATAATGTTCATAGTCGTGGACTTACCTGCACCGTTAGGTCCCAAAAAGCCGACAACTTCGCCCTTTTTTACAGAAAAACTGATATTATCCAAAGCTTTTTTGTTACCGTAGGATTTGGATAACGACGTTATTTCAATCATAGCCTATACTCCTTTTTTATGATTTTTTTATTTTATTTTAACTTAAAATTAAGAATATTGTTAGTACAAACTTTAAACATTCTGTGAATTTTCTAAAATTGCAATTGAAAGTTCTTCAAGCTGCTGTGCATCTACGGGGCCCGGTGCATCACTCATAAGCTCTGATGCATTCTGAACCTTCGGGAATGCCGTTACATCTCTTAAGCTGTCAGCTCCCGACATAACCATTGCAAGTCTGTCAAGACCGATACCCATACCGCCGTGAGGTGCCGCACCGTACTTATATGCTTCAACAAGGAATCCGAATTTTGCCGCAATTTCCTCATCTGTAAGGCCAAGTGCTTGGAACATTCTCTGCTGAAGCTCATAGTCTGTAATTCTTATAGAACCGCTCGACATTTCAACACCGTTTAAAACAAGGTCGTATGCTTTAGCCTTAACCTTTGCAGGGTCTGTATCAAGATATTCAATACACTCATCCATAGGCATTGTAAACGGATGATGCATTGCAAGGAAGCTGTCCGATTCCTCGTCATACTCAAAGAACGGGAATTCTGTAATCCAGAGGAAATTAAACTTACCTTCGGGAATCATATTAAGCTGTTTAGCAACTTTTAATCTGAGTGCACCGAGTGTTGAAAGAGTTGTGGAATTCTTATCCGCAACGATAAGCATAACGTCGCCCTTTTCCATATCTCCTGCTTCTAAAATCTTTGACATCTCTTCCTCTGTCATAAACTTTGCAAATGAACAGTTTGGAACATCCTCACTCCAACGAATAAACGCAAGACCCTTTGCACCTATACCTCTTACAAATTCGGTAAGCTTGTCTATTTCCTTTCTTGTAAGAGTTGCGGCACCGCCCTTGACTGTTATTGCACGTACACTTCCGCCTGCTTCTATTGCAGATGTAAATACGCCAAAGCCGCAGGACTTGACAATATCGGAAATGTTGTATATTTCCATACCGAAACGTGTGTCGGGCTTATCACTTCCGAATCTTTCCATTGCATCGTTATAGGTAAGGCGTGTAAGCGGAGTTTCAATTTCCTTGCCGAGTACATCCATAAACACTCTCTTTACAAAGCCTTCAATCATCTCAAGCACGTCCTCAACGTCAACAAAGGACATCTCAAGGTCAATCTGTGTAAACTCGGGCTGTCTGTCTGCTCTTAAGTCCTCATCTCTGAAGCATCTTGCAAGCTGAATATATCTGTCAAAGCCCGAAATCATAAGAAGCTGCTTATAAATCTGCGGAGACTGCGGAAGAGCATAGAACTTACCCTGATGTATTCTTGAAGGCACAATATAGTCTCTTGCGCCCTCAGGTGTTGATTTTATCATCATCGGAGTCTCTATCTCGGTAAAGCCGTTTTCATAGAAATAATCACGTGCCGACTTTGCAATCTTTGAACGCATTATAATATTATCCTGCAATGACTTTCTTCTTAAGTCAAGATAACGATACTTGAGTCTCAATTCCTCATTTACATTTGTATTATCGGTAATCTCAAACGGAGGTGTCTGTGCCTTTGCAAGTATTCTCAAATCCTCAACAAAGATTTCAACATTACCCGTTTTGATTGCATCGTTCTTGCTTTCTCTTTCACGAACAGTTCCCTTTGCCATCAATACATATTCACTGTGGCAGGATGCCGCTTTTTCAAAAACATCTCTTGCAGTTGTTTCATCAAATGCAAGCTGAACAATACCTGTTCTGTCTCTTAAATCGATGAATATGAGTGTACCCATATCACGGATTTTCTGCACATAACCGCCGACAACCTCAACAGAGCCGACACCACCAATTTCTGCACAGTAGTTTGTTCTTTTAAGTCCTTTCATTGTATCCATTTATATTCCCTCCAAAAATTATATGTTATTTCAAAAAGCGTTTCTTTGTAAAATGACGCTTTTAATTTTGACATTATTCAATATATCCGCATTCTTTCAAAAAGTCGACAACCGAATCATATATTCTGTCAACAAGTTCTGATTGCCTTTCCCGGGTAAGATAAATACCGGGCATTTCGTAATCTTTTGAATCTTTATAATAGTTTTTTATATATTCACATTGCGCTTTAAGCTGTCCATCTTCAAAATACGGCAGAAAATCGTTTATATCTTCAATACCGCAAAACCTTTCATACGCACGAAAGCCGGGGTTGTCCTTTAAATATTCAAAATCGAGCGCATTCCAGTCCTTTTTGATTTCAAGAAGAAATTCCGGATTTTCTTCATATTCTTCCCGATATTTTATCCTTGTAGGATTGCAGACATTCTGCCCCCAGTATATATCAGTTAAAAGGTGAATGAGATAACCGGTGTAAAATGCACCCTTATCCCACATTTCGTCCTTATTTATATACTTTTTTGAAAATTCAACTGCGTTTATTTCATTCTTTTTACCACTCTTCGTCCAGTGCGTAATCTCTGCAGGAGGTTTAAAGCCGGAAAAGCTGTCCTTTTCACCCCATCCGCAGTCGGGAGCTACACTTCCTATTAAAAAATCGTCACCTGCACTTTGAGACATCATGTCAAGAAATCTATCAGCAATTCTAAAGTGTACTATCCATGTTGCCATACTTATGCTCCCTAAAATTCATTCTCGCAAAAAGCACATATGAGGTCTATGCAGGCATTTACATCCGACATAGAAACTATCTCTGACGGCGAATGAATATATCTTGTAGGAATGGATATACCACCTGTTTTAACACCGCCGCGACTTGTGTGAATCGCACCTGCATCGGTACCGCCGTCGGTCATAACTTCAAGCTGATACGGGATATTATTTCTCTTAGAAAGCTCTATCAACGTACTTCTCACATCAGCGTCACACAAAATGCTCCTGTCCATAACCTTTACGGCCGCACCTTTAGAAAGCTTAACCGCCATCTTTGCACAGCCCGGAACATCCCCTGTATCTGTAACATCAACAGCAAGTGCATAATCAGGTTCTAAAGAATATGCCGCCGCTCTTGCCCCTCTTAAGCCGACCTCTTCCTGAGAAGTAAATGTGAAGTACAAATCATTATCTGTTTTTACCTTCTGCAAAGCCTTTATAAGAGCATAGCAACCGACACGGTTATCAAGTGCCTTTGATATTACAATATCGCCGCTTTGGTGATACTCACCCTCAAACACTGCCATATCCCCTATTGAAACAACATCTTCTGCCTGCTTCTTATTTTCGGCGCCGATATCAATAAACATTTTTGAAAGCTTATTTTCCTTATTATCCTCTTCACTTTCAATGACACCGACCGTACCGTTTGCAAACACAACTCTGCGTCCCGGTATTCTTTTCGTATAAATGCCGCCTATATTTGAAAATCTTAAATACCCTTCATCTTCAATAAAGGTGACAGCAATTCCTATCTCGTCCATATGAGCGGCAAGCATTATCTTTTTGCCGCTTCCCTTTTTATGTGCAACAAGGTTGCCCAGAGCATCGGTATATACCTCATCGCAAAAATCCTTTACCTCATTTTCTATAAGCGTACACACAGGCCTTTCTCTGCCCGATGGTGCACAGCATTCGGTAAGACGTTTTAAAAGCATTACAATACATCGCCTTTCAACAATAATTTAGATAAGCTCATCAGCTCTTGTAACAAACATTTCGGCAACCTTCATTACCGCATCAATATCATTCTTATCCGCAATACCTGCAGGAGAATGTATATATCTCGTCGGAACAGATACCGTTGCAGTTTTGATACCGCCCGAAGCAAGGTGAATTGCACCGGCATCATTTCCTCCTGCCACCGCATTTTTATACTGAACCGGGATACCACACTTTTTCGTTTCTTCATAGAGCCACTCGGCAAATTCACGTTCAACAATCGTTCTTCTGTCTGCAAAGGATACCGCCGCACCCTTACCGAGTGCAGTAACATAATCCCTTTCCTCAACATTTGCAACATCTGCGCAGGTTGTAGACTCAATTACAAGTGCAATATCGGGCGAAAGTCTCGCTGCTGCAATCTTCGCACCACGAAGTCCCGTTTCCTCCTGCGCGGTAAAGCAATAATATGTGTCATATGCAGGCTCGGTTTTAACAAGCTCAATCAATATCGCACAGCCGACACGGTCATCAATCGCTTTTGCCTTTATCTTGCCGCTTCCGAAATCAGAATATTCCGTACAGAATGCCGCATAATCTCCGAGCGAAACCTTTTCCTCTGCTGATTCCTTATCCCGACAACCGATATCAATAAACAACGAGCTTACCTTTGGAACGGTCTGCCTTTCGCTTTTCGATTGAAGGTGAATAGCTTTCATACCTATCACACCTTTAATCTTCTCTTCGCCTACTCTGACCTGCTTTGAAATTAAAACTCTCGTATCAATTCCGCCAACCGTTTTAAACTCAAGAAAGCCTTTTTCGGTAATTCCCGATATTATCAGTCCTACCTCATCGGTGTGAGCAGCTATCATTACTTTTTTTTGGTCGCTTCTTCCCTTTTTCTTTGCAATAAGATTTCCGATTGAATCAACAAAAATCTCATCACAGTACGGGCTGATTTTTTCTTTTATAAAGCTTCTTACGGCACCTTCGTTTCCGCTTACGCCGTCAAGCTCGCATAACTCCTTTAAATACACAGCCATCCCTCCAAACTGCTGTCAAGCTCAAGAATAAACCGAGCTAAAAGCTCGTAAACAGCCTTCACATCAGAAACAGCAAGCGTTTCTACAGAAGTATGCATATATCTTAAAGGTATTGATAAAAGTGCTGTAGGAATTCCGCCTCCTGCAACCTGCAAAAGCCATGCATCAGTACCTGTATCTCCGCCTTCAATTTCTAAGTTGTATTTTATTCGTGCATCCTTTGCACATTTTATAAGTCTGTCTGCAAGTGCTGGATGGATGTTCGGACCCTTTGCGATTGCCACACCGCTTCCGAGCTTAAACGCATTTTTTGAATTGTCGGGAGTTATACCGTGTGTAACATCTATTGCAATTGCGATATCGGGAGCAATGCTGTACCCTGCAACCGCCGCACCTCTGCCTCCGACCTCTTCACACACAGCCGCAACCGCTATTACGTCAACCTCTAAAATCATTTTAGAAAGCTTTTCAAATGTTTTTATAAGTGCCGCAACGCTTGCCCTGTCATCCATTGATTTTCCTGAGAAGCATCCGCCCAAAAGCGACATAGCTTCACTTTTTAATGTAATCGCATCACCGACAGAAACTATATTTTGAACCTCATCATATGTCAATCCGACATCAATTGCCATATCGTCCGGCTTTATCGCTTTATCCGCTTCATCTGCTGTCTGCAAGTGAGGCGGTTTTGCACCTATCACGCCCGGAATATCCTCTTTTCCGTGTACTATAACCTCGGATGCAGGCAATATACGAAAATCAACACCGCCGATATTCACAAAGCTGATGAAACCGTTTTTATCTATATCCCTCACCATAAGCCCGATTTCGTCCATATGTGCTTCTATCATTACCTTGGGTGCATTTTCCTTGCCGCATTTTTTGATAGCAATAACATTTCCGAGTGCATCGGTTGTAACCTCATCGGCATAAGGCTTAAACAACTCTTTTATCTTGTCTGCGATTTTATACTCATAGCCCGATATACCGCGCATATCGCTTAATTTCTTTAAAAGCTTTTCCATTTTGTAATCACCTTAAAGCTCGTTAACAAGCTTTTTAAAAAGGTTTCCTCTTTCTTCAAAATTCCTGAACATATCAAAGCTTGTGGATGCAGGAGAAAGCAGAACAACGTCTCCCGGTAATGCATTTTCCCAGGCAACCCTGACCGCCTCGGGATATTCACACACACGTATAATTTTTACTTTCTTCTCTTTATCACATTTTTTCACAGCTTCTTCAATCTTATCCGCAGTCATACCGATAAGAATAAGCACCTTAACGTGCTCACAAACCGAAGGTCCGATTTCATCATAAGGAATTCCTTTATCCTTACCTCCTGCAATCATTACTACATTATCGCCAAAAACCTTAAGCGTGTTAAGACTTCTGTTCGGGCTTGAATCTATAGAACTGTTATAATATTTAACTCCGTCTTTAATTCTTACAAGCTCAATTCGGTGTTCAACTCCGCCAAATTCTTTTGAGACACGTTCAAAAACATTTTTATCCGCAATATCATAAACAGCCGCCATAGCAGTCATATAGTTTTCAACATTATGCATACCGGGAATTTTTATATCTTTTATATCAAGAAGCTTTTCACCCTTATACATAATATAATCTTCCGAAAGTGTTATATCAGCATCAGTGTATGCCGAGAAGCTTCTTACTTCACCTTTCGCTTCGCACCTTAACTTTCGTGCTTCTTCATTACCTTCATTAATCACTAAAACTGCATCCTTGCCCTGATGGAGCATTATATTTTTTTTAGCATCTATATACTCTGCATAATCGGTGTGAAAATCAAGATGATTCGGCGTGATATTGGTTACAACAGCAATATCAGGCGACTTTCTCATCGTATGGAGCTGAAAGCTTGATAATTCAAGCACCATCCATTCATCATCGGTTATTTCATCAACTTCATCTATAAGAGGTCTGCCAATGTTACCGCCAAGCCTTGTTTTTATTCCCGATTCCTTTAAGAATCTGTGTATGAGAGTAGTGGTGGTTGTTTTTCCGTCACTTCCGGTTACTGCAATAATTTTTGCAGGGCAAAGGTCAAAAAAGACCTCCATTTCGGATGTTATCCAAGCACCTTCTTCTCTTTTCTTTTTAAGCGGCTCTATATCATATCTCATACCGGGCGTTTTAAAAATGATATCCTCGGATATATTATCAAGATACCCTTCACCAAGCACAAATCCGACACCGCTTTTTTCAAGCTCTGTATATATCTCTCCAAGCTCTTCCTTGCTTTTTTTATCATATGCAACAACGCTTGCACCAAATCTCTGCAGAAAATGTATAAGCGGCTTATTGGACACACCAATACCGATAACTGCAACCTTTTTACCGTTTATTTTATCAGAAAAGTTCTTAATTTTATCATTCATTTTCAAAAACCTTCTTTACACAAATATAATCAGAATATATAATTATCCCAATTTTAACCATAACTCATAGTATTATATCACAAAGCAGCACAAATTACAACACTTTACTAACAAAAAAAATAACAAAATACACCTTATTTCCATTGTAATCCAACAAGAACTGAATTGTTCCAACTTGCTGTACTTTTCATATTCTTTTAATGATTTTTCAAACAAAAAGGCTTACGGTTCTCAAATCAAAGTACCGTAAGCCAATTTTGTGAATTATTTTAATGTATTTTCTTGGTTATATTTCTTCGTACAACATACATCAATTTATAAACATCGCATCGCCGAACGAGAAAAATCTGTATCTTTCCTTTACTGCCTCTTCATATGCAGCAAGTGTATTTTCCTTTCCTGCAAATGCTGATACAAGCATTATCAATGTTGACTCGGGAAGATGAAAATTTGTTATAAGTGCATCAATCACATTAAGCTTTTTCCCCGGATAGATAAATATATCAGTCCATCCTCCGCAAGCTTTAAGCGGCAAACCATCCATACCTGCCGTTTCAAGAACACGTGTGGCTGTTGTTCCTACAGAAATGACTCTTCCGCCATTTTCCTTTGTTCTGTTAACTGCCTCCGCTGTATCTTCCGGAAGCACATAGTATTCGGAATGCATTTTATGCTCATCAACATTCTCTACCTTTACAGGTCTGAACGTACCAAGCCCTACGTGTAGGGTGACAAATCTGATTTCTACACCTTTTTCCTTAATTTTTTCAAGTATCTCATCGGTAAAATGCAATCCTGCCGTAGGTGCCGCCGCAGAGCCGGTATTTTTCGCATACACTGTCTGATAGCGGTTCTTATCCTCAAGCTTATGCGTGATATAAGGCGGAAGCGGCATTTCTCCGAGTCGGTCGAGAACTTCTTCAAAAATTCCTTTATAAAAGAATTTTACAATTCTTGTTCCACCCTCTTCTACACTCATAATCTCAGCTTCAAGTTCATCCGAGAACACAAACCTTGCTCCCGGCTTTGCTCTTTTACCGGGTTTCAAAATAACTTCCCATTCATCATCTGTTATTCGCCTTAAAAGCAGAAATTCAATCGCACCGCCGGTATCTTTTTTTGTACCGAAAAGTCTGGCTGGGAGAACCTTTGTATCGTTGAGTATAAGTAAATCTCCCTCACCCAACATATCAACAATATCATAAAAATGCTTATGCAAAACCTTGCCCGTCTCCTTATTAAGACACATAAGCCTCGAATCGCTTCTGTTTTCAAGCGGAACCTGCGCTATTAATTCCTCTGGCAGGTCGTAGTAAAAGTCCTCAGTTTTCATCTGTATCCGTTGTCCCTTCAGTTGTTTCTTTGTCAATTTCTTCTTCGGTAGTTTTTATCTTTTTCTCAAGCGGCTTCGGAGGAATAAGAATATTATCAAGATTTGCTATAACTCCTGCAGCAATTGCAGATGCAAGAAGATCACGGTAGCTGTCATCAAGAAGGTTTTTTGCCTCTTCAATATTAGTAAGAAAACCAAGCTCTATCAATACCGCAGGCATTTCACTCGTCCTCGTTACCACATGCTGTGCAGTCTTTACCCCACGTGCCTTTGCTCCTGTATTTTTAATCATATTTTTATAAATATCGGTTGCTAATGTTTTACTCTTAACTCCGTATCTGTCCTCATTATTCGTTTCCGAATAATAAACCTCAATACCACTTGCCTCGCTATACTCTGCCGCGGCATTAGAGTGAATACTCACAAACATCGATGCACCAAGCTTATTGGCAAAATCAGAACGGTCAGTTAAAGTAGGATATGTGTCGCCGCTTCTTGTCATTTCTACTCTTATTCCGTTATCCTTGAGTATATCCGAAACCTTTTGCGCAACAGCTAAATTGATTTCTTTTTCTACGTATTTAACACCGTCGTGAGTATAAGAAGCCCCGGGATCACTTCCACCGTGACCTGCATCAATCACCACTATTTTCTCACCTGTAATATGTGCCTCAGGAGTAGGCGTAGGCTTCGGAGTTGGTGTCGGCGTCGGTGACGGTGTATTTGTTATATCATCCGACAGCCCGGGTGTTGCTGACGGTTTAGGAGAAGAAGATGGCTTTGGTGTTTCGCCCGTCTGTTCATTCTCGCCCAATATTTCAATAGTAAGCAGTTTTCCGTCTGCCGAAAGACTTCTTTTAAAGCTTTCTGCATCAGATGTATCAACAGCAATTCTTGTATAGCCGTCATGCTTCCCCAGACGTACCGATTTTACAAGACTTTGCCCTGTTGCAGAAATATTTCCCGCCTTGCAGTCAGCACCGTCGACATCCACATATACAACCTGCGACGATTCAACATATACAGCCTTTCCGACATTCTCAGGCTTTTTATCAAATTTCACCGCAATACCAAGACCGTTTTTAATTTCCTTCACACTAACCGAGGTTATTGTTGACGTATACGCCTTTGGTGTAGGTGACGGCATTTCCTCATAAAAATCCTGAGCAGGGTTATTTATCTTTATCTCACCGTTTTGACCGTCAAAATAGACATTCATCCCAAGGCTCTCCGAAACAAAACGAACCGGTACCATAGTTTTCGCACTTTCACCCATCTTGGCAATAAGCATCGGAACAACGCCGTCAGGAATTGTCAGCCTCGAGCCGTTGACGAAAACTTTATCCGAGCCGATTTTAAGTAAAATATATATATCTGCTGACGATATTGTTATTTCACGCGTCGCACCCGAATATCCCACCTCAGCTCCCATAGCTTCAAACACTTCTCTGACCGGCACTAAAGCACGGTCGTTCATTATTATCGGCTCAAGCGGAGTTTTTACATATTTACCATTCACCTTAAGCTTATAGAGTGAACCGTTATACTCGTGCTGACCCCCGTCATATTCAAGAATAAGGGCACATTCAGCCGACAGCGTAAAAAGCATTATAAAACAAAGCACTAATGCTGTCAGTCTTTTCATAAAACCAATCCTTTCGAACATTATTCGCCGTCATAGGTGAAGCCGAAATGCTCATACCCTGCCTGCGTTACAATTCTTCCCCTCGGCGTTCTCGCCAAAAAGCCTATCCTCATAAGATACGGCTCATAAACATCCTCTATCGTATTTGCTTCTTCACCGATAGTTGCCGCTATTGTATCAAGTCCGACAGGACCACCCCTGAAATTTTTTATCATACAGGTTATCATCCTTCTGTCGGTAAGGTCAAGCCCTATAGCGTCGATTTCCATAGCGCCAAGTGCTTCGTCGGCAACCTTTTTCGTTATAACACCGTTATATTTTACCTCTGCAAAATCCCGAACACGTTTTAAAAGTCTGTTCGCAATTCTCGGAGTGCCACGAGATCGCATTGCAATTTCCGCCGCACCACTTGCATCTATTCCGACCTCAAGCAGTTCTGCCGAACGTGTAACTATCGAAATAAGCTCCTCAGGGCTGTATAACTCAAGTCTTGATATAACGCCAAATCTGTCACGAAGCGGAGCAGAGAGAAGTCCCGCTCTCGTGGTTGCACCTATAAGCGTAAATTTCGGAAGGTCAAGTCTGATTGATTTAGCCGACGGTCCCTTTCCGATAATAATATCAAGTGCATAATCCTCCATTGCAGGATAGAGTATCTCCTCAACAGTTCTTGACATACGGTGTATCTCATCAATAAACAGAATATCATTATTTGAAAGATTTGTAAGAAGAGCCGCAAGGTCTCCTGCCTTTTCGATTGCAGGTCCGCTTGTGATTCTGATATTAACGCCCATTTCGTTGGCAATAATACCTGCAAGCGTGGTTTTACCAAGTCCGGGCGGTCCGTAGAGAAGTACGTGGTCTAACGCCTCTCTTCTGTCAAGTGCTGCCTTTATGTATACCTCAAGGTTTTTCTTAACCTTATCCTGACCGGTATATTCACTAAGCCTTCTCGGTCTTAAACCGTATTCTATCTGCGAATCCTCTTCGGTAAAATCGCTTGTGATAATTCTCTCGTTATCATCAAATATCATTTGTTATATTTCCCTTCCTCATCACATCATAAGCTTCAAAGCTTCTTTTACAAGCTCTTCAACAGACATTGCAGAATCAAGTCTTGCAAGTGCATTTTTGGCATCTTGGGACGAATATCCGAGAACGGTAAGAGCCGCCGCAGCTTCGGTAATATTATCAGATTCTGCAATATATGCACTGTTTTCTGCTATAATATCAGCAGATACAATATCTTCATTTTTAAGCTTGTCCCGAAGTTCAAGAGTAATGCGCTTTGCAAGCTTGGGGCCAACACCCTGAGCGCGAGTAATGCTCTTGGTGTCATCTGTAATAACCGCAAGAGCAACTCCCGACGGCGACAAAACCGACAAAATCGAAAGAGCAACCTTTGGTCCCACACCCGTCACCGAAACGAGATGCTTAAACATTGCAAGCTCTTCATTGGTAGTAAAGCCGTATATTTCGTGAGCATCCTCACGCACTACAAGCTGAACATACATAGTCACAATGCCGTTTTTTCCCGCAAGTTCACCAACACTGTAAGCAGATGTCTGAATTCTGTAGCCGACACCGCCTGCATCTATAACCACAAATCCCTCTCCCGTAAATACCTTTTCACCTTTTATATAGTAATACAATCTATATTCCTCCAATTTATAAGAATACATTATAATAATACACCAAAACTGTGTTACAAGTCAACGCCTTAGGTATTACGGTTTTGTTACATTAGACGTATTTTACAGCCTGTTTGTTCCGAGAATGTCATTTACGCCTGCACTGTGTGCATGACATATGGCAACCGCCATAGCATCAGCGGCATCGTCGGGCTTCGGTACGGCATTTAAACCAAGTAACAGCTTTACCATCTGCTGTACCTGATTTTTGTCCGCCCTTCCGTATCCCGTAACCGCCTGCTTTATCTGAAGTGGCGTGTATTCATATATAGGTATACCTCTTATCGCCGCCTGCGAAACCAAAACGCCTCTCGCCTGAGCAACGGCAATAGCCGTCTTCTGATTGCTGTTGAAAAAAAGCTCTTCAATTGAAACAGCATCCGGCTTGTATTTATCAAGATACCGTGCTATCTCTTCATATATTACTTTAAGCCTTAAAGATGTTGCCATTGATGCATGAGTAGTGATTGCATTATATTCAATTGGTCTGAATTTTCCGCCTTTGTACTCCAAAACTCCTATCCCGACAATGGCATAGCCGGGGTCAATTCCTAAAATAATCACAAAAAGCCTCCGAAAAAAAAATGAATAATTATACCATTGTGCTATTGCAAAATGGTTTATACTGATGTATAATATACATAAATTATATAACAAAATGGGAGGAATTGCAAGCTATGGCAAAAGAAAAAGTTGTTCTTGCCTATTCAGGCGGACTTGACACATCTATAATCATACCCTGGCTTAAGGAAAATTACGACTATGAGGTTATCGCAGTATGCGGTGACGTTGGTCAGGGAAAGGAGACCGAAGGTCTCGAAGAGCGTGCTAAAAAAGCAGGCGCTTCAAAGCTTTACATCGAAGATTTAAGAGACGAGTATGTTTCCGATTTTATATTCCCCACCTTAAAGGCAGGCGCAATATACGAAGGTAAGTACCTTCTCGGTACATCACACGCACGTCCGATTATCGCACGCAGACTTGTTGAAATCGCAGAGGCAGAAGGCGCTGTAGCTATTTGCCACGGTGCTACAGGTAAGGGTAACGACCAGGTTCGTTTTGAGCTTACAATAAAGGCTCTTGCTCCCCACCTCAAAATTATAGCTCCTTGGAGAATATGGGATATCAAGTCAAGAGAAGATGCTGTTGACTATGCTAACGAGCACAATATCGAAATCCCCGTTACCAAGAAGGATTTATATTCAAGAGACAGAAACATCTGGCACATCAGCCACGAAGGTATGGACCTTGAGGACCCTGCAAACGAACCTCAGCTTGACAGCCTTTTGAAGCTTTCTGTTTCACCCGAAAAGGCACCGGATGAGCCAACATATATCACAATCGGATTTGAAAAGGGCGTTCCCGTATCTTTAGACGGCGAAAAGCTCGCTCCCCGTCCTTTAGTTGAAAAGCTCAACGAAATCGGCGGCAAGAACGGTATCGGTATTGCTGATATCGTAGAGGACAGACTTGTTGGTATGAAGTCAAGAGGCGTATATGAGACTCCGGGCGGTACTATTCTCTACACAGCTATTCAGGAGCTTGAATATCTCTGCTTAGACCGTGATACTCAAAGCTTCAAGCGTCAGGCTGCAATCAAGTTCTCAGAGCTTGTATATGACGGCAAATGGTATACACCGCTTCGTGAAGCACTTTCAGCTATGGTTGATTCAATGGAAGAGACTGTAACAGGTGAAGTAAGACTCAAGCTCTACAAGGGTGTAGCTACACCTGCAGGTGCAAAGAGCCCCTACTCACTCTACAACGAAGACATTGCATCCTTCGGTGACAGCAAAGAGCTTTACAGCCACAAGGATTCAGAAGGCTTTATAAACCTCTTCGGTCTTCCCTTAAAGGTTCGTGCTTTGATGAACAAGAAGAACAGCAAATAATTAAACAATCAAAATTGAGGCTGCCGTATAACGACAGCCTCTATGCTTATTTTACCGTTTAAAAGTCCGCAAAAACGGTAATTTGAAATTGCGGACAGAAAGGCAATGTGAAAAATATGGCTAAATTATGGGGCGGTCGCTTCCAGAAAAGCACCGATACAAAGGTTGACGATTTTAATTCATCGATTCGTTTTGACCAAAGAATGTACCGTCAGGATATAAAGGGCAGTATTGCACACGCAAAAATGCTCGGAAAGCAAGGTATTATTCCTCTTGAAGATTCAGAGAAAATAGTGTCAGGCCTTTTAGAAATACTTGATGAAATCGAATCGGGTAAGGTTGAATTTCTTATCGATGCAGAAGATATTCATATGAACGTTGAAAAGCTTCTCACCGACAAAATAGGCGATGCCGGAAAAAGACTTCATACAGGCAGAAGCAGAAATGACCAGGTTGCCCTTGATTTTCGTATGTATCTTTTAGATGAGTCTCTTTCTTTAAGAGAAATGCTTATAACCCTTCTTAATACGCTCATCTCTCTTGCAAAGGAGCATACAGAAACCATTATGCCCGGCTATACCCATCTTCAGAAGGCACAGCCGATAACCTTTGCTCATCATATGATGGCATATTTTGAAATGTTTAAGCGTGACTTATCAAGACTTGATGACTGGAGAAAAAGATGCGACTCTATGCCGCTCGGCTCAGGTGCACTTGCAGGCACTACCTATCCGCTGGACAGAGAGTTTGTAGCAGAACAGCTTGGTTTTTCATGCGTTACAAAAAATTCACTCGACGGAGTATCGGACAGAGATTTTGCAATAGAATTATCATCAGTTCTTTCCATGATAATGATGCATCTTTCACGTTTTTCGGAGGAGCTTATTCTCTGGTCAAGCCACGAATTTTCATTCATTGAAATGGATGATGCATATTCAACCGGCTCATCAATTATGCCGCAGAAGAAAAACCCTGACGTTGCCGAGCTTATTCGAGGTAAAACAGGACGTGTATACGGCCACCTTCTCGGACTTTTAACTACAATGAAAGGACTTCCGCTTGCATATAATAAGGATATGCAGGAGGATAAGGAGCCTGTTTTTGATGCACTCGACACAGTATTTATGTGTCTGCCCGTATTCTGCGATATGATTGCAACAATGAAGGTTAATAAAGCTAATATGCTAAAGGGTGCAAAGGGCGGCTTTGCCAACGCAACCGATGCGGCTGATTATCTTGTTAAAAAGGGTATGCCATTCCGTGAAGCACACGAGGTTGTAGGAAAGCTTGTGTTCTATTCAATAAGCAAGGATAAGGCACTTGATGACCTCACAATAGCAGAGTTTAAGGAATTCTCTTCTATAATTGAAGACGATATATATGATGCACTCAGTATGCTGACTTGTGTAAATGACAGAAAGGTTATCGGCGGACCTGCAAAGGATACCGTTGATGCCGCAATAGCTGAAGCATCTGAATTTTTAGCAAAGCTTTAATATCCCGAAAGGACTATATAAAATGCAACGTAACAACAAAATGCTTGCAAGATGTTCCCTTCTTCTTGCAACACTTATATGGGGAAGCTCATTTGTAGTTTTAAAAAGTACACTCGACTTTCTCCCTATTATGTTCATACTATCGTTCAGATTTTTAACGGCAGGCGTTCTGCTTTCACTCATTTTTATAAAGAAAATGAAAAAGCTTACAAAAGATGCTGTATTGTCGGGTGGGCTAATCGGAGTGTGTCTCTTCCTTGCATATTTACTGCAAACGATAGGGCTTGCAAATACGACACCGGGCAAGAACGCATTCCTCACCTCGGTTTATTGCATAATTGTACCCTTTCTCTATTGGATTGTAGACAAAAAGAGACCTGACAAATACAATATAATAGCGGCAGTAACCTGTCTTGCAGGAATTGGCCTTGTATCACTAAACGAGGATTTAACATTCAAATTCGGTGATGCTATGACATTGGCAAGCGGTATTTTCTGGGCTTCTCACATTGTACTGATTGCAAAGTTTTCAAAAGGACACGACCCTGTCATTTTAACGATACTGCAGTTCTTTGCTTGCGGTACGTGTTCATTGGTCGGAACTGTGTTTTTTGAAGAAACACCTGCTTTATCGGCGCTTACCGGAGCAGGCACAGAGCTTCTGTATATGGCGGTATTCTGTACAGCCGTTACGCTTCTTTGTCAGAACTGGGGACAGTCAAAGCTTCCGCCCTCAAATGCGGCAATTCTTCTTTCGCTTGAGGCGGTATTCGGCGTTATCTTTTCAATTCTTTTGTACAATGAGCCGATATATCCGAAGCTTGTTTTTGGTTTTTGCCTGATATTTATTGCAACTACAATCTCCGAGACAAAGCTTTCTTTTATCACATCTAAAATGACAAAAAGTAACTCAAAGTCACTTTAATCAAAAAAGAGCTGTAGCAAAATAAATATGAAATACAATCCATTTAGTGGGGACGGTCCTGTTTTGGCACAAAAAACAGTGTTTTTATGCCAAAAGACCTTAAAGGTCTGTCAGGAGCCGTCCCCAAATGGCTCATATTTCATATTTTTGTTATTTTG
>JAZRMB010000046.1:0-12835 GCA_045647245.1 Clostridia bacterium
TGATTGATAAAGAAATGCTTCGCATTTCTCAATATTAAATATCTGAAAACCGCAAGGTTTTCTACCATAACTCCTAACTCCACACTCCTAACTCCAAACTTTATAATTTGGCGGTGCAACGCACCGATAAATTATAATTTACATTTATCTCTTTTTATGATACAATATATAAAAATATTGAATCGGGAGAGATAAAAGTGGTTAGAAGATTTATTATATCGGCTTTGCTCTTGATGTGTACGGGCGAGTGTAAAGAAAATACTGAATATCCGGTAAAATTCAAAAACGGCTCTGTGCGTCCCCGCTATCACAAAGGGATATCCCCACTGGCACGTTCCGGGAGGTGGGAATTTATATGAATATAGGAATTATCGGCTCAGGGCTGATTGCAAAGGATTTTTTGTCGGTGCACAAAAAGTTGGACAGGCTTAATGTGTGTGCTATCTATTCGAGGAATTTTGAAAATGCAAAAAAAGCGGCAGAACCGTATGACGGACTAAAAGTATGTGAAAGTCTTGATTCTATGCTTTTAATGAAGGAGATAGAATTTATCTACATTGCAGTCCCGAACCATCTGCATTTTGAATATGCAAAAAAAGTGCTTGAAGCAGGGAAGAATGTTGTGCTTGAAAAGCCATTTACAGTAACATCTGCTGAGGCGTATGAGCTTTTTGGGATTGCAAAAGACAAAGGATTGTATCTTTTTGAAGCAATCACAAATCTATACATCCCTGCACTTTATGAGGCAGAAAGCTTGATAAAAAGGTCGGGAAGAATTAAGACGGTGAATGTATCATTTACACAGCGCTCGAGCCGTTATGATGATTTTAAAAAAGGTATAATCCATCCGGTATTTTCTGCTGAAATGAATGGCGGTGTACTGATGGATTTGGGTGTTTATAATCTGCACATTTTAAATTATTTATTTGGCGTGCCCAAAGAGGCAAGCTATGATAAGGTTATTGAAAAGGGCGTTGATGTGAGTGGTGTGATAAAGCTGTATTATGACGGCTTTACGGCGGAGAGCATCATTTCAAAAACCGAAACAACGCAAAATGGAATTTATATTGAAACGGACATCGGAGCGGTAAAATGCGACGGTAAGCCCAATTCGATGGAAAAAGTAGAGATTTGCGAAAACGGGGAATGCAGTATGTATACCTCCGTCGGCGGTGCTGACAGACTTCTTGCTCAGTGGGAGAATTTTTGTGACATATACGAAAACCAAAACTATAAAAAAATGCTCCGCATGATGGAGTATACATGCGGAGTGTGTGAAATTGTTGATATGCTTATGCAGTAACTTCTTCTTTAACAACTACTTCAATATCGGTAATTCTGTGCGAGTCGGTTCCCGTGATGGTGATATCAAGCTTCTTAAAGGAGAAGCTGTCACCGTCTTCGGGAACCTTTTCCATTGTTTCCATTACCCAACCGCTGACCGAGACGCTTTCGGTTTCGATATCCATATCGAAAAAGTCGCAGAAGGAATCCATACTTGCTGTCGGGTCAACGAGATACACATTGTCGGACAGCCTTTTAAAGCTTTCAACAACCTCATCGTGCTCATCCCATATTTCGCCGACTAATTCCTCTAAAATATCCTCCATTGTTACAATTCCGAGCGTGCCGCCGTATTCGTCGATTACAACTGCGATGTGCGATTTGCACTTTTGCAGTTTTTTGAGAAGGTCGCTCACTTTTTCGTGTTTCTGAATGAAGAGCGGTTTTTTCAAAAGGCTTTGCACACTGCGTTCGGTAATGCCTTTGTCGGAGAAGAAGTCCTTAAGGTGTATTACGCCGATTATATTGTCTATGCTTTCACGATATACCAAAAGTCTTGAAAACTGCGTTTCCTGAAAAAGCTTTGCAATTTCTGATTTATCAGCTGTTTCGGGTACTGCTTCCAAATCTACACGGTGCGTGAGGATATCTCCTGCCTTTTGCTCGGTAAATTCGATTGCATTCTTTATAATATCACTCTCGTCGGTGTCGATGCTTCCGTCCTGTTCAACCTCTTCAACAAGCATTATAAGCTCTTCCTGCGACATTTTTGAGCTTTCTTCAATTTTCAAAATCTTTGAAAGAAGGATTTTCCAGTTTGAGAAAAGGAAGTTCAAAGGGGTAAGTAACCATATAAAAACCCTGATGATAGGTGAAGAAAACATTGCAAAGCGTTCGGGGCAGTCTTTGGCGATGCTTTTGGGGGATATCTCTCCGAAGATAAGCACAAGTACCGTTATAACAACCGACGAAACTGTTGCACCGATATCGCCTAAAAGCTTTACGAAAAGTATTGTACCGAGTGTTGCCATTGTGATATTCACAATGTTATTTCCTATAAGAATTGTTGAAATAAGCTTGTCATACTGTTCGGAAAGGTCAAATGCAAGCTGTGCACGTTTGTTTCCTTTCTCGGCAAGTGCCTTCAATCTTGTTTTGTTAAGAGAAGAAAATGCAGTTTCCGTTGCTGAAAAGTATGCCGACATAAGTATTAATACTAATATGGTGATTATGTAATAACCTGAACTCATTATTTTGCTCCTTATAAATTTAGTGGTTTACTGTCAGTTTTATCGTTGATTTTGTATCATTTCTATTCTTTCGGACACAAAAAGGCACACCTGCACACGTTCAAAAGTCTGCGCAAGTATGCCTTATATAGACAGTAAATACAAATTCCGGCATTACAGTTACTATCGCCGCTATCGTCTGAATCCATATTTATCTAATCCTCACTTTCTTAATTCTGTCACAAAGTATATCATATATTTTGGAGATAGTCAATATATAATTTATGATATTTATGTTAATTTTGAAACGGAAATGAATGGTTGACTTTATAACAGGGTTTTGATATAATTTAAAAATAAGAGTAAAAGGGGATAGTCTATATGGAAAACCGGAATGGATTTGGGATGAAAAGAGAAAGCAAGAGGTATCGTAATTTGCGAACTTATAAGTTACAGAGAACATCCGATTGATTTTGTGCCTTGAAATTGCAGTGCGTTTTATGTCGGTATTGTGGTTTTTTACTATTTTTTTTGCATATTGCAGTAAATTTTATTGAAAATTTTGGCAATGAAACATAAAATAATACTTGATTTATTCGTATTTATGTATTACAATATATATAGGGATATTATATCATAATATCGCCTTATTCAATTCACCTTGGAGGGATATCATTTTGGAAAACTTAAAATTTGATTATCAGAAAGCGCTTCCGTTTGTAGGACAGCACGAAATAGATTATATGGGAGAGTATGTTAAGGCAGCTCATTCGATGCTCCATAACAAGACAGGTGCAGGTTCGGACTTCCTCGGCTGGGTAGATTTACCCGAAAGCTATGATAAAGAAGAATTTGCACGTATTAAAAAGGCGGCGGAAAAGATTCGTTCCGATTCCGATGTTCTTATCGTAATCGGTATCGGCGGTTCGTACCTCGGCGCAAGAGCGGCAATTGAGATGCTTTCACACAGCTTCTACAACTCTCTTGATTCCGATAAGAGAAAGAGCCCGCAGATTTACTATGCAGGTAATTCAATCAGTTCAACCTACCTTGCAGAGCTTTTAGAGGCTGTTGAGGGTAAGGATATATCGGTAAATGTTATATCAAAATCGGGAACAACTACCGAGCCTGCTATTGCATTTCGTATTTTCAAGGAGCTTCTTGAAAAGAAGTACGGAAAAGAAGAGGCAAGAGGCAGAATATATGCAACAACAGATAAGAGCCGTGGTGCTTTGAAGAGCCTTGCCGACAGCGAAGGATATGAAAGCTTTGTAATCAGCGATGATGTCGGCGGCAGATATTCGGTTCTTACCGCAGTAGGTCTTCTTCCCATTGCGGCGGCAGGAATTGATATTGACACAATGATGCAGGGCGCAAAGGATGCAATGGATTTATACAATAATCCGAACCTTGCAGAAAATGAGTGTTATCAGTATGCGGCTGTAAGAAATGCACTTTTAAAGAAGGGCAAGTCGGTTGAAATGATGATTAATTTCGAGCCTGCACTTCATTTCTTCAGCGAGTGGTGGAAACAGCTCTACGGCGAGAGCGAAGGTAAGGACAATAAGGGTATTTTCCCGGCTGCGGCAGATTTTTCTACAGACCTTCATTCAATGGGTCAGTATATTCAGGAAGGACAGAGATTCCTTTTTGAAACCGCAATCAAGGTTGAAAATCCCAAGAAGAATATAGTAATTGAAGCAACAGAGGATAATATAGACGGTCTCAATTTCCTTAGCGGAAAAACACTCGACTTTGTAAATAAGATGGCGGCAGAGGGAACATGCCTTGCTCATACAGACGGCGGAGTGCCGAACTTGAGCGTAACCGTTCCCGAGCTTTCACCCTATTATTTCGGTCAGCTTGTTTACTTCTTCGAGAAGGCTTGCGGAATTTCGGGATATCTTTTAGGTGTGAATCCGTTTGACCAGCCGGGTGTTGAAGCATATAAGAAGAATATGTTTGCACTTTTAGGCAAGCCGGGCTATGAAGAACAAAAGGAAGAACTCGAAAAGAGACTTTCAAAATAAATTTTGCAAAACGGGCAGTAATGCCTGGAATATATAAAACATAAGGAGGACAAAGATATGGTAGAGCTTTTGATTGGTAAGAAGGGTACAGGTAAGACGAAGGTGCTGATCGAAAACGTGAACAATGCCGCATCGGTAGCTAACGGAAACGTTGTCTTTGTAAGCAACAATACATCAAAGAATATGTATGACATCAAGTCAGCTGTAAGAATGTATGATACATCTGAATTTAATATTGATTCGTGGGAGGAGTTTTTGGGCTTCATCTGCGGTATCATCGCAGGTAACTTCGACATAACAAATATATTTGTTGACGGAACACTTAAGATCGTTAACCACTCAATGGACGGCTTCGAGAATTTCCTTGCAAGTGTTGAAGAGCTTGGTAAGAAGTTCAACATTTCATTTGTGCTTTCAGTAAGTATCGACAAGGACGAAGCACCCGATTATATTAAAAAGTACGCTTAAAAAGAGCGTGAAAGGAACAGCGAAATAAAATGCAATATCTAAGTACGAGAAATAAAAGTATTTCAATGACCTCGGCGGAGGCTATAAAGAAAGGTCTTTCCGAAGAGGGGGGATTGTTTGTTCCGGAGAGTATTCCGACAATCAGTCTTGACGAAATATCACAGATGCAGAATATGGGTTATCGTGAGAGAGCGGAATTTGTTCTTTCAAAATACCTTACCGACTTTACTGATGAGGAGGTAGCATCCTGCGTCAATAACGCATATACAAAAGAAAAGTTTGAAACTGATAATATTGCTCCCGTATACAAGCTTAATGACAGTACGTATTTTCTGGAGTTGTGGCACGGTCCTACCTGTGCGTTCAAGGATATGGCGCTTCAGATTCTTCCGCATCTTTTGACAACTTCAATGAAGAAGACAAATGAAAACGATGAGGTTGTAATTTTGGTTGCAACATCCGGTGACACCGGAAAGGCGGCTCTTGAGGGCTTTAAGGATGTTGCGGGTACAAGAATAATTGTATTCTATCCCGATAACGGCGTGTCGGAGATTCAGAAGCTTCAGATGATTACTCAGGAGGGTAACAATGTCGGAGTGTGTGCGGTTAAGGGTAACTTTGACGATGCACAAAACGGTGTGAAGCGTATATTTACCGATAATGATTATAAGGATATGCTTGCGGCAAATCGTTTCAAGCTTTCGAGTGCGAACTCAATCAACTGGGGCAGACTTGTTCCGCAGATTGTGTACTATTTCTCGGCATATGCTGATATGCTCGCTGCAGGAGAGATAAAGGCAGGGGATAAGATAAATATTGTAGTTCCCACAGGTAATTTCGGCAACATTCTTGCATCCTATTATGCATTTATGATGGGTCTGCCGGTGAATAAGTTCATCTGCGCATCAAACGAAAACAATGTACTGACCGATTTTATCGATACGGGTGTTTACAATAAAAACAGAGAATTCCACACGACGATTTCTCCTTCAATGGATATCTTGATTTCAAGCAATCTTGAGAGATTTTTGTATCATATGTCAGGCTCGGATGACAGCTTTGTAGCAGATATTATGAAGAAACTGAACACCGAAGGCGTGTATGAGGTTCCCGAAGATATAAAGAGTAAGATAAAGGCTGTATTTTGTGCCGGCTGCTGCGGTGATGAAGAGACTATGAAGGCTATTAAAGCCACAAGAGATGAGTATGGCTATGTTATTGACACTCATACCGCCGTTGCTAAAGCAGTATATGATAAGTATGTTAAAGAAACCAATGATATGACAAAGACCGTTATCGCATCAACGGCAAGCCCGTTCAAATTCAATCAGAGCGTACTTATCGCTCTTGACGGAAGCGGTGCGGTTGCAGGAAAGGACGAATTTACCCTTTTAGACGAACTCAGCGAGAAGAGCGGTATGAAGATACCGGCATCACTGGCAGAGCTCAAGGACAAGCCGAAGCTTTTCGAATCGGTTTGTGAAAAGATGGAAATGGTAAATGTAGTTAGTGATTTTCTGCAGATATAACTGAATAGTATATAAAAAGATGTCACATTTTTGTGGCATCTTTTTTGGTTTTGTTTGCGATTTTTTTGATTTTTTTTTGTTTTTAACTATTGAAAAAAAATAAATTATGTGGTAGAATATATCTTGTATAAATGTATGCTGTTTGTAAATATATAAATTGAGCTTTTTTCTTAAAAAAGAAGCGGAACGGAGGATATCATGGCAGAGTTTGTAAGCGGAGGAATACCGCGCAGTGAAAGAATAACAAGACTTATAGAAAATCTCTACAAAAAGATGCCTGAAATAGAAGCAGACAGAGCAGTTCTTCTTACCGAAAGCTACAAGGCTACAGAAAATGAGCCGATAGTTAAGAGAAGAGCATTGGCGTTTGCTCATATTCTTGAAAATATACCCATCGTAATAAGAGACGATGAATTAATTGTAGGAAGCTCGTCAAAGGCTCCGAGAAGCTGTCAGGTTTTCCCTGAATATTCCTATCAATGGTTATGGGACGAGTTTGAGACTGTCGCAACAAGAAGTGCAGACCCGTTCTACATAAGCGAGGAAACAAAGGCGGCACTTGCAAGTGTTTACCCCTATTGGGAGGGAAAGACCACAAGTGAGCTTGCAACCGCATATATGGCAAATGAAACACTTGTCGCAATGGCACATAACATATTCACGCCCGGTAACTATTTCTATAACGGTATCGGACATATGACGGTGGATTATGCAAAGGTATTAAAGATTGGATACAAGGGAATAATTGAAGAGGCGGCTCGCGAGCTTGCATCTATCAAGGTTTATGATGCGGATTATTCTAAAAAGCACGAATTCTTAGAGGCTGTTATAATAAGCTGTAATGCTGCTATTACATACGCAAAAAGATATTCTCTTCTTGCAAAGGATATGGCAAAGAAGGAAAAGAACGAACAAAGAAAAGCAGAGCTTTCTTTAATTTCCGACATTTGTGAAAGAGTGCCCGAAAACGGTGCAAATAGCTTCCATGAGGCTTGTCAGAGCTTCTGGTTTGTTCAGCTTTTAATGCAGATAGAGTCAAGCGGACATTCAATTTCACCCGGACGCTTCGACCAGTATATGTATCCTTATTATAAATCGGATATCGAAAAGGGTGATATAACTCCCGAAATTGCGCAGGAGCTTATGGACTGTATCTGGGTAAAACTTAACGACATAAATAAGGTTCGTGATGCGGCAAGTGCAGAGGGCTTTGCAGGCTACAGCTTGTTCCAGAATTTGTGTGCAGGCGGTCAGGATATACATGGTATGGATGCTACAAATGAGCTTTCATATATGTGTATTCAGTCATCAATGCACGTTCAGCTTCCGCAGCCGTCATTCTCTGTAAGAGTATGGAACGGAACTCCCGATGAATTTTTATATAAATGTGCAGAGCTTACAAGAACAGGTGTAGGCTTACCTGCTTACTATAACGACGAGGTTATTATCCCTGCCCTTATGAGCAGAGGTCTTACTTTAGAGGATGCAAGAGACTACAACATAATCGGCTGTGTTGAACCGCAAAAAGCGGCTAAAACAGACGGCTGGCACGATGCGGCGTTCTTTAATATGTGCCGTCCTTTAGAGCTTGTATTCTCGGGCGGTTATGAAAACGGTGAGCTTGTCGGCATAGAAACAGGCGATGTTGCGGCGTTTAAGACATTTGATGAGTTCTTCGGTGCATATAAAAAGCAGATGCAGTATGCAATCGGACTTATGGTAAATGCAGATAATGCAATAGACGTGGCACATATGGAGCGTTGTCCGCTTCCTTTCCAGTCATGTATGGTTGAGGATTGCATAAAGAGAGGTAAAACTCTTCAGGAGGGCGGTGCGGTATATAACTTTACCGGTCCGCAGGGATTTGGTATTGCGAATATGACAGACGCACTCTATGCAATTAAAACTCTTGTATACGATAAAAAGCTTATTACAATTGCAGAATACAGAGATGCACTTTTGGCAAACTACGGCAGAGGTCTTACTGCAAAGCGTGCCGAAAAGGAAACGGTTGAGCTTGTAAAGAACTTAAGAGCGCAGGGTAAGAATATTACAGACGGCGATATAGAAAAGATTTTCAAAGCATTTATTGAAGGTACTTCAACAAGCGAAGAAAAAGCGAAGTACGATAAGCTTCTTGAAATGATAGATACAGTTCCCAAGTACGGAAATGACGTAAAAGAGGTTGACCTTTTTGCAAGAGAGGTTGCATATGTATATACAAGGGAGCTTGAAAAGTACCAAAATCCGAGAGGCGGTATGTATCAGGCAGGACTTTATCCCGTATCTGCAAACGTACCCTTGGGCGAGCAGACGGGTGCAACTCCCGACGGACGTCTTGCAAACACACCCGTTGCGGACGGCGTAGGCCCTGCATCGGGACGTGACGCGATGGGTCCGACAGCGGCTGCAAACTCGGTTGCAAAACTTGACCATGCAATTACATCAAACGGTACACTCTACAATCAGAAATTCCACCCGTCAGCACTTTCGGGTGTTGCCGGAATTGCTAAATTTACCGCATATATCAGAGCATTCTTTGACCAGAAGGGAATGCATATGCAGTTTAACGTAGTAAGCAGAGAGACTCTTCTTGATGCGCAGGCACATCCTGAGAATTACAAAAACCTCGTTGTTCGTGTTGCAGGCTATTCTGCACTCTTTACAACTCTTTCAAAATCTCTTCAGGATGATATTATAAACCGTACAGAACAGGCATTTAACGGTTAATAGGAGTAAAAAATGAACTATTTGGACACTACAGGACGTATATTTGATATACAAAAATATTCTATCCATGACGGACCCGGAATAAGAACCATTGTGTTTTTGAAGGGTTGTTCCTTAAGATGCAAATGGTGTTCAAACCCTGAAGGACAGCGTTATGAGATAGAGGAGATGGAATTTGCAGGAGATAAGAAGATAATAGGAAGGGATGTTACCGTAAGAGAAATTATCGAAGAGATAAGAAAGGACATCCCCTACTATAAACGCTCGGGCGGCGGAGTTACGCTATCGGGTGGTGAAGCAACTCTTCAGCCGGCTTTTGCGCGTGACCTTTTAAGAGCGTGCAAGGAGCTTGGCATAGATACTGCAATAGAAACAGCAGGCTACCAGAGCTTTGAAAAGATAAGCATTATACTTCCGTATCTTGACCATATTCTTATGGATATAAAGCATATGGACTCTGATAAGCACAAAGCATTTACAAAACAGCCCAACGGACTGATTTTAGAAAATGCAAGAAAAATAGCAGAATCGGGGGCAGACCTTACTATAAGAGTGCCCGTGATTTTCGGGTTTAACGATACCGTGGCAGAGATTTCTCAAATTGCGGCATTTGCTAAAACCCTCCCCGGCGTAAAGCATCTCCACCTTCTCCCGTACCACCGTATGGGCGAAGACAAATACCGCGGACTATCCCGCCCCTACGACCTTACCGGCATCCCCCCCATGGAGCACGACCACGTGCTTCCGCTATTGGAAGCCGCAAGAAAGGTATCGGGCTTAATTTGCCAAATCGGAGGATAAATTTGACATAGTTGCTTCGTATCTTGCTCTTTTTCATCGCTCGAAGTATCAACATACGTCGTCGCTCCGAGAAAAGGACAATCTACTCGCAACTCTGTCAAATTAAAATTCGAAAAATATACTTCGTATCTTGCCATTTTTCATCGCTTGAAGTATCAACATACGTGGTCGCTCCGAGAAAAGGACAATCTACTCGCAACTCTGCCAAATTGACATTCGACATAGTTGCTTCGTATCTTTTTCGAATTATCAGGATGGGGGAGTATATACGCTATCTTGCCCGGATAACACGTAAAATCTAAAACTTTATGATTATTTAATGTAGGGAACAGCCTTCAGGATGTTCCGCTTGCGGTTCGTCGGAAACCGCCGAACCCTACAATATAGATTTTAAAGTGTTACATAAATGAAAAATGTACAGATACGAAAGTTAAAATTATATTTAATATCAGGAAGGAATGATTTTATGACAAGAATAGAAACAAAATGTGTACAGGATGGTTACACTCCGAAGAACGGTGAGCCGAGAGTTTTGCCGATTTATCAGAGCACGACCTTTAAATATGACACTTGTGATTATATGGGAAAGCTATTCGACCTTGAGGCGGACGGATATTTCTATACAAGACTTGCAAATCCGACTGTCGGATGTGTTGAGGAGAAGATTGCACACTTAGAGGGCGGCGTTGGTGCTATGATGACATCATCAGGTCAGGCGGCAACTCTTCTTGCGGTTCTTAATATCTGTGGTGCAGGTGACCACGTTGTTTGCTCTGCCGCAGTTTACGGCGGAAGCTTTAATCTGCTTGGCGTAACGCTCAAAAAGATTGGCATAGAAACAACATTTGTTGACCCCGACCTGCCTTTGGAGGAGCTTCAAAAAGCAATCAGACCCGAAACAAAGGCGGTAATGGGTGAGACTATTGCCAACCCGGCACTTAATGTACTTGACATTGAAAAGTTTGCCACTCTTGCTCATTCAAACGGTATTCCGCTTATTGTTGACAATACATTTGCAACTCCGATACTTGCAAGACCTTTCGAGTTCGGTGCTGACATTGTTATTCATGCCACTACAAAATATATGGACGGGCACGCAACCAGTCTTGGCGGTGTAATAGTAGACAGCGGAAAATTCGACTGGGCGGCAAGCGGAAAGTTCCCTGAGTTCACAACTCCCGACGATTCATATCACGGCGTTGTATATACCGAGAAGTTTGGACCTATGGCATATATTGTAAAGGCAAGAGCACAGCTTATGAGAGATTTAGGCTCGGCTCCGTCACCGCAGAATGCGTTCCTTTTAAATCTTGGTCTTGAAACACTTCATCTTCGTATGAGAGCACATTCTGACAATGCACTTAAGGTTGCCGAGTTTTTGGCGAAGGACGACAGAGTAGCATGGGTAAACTATCCCGGACTTGCTGACAGCAAATATTCTGAGCTTGTTAAAAAGTATCTTCCCAATGGTACATCAGGAGTTATATCCTTCGGTGTAAAGGGTGGAAGAGAAGCTGCAACGAGAGTTCTTGACTCATTAAAGCTTGCGGCAATTGTAACCCACGTTGCAGATGCAAGAACCTGTGCACTCCATCCTGCAAGCACAACCCACAGACAGATGACCGACGAACAGCTCAAAGAGGGCGGTGTGGGAGCTGACCTTATACGTCTTTCTGTTGGTATTGAAAATGCAGATGACATAATAGAAGACCTCAATCAGGCACTGGCAAATGCATAAATAAGGTAAGGAAAGGCATTGTGATATGTTATGAAAAAAAAGAGTGTGGGGAAGGTAATACTTAAAATTCTTCTTGGACTTATTATCGCTGTAATAGTTGCGGCTGTTGCGGCATATGCGATTATAAAATATTACGTTGTGCCCAAATATACCGAGAAGCTTGCCGAGAGCGGACGTGAAGAGATAGCAGAACTTGTCGAAAGCAATGCAAATCTCAGTACGGTGCCCGTAATCGGTTCTATCCTTTCAAATAAGCAGGTTATGGAATTTATAAAGGGTATAGACGGAAAGTCGGCTCGATCATTGCTCGGTGTTCTTGATATTTTAAATAGCCAAATGCTTGAAGAAGAGCAGGCGGCGGAAAGTGATGAAAAGAACAAAGCTCTTGAAGGCTGGCAGGTAAATGATTTTCTTTTAAAAAACAGAGAAGAGACAGCAAATAAGGCTGAGGAAGAGAATAAAAATACCGAAGCCTCTGCCGATAACAATCAGAACGATGAGCAAACGCACGCAATGCCGGGCGGTGAAAGAGGAAAGTCGGCATATGAGAGAATTGCGGCGGCGGCAACAGCCGAGGAAATGGCTGATGGGCTTGCGATAATATCAAAGCTTGATGTTTCGTATATAGTATCCCTTGCGGCTGACGGACTGACAGTTCCTGAAAAACGGGAAATTTTGAAGTATGTCAGAACAATCCTTACACAGGAAGAAATTTCAAGAGCACTTGAGCTTTACAGAAAGTATGAGAAATATCTGTAAATAAAAAAGCGTGATGATTCACGCTTTCAGACTGTCGAAAAAGTCGTTCTACCGCAAGAAACAGAGGCTTCTCCTTGAGGAGAGGCTCCGCCGAAGGCGGTGGTGAGGTGTAGTGTTAATCTTGAACAAAAAAACTAACCACAAGGAAAACATCGAATTTTCCTTGTGGTTTCTTGCTTTTTGCCAATTTGAACTCTACCGTACCATCGTACGCCGACGAATTCAAATTGACAAAATATAACTTCCTTTTTCGATATCTGCCAGCGT
>JAZRMB010000047.1:0-10597 GCA_045647245.1 Clostridia bacterium
GCTTATTTATATTAACACATACTTTCTCTTTTGTCAACACTTTTTTTGAATTTTTTTTTATTTTTTTTGCTCTTTAGTATTTTTTACACCTTGCACAGTGTTTTATACCACTCCTTTGTGCATTTTGACTACATTTTTCGACGTTTTTGACCTTCTCGATAAAAAAAGCTAATTTTCGATTTTTATATATTAATCGAAAATCAGCTTTTATTTTTTTAAAATTTATTATTTTATTTCCTGAATTTCCGGTGTGTCTGAATCTTCATTTTCTTGTGCTTCTGCTTCTTCTGCATCAGCCTCAGCAGATGTTTCTTCATCTTCAATTTCAGATACCAACTCTTCAATACCTTCTATCAGTTCTTCAATCTCATCATCCTGTTTCTGTGTTTCTTCTATTATATTGTCATCAGAAGCGATATCTTCCTCCGGCTTTATATTATTCACTGCGTTGAGCTTATACAGAAGTGTCACTGCTTCTGCTCTTGTAACATTTGAAAGCGGTTTAACACTACCGTCCGCATATCCAGACAGTATACCTTCATCCGCAAGTCTTTCTATATATGCTTTTGCCCACGACGGTATTTCTTCCGAATCGGCAAATTCCACTTCCCCCGAGACGTCCTTTTGCATCAGCGTTCTGCCGATTATTGCCGCCGCCTCCGCTCTTGTTATTTTATCGCCCGGTGCAAATGCAACACTTGAGTCTGCAAGCTTTTTACCGCTGACATATCCGAGCGAATACATTGCATATATATACTTTTCCGCCCACTGGGGGATTTCATCTGAAAATACCTTTTCTTTAACATCTGCTGTTTCAAGCATCAGATATTTTCCTAAAAGTACAGCAAATTCTGCTCTTGTGATATTATTGTCAGGCATAAACAACGGGTCGGGGCTCTCATCTGTTTCATATCCGCTGACCGCCCCCTCAATTGCCATATCGCGAATCATTTCCCTCGCCCAATGCTCAGTTATATCACCAAAAATATAATCGTTATTAATTACCTTTACGGGGATTTCTACACTTTTTTTACCTGCACTTACAATTATCTTACCCTTTGTGGTTTTGTCGGCACGTGCCGTAAAAATATTATTTTCTATCGAACCGATATCCCCTTCAAGTGCATATGCGAAGCAATCGCTGTCTGCTATCAGCTTGGTATATCCTATATAAGCCTCTGCAGAAAGTTCAAGTTCCGTATCGGTGTTCACTGCAAGCGTTTTTACATTTTCCCCGGAGACAAGAAGCTCTATACCGTCCGGAGTGTCGTACACCTCATTTGTGCTGACCGTCGAAACATCTCCCGATGTTGCAGTTATTTCCACCTTTTCGTTTCCGATAAAGGTCACTGTACTACCATCTATGACACTCTCACCGCTTACTGAAAATTCAACATCTTCCGCATCTACTCTGTAAAATTCCTTGTCATAGCCGTAGCTTGAAAGCTCAGCCTTTGTTCCCGTCAGATATTTATCCTGTTGCGGCGTAACATATATTCCGAACAGCTCACCGTCAGGCTTTTTGTTATTCTTAAGGAAAATAAAATTCGTGACGCTTCTTAGTCTCCCGTCAGACGGCGAGTTTATAACCGACATATCCTCCGCTCCGGGATAAACTCCTACAATAGCACTCGAACCGCCGCCGTCAAAATTAATCGCATCTACACATCCGAGTTCTTTCAATCTGTTTGCAACAGTTTCAAGCTTTGCGCCGTAGCTGTGTCCTTCTTGTCTGCCGTCAATAACATAAAACAGCACATTCCCATCCGCAGTTATACCGACTGCCGTTCTCGGTGCCGCACCCTTTGCAAGGTCCGGGGCAACTTCGCCGTCCTTAAGCAACACCTCATTCTGGCTTCCTATTGCGTGCTGTGCCTTTTCCCAGCGTTCATCTCCCTTGTAATGGCAGGTCAGTTTAATCTTATCCCCAACTCCAACCGAATCAAGCAACTTATAGTGATATTCGTAGCTCCCGTCGGTATTGATTGAAAGAATCATCTTGCCCTCTTCAATCGCAAGTCCGCCCGTATATACGAACTTATCAACAACCTCCGCCTCAATCTTCTCACCGTTTACAAGCTTTTCATCTTTTGTATCTATTATCAGCGACAACGCCTCAACATCGTTTTCGGTATGCTCACCGAAATCACTGTTGTAAAGCGTTATCCAGGGAATAGTTGCTACATTGTACTTATTTATATTTGAAATTCCGACACTGCCCTGCTCGGTTTCAAGCATAACCTCAACCGATAATGGTGCGATAAACGCAGTCCCGTCCTCCATAAAACCGAGTGAGTTAATTTCCGCAGAATCGGAGGACAGAAGCCGTCCTTCCGATATAACATGTCCCATAGGAACACCTGTCTGAAGCGAAAAATACGAAGCATTAATTCCCAGCATCGGCACGAGACCGTTTTCCTTCATATATTCCGCTGCTTCAAATGCATCTCTCTTTCCGAAAACCGACTTACCCGTTGTTACATACGGAGTTGTATCGAGGTTCGGAGTATACTCGGCATAGTATTCGCTTTGCAATCCTACTCCGTCCTGGTCTGACATAAACTTATTTTCAAACAGCTCTGTACCGTGTGAAACCACAGTATTCTTAAGCGACACAGGTGCTGTTCCGAGCACTGATGCAAATGCTGTTTCGCACAGCATTGCCGCTACAGTCATCACCGCCGCAATTTTTCTTATATTCATATATTCCAACCCTTTCAAGCCCTATCAAAAAAATATTATCTTATCATAAAGGTGTCCTGATACTTTACCCCGTAGAGTACCGGCAATGTGCGTGACGCTGTTTTTCTTGCATACCACACGTTGTCACTCCATCCAAGTAATCCACCTTCTGCAACAGGTTTTGTAAAGAATGACGTATCAATCTTTGCCCTTTGAACAGATACACCGTTTTTTTGCACATCTGTTGTATTCTTTATTGCGATATCATCAGCAGCATAGTTTGAATACAGATTTTCCGCACCCCCGCATCCGCCGCATATTCTTCCGACATCCGACTGTGACAGCACCGTTTTATTCAACGCGACACTCATCGCTACAGTTCCGTCCTGATTATAGCCGCATATACCGCCGGTGTAGGATTTTGCCGGATTCATCACCACAGCATCGTCCACATCTGAAATATTATTCACAGCATAGGAATTCATAAGTACCGCCATTTCGTTGTAACCGCATATACCGCCGACGTATCCTCTCGATGCATAAACCGTTATATCCTGATCGGACATCACATTCATAACAGACCCGTTCGACGCAAGGGCACAAACTCCCCCCGCATACGCCGTAACAGCTATATTAGGTACCTTTTCGGTTATAATACTTCCCTCCGAAGAGCATTTATAAATATCTCCTTCGGCATGAATGGCGCAGATACCACCCGTATATACAACCGACGATGCCGTTTTTATGTTACATCTTGCATACGCATTATATATCGCACCGCTGTTATAGCCGCATATACCGCCTATAACCGCTTCCGACTGCTCATAATTATGAGAACCCGAAATATTGCCCTTGACCGCAACAGAATCAATATATCCTTCATTATGCGCACTAATTCCGCCAGAAACGGTGTTTCTTCCCGTAAGGCTTATATTTGCTGAAAGAACCTCGCACTCTTTTACAACTGCGTAATTATATCCGCACAAGCCGCCTGCGTACGCACCGTCTGAACTGTTTTTGACCGTAAGATTATCTACAACGCAGTTTTCTACCGTACCGTAATTTATTTTTGCAATCGCACCAACAAGCTCACCGTCGTTTATTTTCATACCCGAAACACGCAGATTTTTTACAGTCCCGCTCAGAGTACCAATCAGCGATTCGCTTCCGTTGATTCCGTATATGATATGTCCGTTACCGTCCAGACTTCCGCTAAAACCGTTTTCCTGTCCTGCGCCGTCGGCAACCGTTATCCATTTTATTTTATCATTAAAATACAAATCATCTGTCAAAAGATAATGCATATTTATATTATTCGACATCGAAAGAAGCTCCGCCGCCATTGTAACCCTGACAGGTGCATATTCGCATATGCCTGCCACAAGCGTCGGTTCCTTCGTGCCGTTTGGTCTCATTATAAGATATCTCTCACTCTTAGAGCCGCCGGTCCATCTGTCCTTGTCCCATTTTAAAATCTCACACACTTTACTTCTGTCGAGCATATCCTCCCACAAAATATCCGCACCATTATTGTTATCCTTATCCGATACAGCATTTATAGAAGTTGTTATCATAGCGTTATATGCAAAATTACCCGAGGTTATTCCGTCCTTTTTATTGATTGTGATTCTGCCGCAGTTATTCATTATAAGGTCTATCACATTGATACACGCAGACAGCGACTTTTCTATACGTCCGCCTGCGTTCACCGCCGAAATTCCACCTGCATACATATCTGCCGATACAGTATGAGCCGCTGAAATCGTGTTCCTTATTATACCGTAATTCTGCCCGACAACACCGCCTGCATATCCGTCAGCCTCGCAAAAGTATACTGCACTCAATGAGTTTTCTATCACTCCTGAGTTCTCACCGCAAAAGCCGCCTGCATTATTCATAGAAGCCCGAACCGTACCGGATGCAACGCAGTCAATTATCTCACCTGCTATATTTTCGCCTGCAAATATACCTGCATTATAGCGCGCCGATACAGTCCCGTCTAGCGTAAGTTTTTTAATTTTTCCTTTGCTTATCCTTGCAAACAGTCCTGCATATTGCTCTCTATCTGCTTTTAAACCTCTTATGCTGTATCCGTTTCCGTCAAGAAAGCCGTTAAAATCCTCTATCGGCTCCCATTCTCCCGAAAGCTCAACATCTTTTCTCATCCTGAATGCGCTCTCATCAAAATAACGCATTGCATCAAGATGCTGAGGTGTGTATATTCCGTATGGTTTTTCCTTTGTGCCGTCACCCTCTGTAAATGGCAAAGGCACAGTATTTTTCACTGCTTCAACTTTTGAATAGCTACCATCCGGAGTCACCGCAACGAAATAGACATCGTACTCTTTTCCTACATCTGCTACAATATCCGCTGTATACTGCCTGTTACCCGTTCCTACCGACAAAAGCGTTTGTGTCATATCAATAACAGCAGGCACAGCCGATGTATTTTTATCCACCAGCTTATATTTCACAACGCAAGGCATATTTGTGCTTATTTCAACACGTATCAGTCCATATATTCCGCTCTTTGCAATTCTCGGATACCCTATATTGAATCTGGGCGTGTTCTGCTCAGTCTCCATAGCCTTTAAAAGCATCACTGCTGCTTCGGATTTTTTTATTTCGCCGTGAGGTCTGATAGTCCCATCGGGATATCCGTTTATTATATTCTTCCTGTTCGCATAAGCAATTGCACCAACTACCGCAGGTGTTATAGCGTCAGCATCTTTATATTCGTCCGTCAGGCTGTAACCCGGAAGAAAGCCGAAAACTCTTGAAAGTATTACCGCCGCTTCTTCTCTTTTCAAGGTGCTGTCAGGTCTGAAGGTTCTGTCGCTGTAGCCTGAAACTATACCAAGCTCATATGCAAGCGTGATATATGGAGCAAAGCTGTCCTTCTCATCAACATCGGTAAAATAACGGCTGACCTCACCCGGCTTCGCCGACACAGCTCTTAGTGCCATTGCAACAAATTCTTTTCTTGTTATATATTCCTCGGGCGCATAATTTCTGCCGCTATCTATTATCTGTCTTTCATAAAGCTGTTCAATATAGGAAGCCGCCCAGTGTCCGTCGGCAAAAATAACGGTGCAACACATTGTCATAAGCATTACGACAGCGTATATTAATTTCTTCAATTCTCTGCACCCTCCTTTACAACATTAATCTTTAGCTGATTGTAAAAGTGTTTGATTGATTGCCATTTTGTAGGGGCGGGGCTGTTTGTTACCCACCGTCCCAAATGGAAAATAAACACTCTTACAATCACCTAAACATAAATCTTCATTATATATTGTATCACGAAATATCTGATTAGTAAAGTGTTGATTATGTGAAGATTTTGTGATAAAATTGGGTAAATGGAATATTTTTTGGAAATAATAGAAGAAAATTGACGGAGTGATAACATATTATGAATATTTCGGTAATATTTACGGGCGGTACAATCGGAAGTATAAAAAATTACGACGGAGTGATAAGTGCATCAGATAACACCCCGCCGATGCTTGAAGAATGCATATTAAATGCTTCAAAGGAGCATACAATGAATTTTTATTCTCCTCTTAATATGCTCAGCGAGACCGCAAATCAAAAAAAACAGAATGAAATAATCAGGGCGTGCCGAATTGCCGCCCAAAAAAGCGATGCAGTTATTGTTACGCATGGTACAGACACCCTCGGCTATACTGCCGCACTGCTTGACTATGCACTTTTTGACGTTCAGATTCCGATTGTTCTTGTATCAAGTGGCTATGTACTCACCGACCCGAGAGCAAACGGCATCAGAAATTTTGAGGATGCTCTTTGCTTCGTGAATACCTACCGGGGCGGCGGCGTGTTTGTTATGTGGAACGGTAGAGTTCACCGTGGTGCAAGAGTACTGCCACCGGAAGCTTTTACCGACGAGGTCAAAAGTCTTATGAATATCCCGTTCGGTATTATAAAGGACGGAGGCTTTGAGCAGATTGAAACAGGTTATACAAGAATAAACGACGCTGTCCCCTATGCTTTTGCAGATGAAGACAGAAGAATAGTCACCATCACGCCAACACCCGGGCTTAATTACGACGCTTTCACACCAAACTGTGATGCATATCTGCACCTTTCATATCATTCAGGCACGACCGACACCGAAAACGATTCCTTTAAACGATTTTGCCGCAGGATGATGGAATCCGACATCCCGGTATTCCTTCACGGCTCATACCCCGGTGCATTTTATGAAACAAAAAAGCTCTACGATGAGCTTGGGATAATAATTCTCCCGATAATGTCAGCATCAGCGTGCTACGAAAAGCTGTTAATTGGTGACTTTGAAAACATTTCCCTACCGCTCTCTTCCGATATATATTTGTGTAGCCCTATTATATAGGAAGTAATTTTTTATATTACTGTTCAGTTTCGTGCAAAAAGCCCTCTCCGAGGACTTTTTTTGCATCCTCTATTATAATAAAAGCATTCCTGTCCCGCTCTCTTACAAGTGTTACAAGAGTCGGAAGTTCTTTCGGGCTGACAACACACAAAAGCATCATCCTCTCAGTACCGGTATACATTCCCTTTGAATATATACCGGTTACTCCTCTTTTTATTTTTTCGATTATCAAACTTGATATTTCATCAACTTTTTCTGTTGCAATAAATACTGATTTTGCCGAATTTCCCATTGTTATAACGCTGTCCGTAATACGTGCGGCAACAAACAAAGCTGCAAATGAATATATCGGAACGGTTACACTTTTAAAAACAATACCTGTAAGAAGAATAACCGCCGCATCTATTACAAGGATTATATCAGCCACCGACAAATGCGGCATATATTTTAAAACCATCATCGCCGCAAGGTCACTGCCACCCGTTGATGCACCACATCTTATCACAAGCCCTACACCTAATCCCATAAGTGTTCCACCTGCAAGAGCGGACGCAAAATAATCGCATCCCACAGTCGGTATATGTTCTGCGATTGCAAGAAAAACCGATGTAAACACCACACCCGCAATTGATTTTATAACTGCCTGTCTGCCCAGTATCTTATATGCCGCAATAAAAAGAAGGATATTGAGCGAAAGGTTTGTAACAGACATCGGAACAGAAAAAAAATACAAAAAAACCGTCCCGAGAGAGCTTATCCCTCCCGGAGACAGCTTTAAAGGTACCAAAAAAACCTCCAACCCGACAGCAAGCAGGAAACACCCTGCCGTTATATATAAATATTCGGTCGCTGTATTTGTAACACTCTTCACTGCATACTCCCCCTTAAAATACACATTATATTTCTTTTAGGGTATGTATTTTCAACGAGTGTTATTCTTGTATATTCAGGCTTTTTGCGTTTTTACTTCCCGAATTTCTTCCGGCACATAAAATATTTTTCTTGACTTATCTTCCCCGGCGTGATATAATATATTTACAAAAAGTAACTAAATAGTTACATTTATCATCAGGGAGGTGTGAAAATGTCTTGTAGTGAGATAAAAAAGGCGGTTCTTGATGCGATTGAAGAAAGCCGTGAGGAGATAATTTCTATAGGTGAGGAGATTTTTAAAAATCCCGAGCTTGGATATTTCGAGGAAAATACGTCGGCTTTTGTACGGAGTATTTTTGATAAATATTCAATTGAATACACCTATCCTCACGCAGTTACAGGCGTAAAGGCAAAGCTTTCAAGCGGTAAGGGACCGAACATTTGCATAATAGGCGAGATGGATGCGATAAAATGTCCGAAGCATCCGGCATCCGACAAAGACGGCAACGCTCACGCCTGCGGTCATCATGCGCAAATGGCGGCGATGCTCGGAGCGGCAATAGGCTTTGCAAAATCAAAGGCTATAGAATCCCTTTCGGGAACGGTCACCTTCTTTGCAGTACCTGCTGAGGAATTTATTGACCTTGAGGCAAGGCGTTCACTTAAAAAGGAAGGCAAAATAACAAGCTTCGGCGGCAAGCAACAGCTTCTTTATGAGGGCGCGTTTGACGATGCGGACATTGCAATAATGCTTCACGCACAGCCCGACGAGCCAAATAGCAAGGTTTATGTAAGAGGCTACAATCTCGGATTTTTGGCAAAGACAATAACTTTTAGCGGCAAAACAGCTCACGGCAGCACGCCGTTTGATGCAACAAATGCTTTAAACGCCGCGGCACTTGCCATTCTCGGAATACATTCAAACCGTGAGACCTTCCGGGATGAGGACAGAATACGCATACACCCGATTATCACAAAGGGCGGAGATGTTGTAAATTCAGTCCCCGACGAGGTTATAATTGACACATACGTTCGAGGTGCCACTCTTGATGCAATCAAAAAGGGCAACAGCGCTGTTGAACGTTCTGTAAAAGGTGCCGCACAAATGATAGGTGCAACGGTTGATACAGAAGATTTACCCGGTTATTTGCCGCTTGCGGAAAGCAGTGAGCTGTCCGATGTGTTTGAAGCTGTTGTGTCCGATATTGCAGGTAAGGATGCTCTTGTTTTTGGCGAGCCGATTACAGGCTCTACCGATATGGGTGATTTAAGCTCGGTTATACCGTCTATACAGTCGTCAATCGGAGGCTTTACCGGCAAGCTCCACAGCGAGGAATTTAAGATATCAAACCCTGATACAGCATACATACTTGCCTCAAAGCTTCTTGCAATAACGGCGTGCGAATTATTATCGGACGGCGGAAAAAAGGCTTATGATGTTATAAAAGCCTATAAAGGCGTTATGAAAAAGGAAGAATATATAAAATATTTGAAGGGAGAATGAACAAAATGAACTGGACAGAAGAAAAGCTTAACGAAATGCTTGCAACCCCATCTCAGGAACTCATCGAGGACATGAAGAAAATCGAGGGTGACATAATGGTGCTCGGTGCAGGCGGAAAGATGGGTCCCACACTCTGCGTTCTGGCACAAAACGCAATCAAGGCGGCAGGTCTTGACAAAAAGGTTTATGCAGTATCAAGAGGAAGCGACAAAATCGCAACAGAGCTTATGAAGGAGAACGGCATTGAGGTTATCGCAATGGACTTGCTTGATAAGGATGCACTCTACTCTCTCCCCGACTGCCCGAATGTGATATATATGGCAGGCAGAAAGTTCGGTACAGACGGAAACGAATGGCAGACCTGGGCTATGAACTCAACCCTTCCCGCTTTTGTTGCAGATAAGTTCAAAAATTCAAGAATCGTTGTATTCTCATCAGGAAATATCTATCCTATCGTACCGATAAACGAGGGCGGTTGCACAGAAAGCGACAGACCGGGCCCGAATGGTGAGTATGCAATGAGCTGTCTTGCAAGAGAGAGAGCCTTTGAATATGCGGCAAACACATTCGGTACAAAGGTGTTTGTATATCGTTTGAACTTTGCAGTAGATTTAAGATATGGCGTACTCTTCGATGTTGCCGATAAGATTATGAATGGCGAGAAGATAAGCCTTTCAACTCCTTGCTTTAACTTCATCTGGCAGGGAAGTGCAAATGAGATTGCGATAAGAGGACTCTTGCATGCAACATCCCCCTCTTGCGTTATGAACGTAACAGGCCCCGAGACACTTTCAATCAAGAAAGCGGCAATTGAGCTTGGAAAGTACCTCGGCAAGGAGCCGATTTTTGAGAACGAGTGCGGAAACGATGCTTATTTAAACGATGCATCTTTAGCAATGGAAACCTTCGGTTATCCTTCCGTAAGTGCAAAAACGCTAATCCGCTGGCAGGCAGAATGGCTTTTAGCCGGCGGCAGAACATTAGGAAAGCCGACACATTTTGAAGAAAGAAAAGGAAGCTATTAAATTATAATTTGTCGGTGCGTTGCACCGCCAAATTATAAAGTTTGGAGTTAGGAGTGTGGAGTTAGGAGTTATGGTAGAAAACCTTGCGGTTTTCAGATATTTAATATTGAGAAATGCGAAGCATTTCTTTATCAATCA
>JAZRMB010000048.1:0-48020 GCA_045647245.1 Clostridia bacterium
GGCAACTGTGTGATATAATTTTTACCATGAGATCTTGTTCTCCTTTCTCTGATTTTCAGGGAGGTATTGGTTTTGTGGTGAAACTATTATACCATAAGGAGTTCAAGATCTCAATTTTCATTTAACTTAACAAAACGTATTATTATACTAGGAGGAAATAACAATGGACAACCTTCAGTGGTATCCCGGGCATATGGCGAAAACACGCCGTATGATTGAGGAAAACTTGAAATTTATAGATGCAGTTGTGGAAATAACAGATGCAAGAATACCTATGTCGGGCAGAAACCCCTGCTTTGATGATATGATAAAGAATAAGCCTCGACTTATTATAATGAATAAGTACGATCTTGCAGACCCGAAAATGTGCGATAAATGGGGTGCACATTTCAGAAAAAACGGAATAAATGTACTGCCGGTAAGCTGTGAGACGGGTATGGGCATAAACAAAATTGCACCTACATTAAATGAAATGTTTAAAGAACGTATTGAAAGAGATAAGGAAAAAGGTCTCGTTCGTCCGATTCGTATTATGATAATAGGAATACCCAACGTCGGAAAATCAACTCTTATTAACAGGCTTTCCAAACGTGCAATCGCAAAAACGGGCGATCGACCCGGCGTTACACGTCAAAAACAGTGGGTACGCCTTAAAGACGGTCTTGAAATGCTTGATACACCCGGCATCCTGCCACCCAAATTTGAAGACCAGAACGTAGCAAAAAAGCTTGCATTTACAGGTGCAATCAAGGATGAAATACTCGAAACAGAGCTTTTGTGCTATGAACTGCTCGAAATATTAAGAGACAACTATAAAGATAACCTGACCGAAAGATACAAGCTTAAGGAGGACATTGAAGGTAAACCCGGATATGAAATTCTTGAAATGATTTCAAGAAGAAGAGGTCTTGTAATATCCGGCGGAGAGCTTGATCTTGATCGTGGTGCAAACATCGTGCTTGATGAGTTCAGAAGTGCAACAATCGGAAGAATTACATTAGAAGCACCTATCGGCTAAAAAAGTAAACAAATAGGGACAGTCCCCATTTGTTTACTTTCGCACAAAAAAAAGACAGCTGCATACTATGCAGCCGTCCTTGTTTTCTAATTAATCAACTATAAATCTTCTAAGCTCATTCATAAAGTCTTCACAGTTATCATCGTGAACCTCTACCTTGATGGGCTTTGAAAGATTAAGGCTGAAAATACCCATTATTGACTTAGCGTCAACGACATATCTTCCCGATGTAAGGTCTACATCAAAATCATACTTTGATACTATGTTCACAAAATCCTTAACGTCGTTGATAGAATTAATCATAAGATTGAAGGTTTTCACAGCACATTCCTCCTTAAATTCCTTTGAACACCTTTACACCCTTATAATACCTCATTTACACGCTTAAGTCAACAGATATTTTGCTTATTTTCAGTAATTTCTCTATTTTGTTACATTTTAACAACCAAAGCCATTTTAATATAGGCATAAATGCAATGAAAAATATTCCCGAAAGGATTTGATAGAGTTGAAAAGTGTTGCTTTTTGTACTCTCGGATGTAAAGTAAACCAATACGAAACTGAGGCAATGCGTGAGCTGTTTTTTAAAAATGGCTACCGCGAAGCGGATTTTGACGATTTTGCCGATGTATATGTAATAAATACCTGCACAGTTACAGCTATGAGTGACCGCAAATCAAGACAGATGATACGTCGTGCAAAGCGTATAAACCCTGACTCATTCGTAATTGTATGCGGCTGTTACGCCCAGGTTTCTCCCGATACGGTTGCGGCAATTGACGGCGTTGACCTCGTTTTAGGTACAAAGGACAGGGCAAACATTGCCAAGCTTGCCGATGAGAGAATAAAAAAATGCCTTGTAACCGATATTTCACGTACTCATAACTTCGAAACACTCACCGTAGACAATCATCAAAACAAGTCAAGAGCATATGTGAAAATTCAGGAAGGGTGCAATCAGTTCTGCTCCTACTGCATCATCCCATATGCAAGAGGTCCGATAAGAAGCAGACCCGTAAGTGAAATAATTGAAGAAAGCAACAAGCTTGCAAAAGCAGGCTTTACAGAAATAATATATGTAGGCATTCACGTTGCCTCCTACGGGCTTGATACAAAGGAAACCGACCTCGGCGGACTTTTGGTAATGCTTAATAAAACAGAAGGGATAAAAAGAATACGTTTAAGCTCCATTGAGCCGATGACTCTTAACGAAGCGTTCCTTGAAAAAATCAAGGACTGCGACAAGCTTTGTCCGCATTTTCATCTGTCATTGCAAAGCGGATGCGATGAAACGCTAAAAAGAATGAACAGACGCTATACAACCGAAGAATATTACAGCATCGTGCAAGGTCTTCGAAAACACTTCCCCGGCTGTGCAATAACAACCGACATTATGGTAGGCTTCCCCGGTGAGACGGATGAGGAATTTGAAAAGACACTTGAGTTTACAGAAAAAGTAGCTTTTTGCGAAGCACACATCTTCAAATACTCTCGAAGAAAAGGCACTCCTGCCGACAAAATGCCCGACCAGGTATCACCCGAGGTAAAGGACATACGCAGTAAAAAGCTCTTTGAAATTTGCGAAAAATCCCACAATGAATTTTTAAACAGTCATCTTAACAAGCCGCTTGAGGTACTTTTTGAGGTTTGTGAAAACGGCGTTTTTGAAGGAAAGACCGCAGATTATATAACGGTGTATGCAAAGTCTGACATCGACGTTACTTCCTCCTACCGTACGGTAGTGGGCGAATATGTAAAAGACGGTTGTATTTTCGGAAAAATAATTGATTAAGCGAGGAAAAAATATGAAACGAATACTCGGAATAGATTACGGTGACAAGCGTGTCGGAGTTGCGGTCAGCGACCTTTTAGGCTTCGGTGCACATGGTGTAGGTACTTTTGACAACAGTGGACTCACAAAGCTTTGTCTGGAGCTTGAAAAGGTTATAAAGGAATATGATCCCGAAAAAATCGTTGTCGGAATGCCCAAGAATATGGACGGAAGCTTAGGCTTTCGCGCAGAAGCAACAGAGCTTTTTATAGAAAAGCTTTCAGAAATATATAGCGGCGAAATTGTAAGATGGGATGAAAGGCTTACAACAATGGGTGCAACACGTTTTTTAAACGAAACGAACACACGCGGCAAAAAACGTAAAAATGTTATTGATACAGTGTCGGCATGTCTTATTCTTGAAGGTTTTCTTAAAACCTTATAAAAAACCGATTGACAAAACGGCTGATATATTATAAAATATAATGGTAATATTAATAAAAAAGAAGAGGTGACTTATAATGGAGGATAATATCATTATTCTTGAGGACGATAACGGTAATCAGGTTGAATTTGCCGTAATCGATGTATACGAGCTTAACGAAGAAACATACTTTGCTATGGTAGAAGTCGTTGAAGCAGGCGAAGAAGAAAGCGATGAGGTTCTTATCATGAAGGTTGACGGCGTTGACACAGACGACGCACAGTTAATCCCCGTTGACGATGATGACGAGCTTCAGGCAGCTTTTGAAGAGTTCCTTAAGAGGGACGAGGAAATGTCGGAATAATTAACCTTTTTGTAATAAAATTGTTAATAAAAATTTTGAATTAACACTTGAAATCCGACATATAATATGTTATGATATTAAACAGATAATCACCCTGCAATTCACGTATATGGTCATATTTTTACCAACACTTCTTATACGGGATGTAAACTCTTTGCACGGCGTATACGCCTCCTTTCCCTTTCGGGACTGCCAGTGGACATATAATGTGTGAAGGTACAGCCCACCTGCTAATGCAGGTAAGAATTATGGCCTGAGTTACGGTCTTTGTGGGGCTTATTTGTTTTTTATGCAAAAAAATTCAGCGTATCTGTTCTATTATACTCTTAAGAACAAATACGCTGTTTTTTTTTTCAATTAATACTCTGTTTCAATCGGTTCAAACACATACATACCGTTATCTGTTTTTGTAATAACCAAAAGGATTTTACGTCCGTTATAGTTTATCGGGCAGACGTATTTTCCGTTATCGTGTGCCTCAACTTTCCCTATCTTTGCTCCTGTGTAATGTGTTTCGACATATCTTTTTATTGCATCAATCTCATTTTTGAACCTGATTTTGTTAAACACGCCCTTACCATTTGCATAGCAATACATAAGTGCAACTCCTGCCACTGCATACAGTGCCTTTTTACTCTTATTATTCACGACAAAACCCCCTTTTTTAATCCTTATTATATATATTATATACCTCTCTTTTCGGCATATCCCTATCTTTTGCACAAAGCTTTATCGCTTCTTTTTTATCTGTTCCCTGCTCAATATAGCGGTCGATATGCTCCTTTATTTCAAGCCCTTGCCACCATTTTTCTTCCTTCGGGCTGTCATTTTCCGTTGCACCTTCTATTATAAGCACATACTCGCCTCTGGGGTTATTCTCGCTGTAATATTCTACAGCTTCGCCGATTGTCATACGCAAAATCTCTTCGTGCACCTTTGTAAGCTCACGTGCAAGTGCTATTCGCCTTTCACCGCCGAAAGCAGATGCCATATCAGACAGAGTGCTTTTTAATTTATGCGGTGCTTCATAGAAAATAAGTGTTCTTGTGTCGTTTTTTACGTTTGCAAGATGCTCTTTCCTGTGGCGGTTATTAACCGACAAAAATCCTTCAAATGCAAATCTCTTCGTGGGAAGTCCCGACAGAATAAGTGCGTTTATTGCCGCAACAGGTCCGGGAACGGAAGTAACGTTTATTCCCTCTTCAATACAAAGGCAAACCAAATCCTCTCCCGGGTCTGATATTGCAGGGGTTCCTGCATCCGATACAAGAACAATATTCTTTCCTTCCTTCAAAAGTCCCGTTATATATCCGCCCTTTTCCTTCTTATTATGCTCATGATAGCTCGTAAGCGGTTTATGTATGTCAAAATGATTCAAAAGCCCGAGTGTACGCCTTGTATCCTCACACGCTATAAGGTCTGCATCCTTTAATATTTCAAGACATCTTGCCGATACATCCGAAAGATTTCCTATCGGTGTAGCACATAAATAGAGTGTTCCGCTCATATTCTAATTCCTCTCATAAATTGTTCTAAGCTCTTCTGTTTCGTTCATATCTTTATCGTATAAAATCAGCGGCGGTAGCACTCTTAGTTCATTTCCGCCTCTTCTTAAGCCGTCAATCAGAAAAAGTGCAGGCTCGTCATTTATATGAGGATGCACAAACCTGAGTCTTTTGGGTTCTATATGATATTTTCTCATAGCCTCTATTACATCTGCAAGTCTCGACGGACGATGTACCATACAAAAATGTCCGCCGTCCTTAAGCATAGTCTCTGCCGCACGCACCACATCATCAAGAGTACACATAACCTCGTGACGTGCGATAAATTTTGAATTATCAGGGCATTTTATGCCGCTTCCGCCTGCTATATATGGCGGATTGCAGGTAACGAGTGAAAAGCTTCTTTTCGGGAAAATATCGGTACAGTTTTTTAAATCTTCTAAATAAAGTGAAACTTTACCTGAAAGCCCGTTTGCCTCAACTGACCTTTTTGCCGCATCAAAAACCTCTTGTTGGATTTCAACGCCGCATATTTCCTTTGCCTTACTTTTATGCGAAAGAAGTATGGGCACAATGCCGCTGCCCGTACACAAATCAAGAGTTCTGTCTGACACGATATCCTTTGCAAAGTGTGCAAGTAAAACTGCATCTGTGCCAAATCTGAACCCCTTTTTTTTCTGAATCAGAACAAGATTTCCCACACCAAGCTCTTCGAGTGTTTCGTCTTCTCTGATAAAATCCGCCTTATTCATTGTTTGCGGCATTATCAATCACCGCAAAGCTTATTTCGCCACTTGCCGCAATCTGTCCTTCTACTGTCGCCTTTACATTCGCCTTACCCATACCGTGACGGTACATAATAAGCTCCGCTTCAAGCATTAGAGTATCGCCCGGCACAACCTGACGGCGAAATTTCATACCTGTTATTCCCGTAAAAACTCCAAGCTTCCCTTTATTCTCGGGCATTGAAAGAAGCATAACAGCTCCCACCTGTGCAAGACTTTCTACTATAAGCACGCCCGGCATTATCGGATTACCCGGGAAATGTCCCTGAAAGAACGGCTCATTTACGGTTACATTTTTTATTCCTACAGCTCTTTTTCCCTCTTCCATTTCTGTTATCTTGTCAACTAAAAGAAACGGATAACGGTGCGGTAGTATTTTTTGAATATCTATATTGTTAAGCATATTAATTTCCTTTCTTTTTCCAATGCACATTTAAATATGATAACGTGCCTATTCTCCATAATAGTGGCATTTTTATCAGCTATCAGCCTTGATAAATTGTATATGCGTCCTTTGGCATTCTGTCTATATTTTCAAGAATAGCCGCAAGACCATTTATGACACAGTGATCACCCTCGGGAGCTGTGAATATTTTCATATCGGTATCGAGTTTAAGTCTCTTTGCACAACCGTCAATTAGTGCGCCACCACCCGTTAAAAGTATTCCATCCTCAAGGATATCTCCTAAAAGCTCAGACGGTACCGCTTCTACAGCCGATTTTACAGCCTCCGCAAAGCTCTCTGCGGTCGGTGCAAGTGCCTCTCTTAATTCTTCGGATGTGACTGTTATTTCAGTCGGAAGTCCCGTTGATAAATCAAGCCCGGAAACCTTGCTATGTGCAATAGTGTCTTTAGAATATACGCATCCTGCTTCTATCTTGCAACGCTCTGCCGTAAGATATCCGACGCTTAGTGAATGTCTGTCTTTTAAATAAGATATAATGGCATCTGTATAGCATTTTCCCGCAATCTTATGCGTATTTACCGCTACTACCTGACCGCCCGATACAGTTGCAATATCGCATCTGCCTCCGCCAAAATCAATAAGCATCATACCGCGTGCGAGCGTAACATCACATTTAGCACCTATTCCTGCCGCAATCGGTGATTCTATTATATACACCTTTCTTGCGCCTGCTATAATTGCCGCATCTCTCAGTGCACGTCTTTCAACATCTGTTGTGCCCGAATGAACCGACAAAATCATTCTCGGTTTTATAAAGGTTTTCGGGCAAACTCTTCTTATCATAATCTTAAGAAGCTCCTCTGCAAGAGCACAGTCGGATATTACACCCTCACATATCGGGTTTACGGCAAGAACTCCCGGCGGAGTTCTACCAATCATTTTCTCAGCTTCACTACCTGCAGCAATCACCTCACCGCTTATAGTATCGCAGGCAAGCACAGACGGCTCATCAACGACAAGCCCTCTCCCTTTTATGTAAATACGAATATTCGATGTTCCAAGATCAATTGCTATATCGTTGGAAATAACATTAAAATCCATAAATTCTCCATTCCCGGCAAAGTGCCGCTATTATATATAAAATAAATTATCGTTATTATTTCAACCTCTGTCCATGTTATATATTTTATAACATTTTCCAAATAAAATCAAGAGCCGCAGACAAACTTTTTTATGTCTGCGGCTTGATATTGTAATTTATTTATTTTATCTCTTCAAAATCCTGTGCTCCGTGTTTGCATAGGGGACATATAAAATCTTCCGGAAGCTTATCTCCTTCATAGATATATCCGCATATTTTACACACATATCCTTTTTTGCCGTCGGTATCAGGCTTCGGCTTCACATTCTGATGATAGTAGCTGTAGGTCATCGTTTCAACATCAGAAATAACTCTTGCCTCTGTCACACTGCATATAAACATTCCGTGCGTGTCAAGGTCTACATACTGCTCAACCTTAAGGGACATAAACGAGTTGATGTATCTGGGAAGGAAAACGAGCGAGTTATCTGATCTCAACACCTCTTGCCCTGCAAATTTATCGGTATTTCTGCCGCTCACAAAGCCATAGTCTTCAAACACCTTGAATGGTGCTTCAACGCTCAGGCAATTTATATTCATCTTGCCCGTCTGCTTTATAACGTGATGCGAATAGTTTTGTTTGTTGATTGTAACGGCAATGCGGTTGGGTGAATCTGTAACCTGTGTTACGGTATTTACTATAAGTGCATTATCCTTCTTACCGTCATTTGATGTTACAACATAAAGTCCGTAACCGATTTTAAATAAGGCTGATAAATCATTCTTATTTGCCGTTTTGCTGTCCATTGCAATATAATCTCTGCACAATTCATCAGCAAGAGCTTCAAGCTGCTGTTTACTTTCAGCATTTAATGCAGACATTATACGTACCGTTGTATCGGTAAATGTTATATCCTTGCTCTTATCGAAAGCGGCCTTCATAACCTTAGCAGCCAAAGGTGCCCAGCTTCCGTTTTCAATAAGTCCGATTGTTCTCTTCTGATAGTCACGTTCTGTAAGATGGCTTATAAATTCACGCATAAACGGGAATATTTCTGCATTGTATGTTGTGGTTGCAAGAACGAGCTTACCATAGCGAAACGCATCCTCCACAGCCTCTGCCATATCACATCTTGCAAGGTCGTTCACAACAACTTTAGGACATCCGCGCTCTTTTAACATATCAGCAAAAAGCTCGACAGCCTTTTTTGTGTTGCCGTAAACGGATGTATAAGCAATCATTATACCCTCACTCTCAACGCTGTAGGATGACCATGTATCATAAAGACCGATATAGTATCCAAGGTTTTCAGAAAGTACGGGACCGTGAAGCGGACATATCTTTTCTATTTCAAGCCCCTGTGCTTTTTTCAAAAGTGCCTGAACCTGCTTGCCGTATTTTCCTACTATTCCGATATAATATCTTCTTGCCTCGCACGCCCAGTCCTCCTGAACATCAAGAGCACCGAATTTACCGAAACCGTCTGCTGAGAAAAGCACCTTATCAAGAGTATCGTATGTTACAATAACCTCAGGCCAGTGAACCATCGGTGCGGCAACAAATGCAAGGGTATGCTTGCCGAGCGATAATGTGTCCCCTTCACCAACAACAATTCTTCTGTCAGCATAGTCAACGCCAAAGAAATTCTCTATCATTGTAAATGCCTTCAAAGATGAAACAATTATTGTCTCGGGATAGTTTTTCATAAAGTTCGCTATATTTGCCGAATGGTCGGGCTCCATATGCTGTATGATAAGATAGTCAGGTTTTCTGTCCCCTAAAACTGTTTGTATGTTATCAATCCACTCGTGAGTAAAACGTGCATCAACCGTATCCATTATTGCAATCTTTTCATCAATAATTGCATATGAATTGTACGACATTCCGTTCGGAACAACATACTGTCCCTCAAACAAATCTATTTCGTGATCGTTAACTCCTATATATTTAATATCCTTTGTTATTTCCATCTGTTTATATGCCTCCTTTTTTTGTCATAAAAAATATTATCACATTTGTCCCGTTTTGTCAATGACTCCTTGGGCTGTTACCTTCAGTATTTACAATTATTTCACATCTTATAATAAAAATGCGGCACAGCCTCATTTAAGATGCCGTGCCTGCATTTTACAAAATTTCATTTATGCATTTTTTAATAACTGTAATTTCCTCATCGCTTACCGCTTCATCAAAGTTATTGAAGCTTATATCAGCAACAGGGTTTCCCGTAAGAGCCTTGTACCACATAAGACCTGCCGCAAAACGACCTGCACCAAGCGTCAGATGAAAGGTATCACGGTGAATTTTTCCGATACCGTTTTCAAGTAGCTTCATTATGAGTGTACCCGACTTAATTATACCGTCTGCCGATATATCCTCTGCGGCTTTTTTGTATGCTGATTTTAAATCATTATACATATCCGCTGATTTTGTATACCCGTATCTATCCATAAGAAGCTTGCTGTCGTCCTCATATGCCCATGTTTCGTGAATAAATTGCTTTGCCTTCGGTGCATATTTTCTGACATATTCCGAAAGCTCCTTAAGGTAAGGAGAAAAGGTCTCATATTTTCCGCTTCCTCCGCTCACCTGCTGAAGCGTTACTACGTCCCATTCACGACTTAAAAGTGCATCCTTTATTGACACAAAAATGCCGGATGAATGACCGTCCACCTCAAGAGAATATGCCTTTTTATCTCCCATCATATTGCGAAAATGCCGGTCGAGCGAGCAACCGCCGATATACAGATTAACTACCTCAAGCTTAACACCCTCACCCCTTGCAATGTCGTGAAGATATCTTGTTGCATCCTGAGAAAAGCTGTTTCCTATTGCAAGTATGTTCATTTTCTGATACTCCTTATATAATTATAAATAATTTTTCCTAACAGATTATCTCCATTCTCATCAGCTTCGTTGATGTAGCTACAGTGTTTCCCTTGCATAATACAAAGCTGTACATACGGATTGGAAAATCCAAAATGCTCCATTGCAGCTATCATTACAAGTGTTTGTTCATATCTTACTTCCATATCATTTTCTGACACGATAAAAAGCATCGGCGGATAGCTTTCCTCTGTACCTACATGATAAATCGGTGCCGCACTGTCAACAATAATCCTGCGGGTATCGAGTCCGCGTTCTCTCAGCACGTTGAAATGTACCGTCGGCTGTCCCGCATCGTGAATGAATCCGTCAATATCACACGGTGCAATCTTATATGGTGCAAGATAGCTTTTATCGAAGCACAGCATCATAGATATATAAGCACCTGCCGAGCTTCCGCCAACATATATCCCATCCGTCGTTCCGAAATCGTTAATATTGTTATACACCCAGGCAACAGCCTTTGCAGCATCTTCTATGAATTCGGGATACATTGCTTCAGGATATTTTTTGTACTCTGCACTTACAACGGCAATATTCCTCTTGGTCATATACTCTGCCCACTTTTTTGCACTTTCTTTATCCCCTGCCTCAAGCCCACCACCATGGAAATATACGAAAACTTCAAACTTTTCACTCTCAGGCAGAAAAATATCCAGCTTTTGCCAAGGTTCTTTTCCATAGCTTATATTCTCTTCACTCTTCATCGACATCGCCTCACTTTACATTTTGTCGAACTTTCTGTTTCTTATATACAAGCATAAATCAGCCCCTACCATCAGAAGATTAAGGCAATAGAAGAAAAGCACATACCATTTATCCGCAAAATTCTCCATATACTGAGTATTGATAAGCTTGGATATAATTCCTGCAATGTAACCGAAAAAGATTAAGAGCAAAAACAAAAGACTCTTCCCCTTTGTTGTCCTTGCTTTGTATGACTTCATTACATTAAACGGCCACGATGCCCCAAAGCTGAGAACCATTATAATTTCAAATAATTCCGACATAAAAACTCCCCTTTATCTATACTTTTTAATAATTATATCACCGGATTACTATATTGTAAATAATTAAATGATGTATAGTTACTATATATTGACAGATATAGTAAAATGGTATATAATACTGAATATTAAAATAAGGGGGCATTCAAAGTGGAAATTTTACAGCTTAAATACTTCTGTGCAAGTGCAGAGAGTGAAAATTTTACTCATACAGCAAGAAAATACAACGTGCCGACATCAAATATATCCCAGTCTGTTTCACGTCTTGAAAAGGAGCTTGGCGCAAAGCTTTTTGACCGCAGTGCAAATAAGCTGACCCTAAACAGCACCGGAAGCGAATTTTATAAGAGGATAAAAAATGCACTTAATCTTATTGAGGAGGCACAGCTTGCCGCAAAAGACAGCGAGGAAAATTTCTCCGGAGAAATAAAGCTTAACATCTGCACCAACCGCCGTGTTGTCACAAAAGCTATAGAAGCATTCCGAAAGCTTCATCCCGAAGTCAGCTTCGTTATCACACATAATCCGTCGGATAATACGGACTTTGACTTTATAATATCGGATGATATTTCAAAGTATGAAAAATATGAAAAAACACTTTTCATAGACGAAAAAATTCTCCTTGTCGCAGCGAAAAACACTCTTGCAACAGGGAGAAATATTACACTTACCGGGCTTTGTTCCGAGCGTTTTATTACAATGTCGCCCGATACCAGTATGTACCGCATAACGCATCATTTAGCAAAGTGCGGCGGCTTTGTTCCGAACATCGTTATACAAAGCGATGACCCATTCTATATAAGAAATTACGTTTCTATGGGGCTGGGTATAGCCTTTGTTCCCGAAATATCATGGAAAGGGCTGTTCGGGGATAATATTGCATTTTATGATATATGTAATTATTCCAGAAAAACATACATTTTCCGAAAAAAGGATAAGTATATGCCTGCATATGTGCAAAAATTCTTACAGCAGCTTAAAAATGCCTCAGGCATATAATCAAGGCTCAAACTTCTTCCCCCACATCAAACTCTATACACAAATTACTTTTAAAAGCGTAAGCTTAAATTTTTGTGATCTGAGTTTTTACATGCTATGACGACCCCACCGGCACATTAATTTATTCAAATCATCAACTTTCTCTTCCACACGCCGCTGTAGTATACGAAAAGCACATAAATAGCTTCCAAAATCCACGAAGCCGCCCAGCCGGCATATACGCCGTACATACCGTAATACTTTGCAAGAATAAGCGTTGCCGCAATTCTTGACACCGTTCCTATCCCTGTTGAAATCAAAAGCAAATCTGCCGCTTTTATCCCTCGGAAGAAGGAATGGAAAAGGTTATTTATAACATTCGCAAATACAATGGGCAGAAAGTATTTTGTAAATACAACCGCAAGCTCAAGAGCCTCACCGCTAAAATTCTCCGGAAAAAATGCACTGCAAAAAGCACGTGCAAATATTACACTTAAAATAAGGAATGGTGCAAGGAATACTACGCTCTGTAAAAACCCGACTCTCACACCTCTTTTTATACTGTCGTACTTTCCTGCACCGACGCACTGGGCAGTATAGTTCATCAGTGTTTTTCCCGAGTTCTGATATATTCCGGCATTGATATCGTAAATTCGCATAACCACACTATACGCCGCAGTAGCACTGCTCCCCAGACCGTTTATAACAGGAGATATAACTAATGATGCAAGGTACATCACGCTCTGCTGAATGGTTGTCGGAATTGATACCGAAAAGGTCTTTTTAACAGTTTTCATACTGAAAGTTGCCTTATAATCCTCCACCCCAAGCTCGCGATAGCATTTATTTATCTTTGCAAGGTAACATATATCAACCACAACCGCCGCCAATACCGACGAAAGAGCAATACCGACAACGCCTATTTTAAACACCGCAACACTCAACAAATTCCCTCCGATATTCAGAACAGTTGACACCATCGACATCCTGAACGGATATGCACTCATTCCGAGCGCGTGCATTGTATATGTTCCGAAATAATTGAGCGATATGAATACCATTCCCAAAACATAGATTATGTAATAAACCGACGCTTCCTTTTCTATTGCCGCATCAACCCTTAAAAAGTCAAACAAAACATCTTTAAATATAACCGCAACAATGCTTATTACGATATGTACCGCTATAAACAGCATCGTATTGCTGTAAAGATTCATTTTGAGTGCCTTGTAATTTCCCGAACCGAATAAAATTGCGGAATACACCGACACTCCCGTACCAAATCCCCAGAAAAAGGAGTTGATAAATCTTATAAATTCCGCCGTCGCACCGACAGCCGCAAGTCCCGTTTCGCCAAGAAACTTTCCTGCAATTATACTGTCTATTATATTGTACGCCTGCGACAAAAAGCCTGCCAGTATAAGCGGCAGTGCAAAAAGTATAAAGGTTTTGTATATGTTACCCTCGGTAAGATTTTTCACGTTTCTTCTCCTAATTATTAATCAGTTGTTTTCCTCTTTTTACCAAGCATCCACTTATACAACTCGTCGCCCGCATATGCATAATCCCACGCATTATGTCCGACACCGTAGCATATTTTAAGCTGTGCATCACCGCCGTTTTTATTGACGCCCTTTAGCATTGTAATACTTTCTGCTAACGGAACAACCTCGTCGCAGTCGCCATGATATATTAATATCGGAAGCTTTGATATTATTCCGCAATTCCAGCAAATTCCGCTTCCGCAGACAGGAGCAATTGCCGCAAAGCGGTCGGGGTCTGCCATTGCAAGCATCCATGTGCCCGTACCGCCCATACTGAGTCCTGTTAAATACACTCTGTCCTTATCAACAGGAAGAGTGTCGCATATGTAGTCAGTAAATGCAAGAAGAGATTCTGTGAAGCATCCCCAATACTTTTCAAAAGGGCATTGCGGTGCGATAAATATAAACGGATACTCTGCATTTTCTTCTCTTACGTGCTTCATATAGCCATGCTTTGACGCAACATCAAGGTCGTCCCCTCTCTCACCTGCACCGTGCAGGAAAATCACAAGCGGATAGCTTTTATTCTCATCAAAGTCCTTCGGCAGATACTTTACGTATCCGAAATTATAAAATTTGTCTGACTCCCATTTGTGTTTTGTGTACATAGTTATTACTTCCTTTCATTTCAAATTTCTCAAACAAGACAAATAGGGACCGTCCCCTTTTTCTTGGCAGAATGATTTAATGTAGGGTACAGCCTTTAGGATGTACCGTTTACGGTTCGTCGGAAACCGCCGAACCCTACAGTGTGAATTTAAAATTGTCACAAAATACAACATATTGTATTTTAATATTGCGAATCCAAAAATATTGTAGGGATGGGGCTTGCTCCATCCGAAATTTACCTATTTCGCTGTTACCTATATATTTCTAAGTCTTTTCGGGTAGTGGTTTTTAAGCACACCGCCCGAGCCTTTCGCCCAGCCTATCGGATAGCCGTCTGTAAGAACACAGCACCAGCCCTCGATATCGGCGTCTATCGTTTCACCCCGGAGAAACTTTTTTATTTCCTCCGAGTCCGCATCAAAATCTATAGTGTTTTTAAAGTCCTCTTTTCGGAGTGCAAGAGCAAGTGCGTGTGACGGGATAAATCTTCCCTTTCTGACCTCACCAAGCTCAAGCCCTGCACGGACTACCTTTATTTTATCAATATTTATACCCTCCGGCAACAGATACAGAGTATCACCAAAGCTTATCAGGACACCCTTTGGCGGATTAATAAGAAACTTTTTGCAAAACTCATCATATTCCTTTGACTTAATCTCTTTTGCCGTCATTGTGTCACTAACGCCCTCTCCCGATTTTTCAAAGAGTGCAATAAAGTGTCCTTCACCCCTTGCTTTATGCGGGAAAATACGTGCGGTCGGGGACATATCAAATTCCGAATCAATCCATTTGCCGTCCCCCTCCGACAACCCCTCGGCTTCGATTTTTACAAGCTTCATATCGGGATATGTATTTATTATATATTCAGCTACGCCCTCGTTCTCGCTCGGTGCAAAGGTGCAGGTAGAATATACAAGTCTGCCACCCGGAGCAAGCATTTTAACGGCACAATCTGCAATATGCTTTTGCCTTACGCTACATGCTTCAACATGGGCAAGGCTCCATTCCGTCACCGCCTGCGGTTCCTTTCTGAACATCCCCTCGCCCGAGCAGGGCGCATCTAAAATTATTCTGTCGAAAAATTCGGGGTATTTTTCCGAAAGTCTTTGGGGCGTCTCATTTGTTACAACCGCATTTTTAACCCCGAGTCTTTCAATATTCTCTGAAAGTATTGCGGCACGCTTCGCTATTATTTCATTTGCAACAATAAGCCCTTCGCCTTTTAAATATGCCGCTCCTTGCGTCGCTTTTCCGCCCGGCGCGGCACACAAATCAAGCACCTTCATACCGGGCTTTATCCCAAGCTGTGGAACGGCTGACATCGCAGACGGCTCCTGAAAATAGAAAAGTCCCGATGCGTGATACGGATGCCTTCCGCCGGGCATTTCACCGCTTGCTCTGTATCCGTTTTCGCACCACGAAACCCGTTCATATTCTTCTATTCTTTCAAGCACCTTTTCCTCTGCATCGTCTTTTAATGTATTTATTCTTATACCTCTTGAGGGAATCTCCTGTGAGAAGCTTTTCTCAAAGTCGGAATATTCATCCCCAAGCATAGCTTTCATTCTGTTTATAAAATCCTCAGGAAATGTCATTCTCCTATCACTTCTCCTTTAAAATTTCAAGATTTCAGATTATTGTAAAAGTGTTTGTTTGATTGCCATTTTGTAGTGGACGGGGCTGTTTTGTCACAAAAATCTTCGATTTTTATGCCAAAAGACGCCTTTGGCGTCTGTCACCCACCGTCCCCAAATGGCAATCTACACTTTTACAATCATCTAAATTTTAAGATTTCTCTCTATCACATCAAGACCACGCCACGAAAATGCTCGGTCTTTGAATTTTCGTTTAAATTCCCGATTTGATTCTGCCATACCTTCGGTAAGCTCATTTATTCTGTCCGATAAAAACTCATCCAAAACAGTTTCGGGAATATTTATATTATGCGGACACACGCTCTGGCATATATCACAGCCCCACGCATATCCGCTCTTTTTTATAACTTCCTCTTCCCTTTCGGAAAGCTCCCCTTTTTTCTGCGTAATATACGAAGCACAGGAACGAACGTCAAAGCCGTTTTCACAAAGTGCACCGCCGGGGCAGGATTTTATACATTTTCCGCATCCCATACAATTTTCATCCATCGGCTTGTCCTCTTCAATTTCGGCATCTGTGAGTATATAGCCTATAAACGTATAGCTTCCGAATACGGGATTTATCAATGCTCTGTTTTTTCCGAAAAAGCCAAGTCCCGAAAGATATGCAAGGTATCTGTCAGGGAGTGCGGCACTGTCTGAAAAGCTCATTGCCGAAAAGCCGTTTTCAAAAAGAACCTTTTCAATCCGAGCCATACGCCTTTTCACATATGTATGATAATCCTTACCTTTTGCATATATGGAAAGGTTTGTCCTTTTATCATTCACAAAATAAGGAAAAAGGCACACTATAACCGAGCGTGCCTCACGCATCAATAAAAAAGGGTTGATTCGTTCTACACATTCTGCCGACATAGGCGTTTGTTCAGCCGAAAGAAAGGGCAAAAGTTCTTCATATACTCTTGCCCTGCATACTCCCACAGCTTCAATTCCTGCTTCTTTTGCAGCAGCTGTTATTTTATTTTTCATAATACCTCGTCTATCATATCGCAGAAATCGTCAAAGCTTCTTGCACCAACAGACTTTTTAACAATCTTTCCGCCTTTAAATATTGCAACTGTAGGGATTGAAACAATCGCATACTCGCTTGCAAGTGCCGATTCTTTATCAACATCAACCTTGCACACCTTTATTTTACCCTCATACTCCTGTGCCAATTGGTCAATAATCGGTGCAACCATTCTGCACGGTCCGCACCAGGTCGCCCAGAAATCAACAAGTACGGGTACAGTTGAGAGCATTACCTCCTGCTCAAAATTTGATTTTGTAAGTTCGATTGCCATAATAATTCATCCTTTCTTTATTCTCTGTAATCAGGTATTGATGTATATATATTATTTCCGTCAGGTTCTGCTGTTAATACATCCTCGGCATAAAATGCTCCGTCGTTATATGTGTATTTTGTGACGGTCATACCAACGGTGGAAATTTTGATAAGACTTATAACGGCACCGCTTTTAGATTCGGAAACATCTATATAGGCTTTTCCGTGGATATCCGAATCAAAAAGAGTGTATGAAGTGCTTTCATCACCTGCAACAAGCATCCATCTTTGGCTGTCGTCCCACAGCATATAGCCGTCATCACCCATTTGTGCCGATGTCATAAGATATACGTCGGCGATACCGCCATCAATATTAATCATTGTTTCACCGAGCACCGTCATACCATCGGTATCTACCGCTTTATCAGTCTTTTCTATTTTTTTAAGATTTTTTTCAGTCTGTTCAACATTTACGGGAGAATCCGTCTCCACCGGCTGATTGTTTGAAACAGGTGCATTATTGCACGCCGTAAGCATTAAGGCACATAATGAAATACATATTAATTTTTTCATACTTTCACACTCCTTCACTATCTACATACCTTCGTCCCGTAACCTTCATTATCGCACGTCCGTTTGTGATTTCCGTCATTGTTTCCATAAACTTTTCAGTCTCGGTACACAAAATACATACATCATAAGTTATTTCGGTATCGTATACGGTGTTATCTATATGCACGCCGTTTTGTGCAAAATAGTGCGAAAGCTTACCTCCCGTTGTATAATCAACACGCACGGAAATTATATCTGAAAGCTTTCTTTCCACAATTCCTGCAGCCATTAGTCCTTCTTTTGCCGCAAGCGAATATGCGTGCACAAGTCCGCCCGTACCCAATAGTGTTCCGCCGAAATATCTTGTTACCACAACGGCACAGTCAACCAATCCCGACTTTCTTATCGTATCAAGAACAGGCATCCCTGCTGTTCCCGACGGCTCATTATCGTCGGAATAGCGGAATATGTTGTTCTCATCTATCACGTATGCATAGACATTATGTGTAGCATCCGAATAGGTTTTCCTCATTTCTTCGAGAAACTCAAGCGCAGTTTCTTCGTTATCAGCAGGTATTACGGTTGCAATGAATTTAGACTTCTTTTCAATAATTACAGCCTCCGCACGCCCTGCTACCGTTTTATAACATTCCTTTAAAGAAATAACAATCACCACCCATATTATTCCGTCATAATATACTCTTTTATACTTTGATATCCTATTTCATCAACCATCAGTTCAACAACCGTACCCTCCGCAGAATAATCCTCCGAAAGTACTTTCTGCTTTTTATGAAGGTCTGAAAGAAGCGAGCCTTCGGTATAGGGTATAAGTGCCTTTACCTTAACCTTCTTACCCGGTGCAAGCTCTGCAAGCTTTTCCAAAAGTTCAGAAAATCCCTCTTTATATTTTGCCGATATACAAACACTTGCATCATAGCCGTTAATCGGTGCTATTATCTCTTCTGCCTTATCGCATTTATTATATACTCCGATAATCGGCTTGCCTGTTGCACCGATATCCGCTAGAACATTATCTACCACCTTTATGTGGCTTTCATACTGCGGATTGCTTGCATCAATAACGTGCAGAAGAACATCTGCAACCGCCGCCTCTTCAAGCGTTGATTTAAAGGCTTCGACAAGATGATGCGGAAGCTTTCTGATAAAGCCTACCGTATCAACTAAAAGTACGGTTCGCATATCTTCTAATATTATTCCTCTTGATGTCGGGTCGAGTGTTGCAAACAGCTTGTCCTCCGCAAACACGTCTGCATCGGTCAGTGCATTCAAAAGCGTTGATTTGCCTGCGTTTGTATAGCCGACCAGAGCCGCCGTTACAACCGAGTCCTTAGTTCTGCGTTTTCTTAAAAGCTCCCTGTGCTTTGCAAGCTCTTCAATTTCCTCTTCCAAAGCCGTAATTCTTCGTCTTATATGCCTTCTGTCACTCTCTAATTTTGTCTCACCGGGGCCTCTCGTTCCGATTCCGCCGCCCGTTCTGCTCATCTGCTCGCCCAAGCCTCTAAGCCTCGGCATTCTGTATTTGAGCTGTGCAAGCTCAACCTGCAATTTACCCTCACCGCTTTTTGCACGCATTGCAAAAATATCAAGTATAAGCATTGCACGGTCTATAACCTTTACTCCGAGTATATCGGAAATATTTCTCGTCTGTATTCCCGAAAGTTCATCATCAAATATTACCGCATCAATTTCGAGCCGTTCTATCATTTCTGCGATTTCATAGAGCTTACCCTCGCCCATATACGTTCCGCTCTCGAGCTCGGATTTGTTCTGAATAACCTCAGCCACAACCTCTGCCCCGGCAGTTTCGGCAAGCTCACAAAGCTCCTTCATCGATTCCTCTGTAGTATCGGAAAGGACATCACGGCATCCCGTATGAACGCCTGCAAGAAGCACACGTTCTTTTTTGAGTTCCTTATTTTCCTCTGCCATTTGCCTTTTCCCTCCTCTTTTTTAATTTATATACTGTCAAGCTTCTTTTTGCATACCTTATAATAAAGTACAACACATATCACCGTCGCAACTGTCTCGGCAACAGGAATTGATGCCCATACTGCCGGAAAGCCGAAAAGCTTCTTTAAAACAAACGCTGACGGAAGTATAACCGCAAGCTGTCTTGTGATTGAAATAAGCATTGAATACATAGCACAGTCGGTTGCCTGCAAAAGTGCAATTATTATTATACAGTAGCCTGCAAAGCAAAAACCTATCGGGAAAATCCGAAGTGCAGGAATACCCATTGCAAAAAGTGCATCGTCCGCACTGAAAAGCTTTAAGAAAAATTCAGGGAACAGCATAATGAGTGCAGTTCCTATCGCCATAAGAGATATTGAAATGGTCATACCAAGCTTCATTGCGCTAAATATTCTATCTCTTTTCTTCGCACCGAAATTGTATGCAAAAATAGGAATAAGTGCATTATTAAGACCGAATATCGGCATAAACACAAAGCTGTTTATCTTAAAGTAAATGCCGAATACCGATATTGCAGTATCATCACCCAGAATTCTGTTCATTCCGACCGTCATAATACTTGTTATCGACTGCATAACTATCGCCGGTATGCCGACTTTGTAAATATCCTTTATTATCCCTGAGTCCGGTTTAAAGCCTTTAAGCTTGATTTTAATCTCGGTATTTTTGTAACGGTTCATCATAAATGCAAGCACCATTGCAAAGCACTGGCCTATTACCGTTGCAATTGCCGCACCTGTAATTCCGAGTTTCGGGAAGCCCAGAAGTCCGAAAATCATAATCGGGTCAAGAATTATATTAAGCACAGCACCAGCCATCTGCGTTATCATACTAAGATGCGTCTTTCCCGTTGCCTGCAACAGTCTTTCCGCTATAATCTGCATAAACACTCCGATTGAAAAGACGGTACAAATCATCATATACTGTCTTCCCATTTCTATTGTTTGCGGAGTATCTGTAAATATTGCAAAAAACTTGTCCGAGAATAAGATTCCGATAATTGCCACCGCAAGTGAGGACATGCTACCTAGAAAAATTCCGTTTGCGGCAACCTTGTTGGCTTCCTCAAAACGCTTCTCACCAAGCCTTCTTGAAAGCAAGGAATTGACTCCCACGCCCGTTCCCGCCGCCAGAGATATCATAAGCGACTGAACAGGAAAACACAGCGATACTGCTGTTAATGCGTCCTTGCTGTACATTGCCACAAAAATCGAATCCACTATATTATAAAGCGACTGTATGAGCATTGATGCCATCAAAGGCAGTGCCATTGTTATCAAAAGCCTGTTGACATTCATTACCCCCATTTTATTTTCCGCATTATGCATTAAAATATCAATCCTTTCCACCTATGCATAATTAAAAAGTATGTCAATTAAGGTTAAGAGTTCCTCCGGCCTTTACGCAATATACTTCACCAGCTATTTCAACCCACACATCTATAGCCGACGGATTATGTACTATCTTCTTATCATAGCTTGTATTGAGACTCTTATACGCCATTACATAATCATACACTTCAATATTTGTGGCATACCATATATTCTCACGTCCGCCTGCATATTCACAGAATCTTTCAATAACATCCCAGTTATCGTTATTATCAAATTCATGGCTGTGTCCCCAAAGATAAAACATTTCGGCTTTACCGAATCTGCTGGGTTTCTCAATAAACTTTTTTATCAGCTCATCAAGCTTTTCATAGTTGTGATGGCAAGTAGGATGAAGTGTCAGCCAGTTTTCGGGGAAGTTAAATCCAAAGGTTGACTTAACGGTTCTTGAATACACAATGCCGCATTTCTCTAAAATATCTACAACCTCATCGCTGTATGTACCAAAAGGATACGCCATACCTCTTGCTATCACACCATAGTCCTTTTCAATAGCCTTTCTGTCCTCGATTATTTCATAAACAACCTCGGTCGAATCAAGCATCTCAAGGAACGGATGTGTATATGCATGCACCGCAACCTCGTGTCCCGAGTTTATATATAACTCCTTTGCTTCGGAAAGCTTCATTCTGCCGTAGTATTTTTCTCGCACCGCATCCTCGTCAAGATAGAGTGCCGAATTGATATTGAATGTACCCTTCAAACCATACTTGTCCATTATCTTAATAAGCCTGATGTCCTGCACAACGCCGTCATCATAACTTAAGGTAAGCACCTTTAATTTTCCGTCCTTTAATCTCATTTTCATAATTACATCTTCCTTTTCTTTATATTTTCTTTATATTTCCTTTATATCAAATACGCACAATTACTCAATCTATATTATATACGGATTAGCGAATGTTGTCAACCATTGCTTTTGATAAGCCTTTTTTTCTACGCTCAAAAAAGGCTCTTCAAATAAAAATGCGTCATTGCAGAATGCACCGCATTCTCGGGGCAATCTATTCTTTTGTATCCGCACTTTTCATAAATATGTATTGCCGCTTCGAGGTTTTCGTGTGTTTCAAGATAGGACGAGCGAAAACCTGCCTCCAGCATTTTTTCTTCGATATATCTTATAAGAACATACCCCAAACCAAAGCCCTTTACAGAGTCTGCAAGATATAATTTCTGCAATTCCGCACAAGCTTCAATATGTGGCAACTTTGCAAAACCGATTCCGCCAATAACATTATCATCACTGTCTGCCAGAACAAAATAACCGCTTATACTGCCATCCGAATAAACCTTTGAAAGCGTATCAAGTCCTGCATCAAAATATGCCGTACCCGGAATATCAAGCTTGTGTTTTTCAAGATTATTCCTTATAATCTCTGCCAAAGGCCGGTTGTCTTTAGGAAGAATTTTTCTTATTTTATAATTGTTTCCCTTTATCTTTACAGTATCTACCATATTACTTACTCCGTTTCGTCATTTTCATATGTTATCTCGTGTCAAATCAGGACAAAAACGTCATTCAGCCGCTTCTATAACTTTTTGATATTCTTTTTTCAGTTCTTCCGAGTAAAAACCGTTATCACCTCGTAACTCACCATCAAAAATATCAATATTCTCCGGAAACAGTTCTATGGTGTCCTTAATCAATTTTTTTATATTCCCCACGTTTTTACTCCTTTCAATATTATCCCACAATGTCTGCGTTAAAAGTCTCTCTCCAAATATTCCTCAATCGGCATACCTTCGGCATAAAGCCCCGAAATCACCGACTTATCGCCCTTTATTCTGACCGTAATATATGCTTCCACTCCGCCGGAAATCACCTTTTCCGCTTCGGGAGCGAGTGTTTCTTCCATATAGTATCTGTCAAGCGGAATGTAAAAATATCCCTCTTCCTTTCCCATCAGATAAAGTTCATTTTCAGGTTTTTCGTTGCTTACTCTCTTCACGACCGAAAACCCGTCTTCTCCCGTTTCTAAAATTCCGTACCTTCCTTTTCTTTCCTCATAGCCAAGCTCATAGTCATACCACAAAGAAACATATCTGCCTCTGAATGCATCATACGGGTCTATCGGTTCAACTTTGATTTTAACCTCTTCGCCCGTCCGTAAGACGTCATACTTCTCCCATATCATATAAAGAGGCACAAAAAGCTGTAGAATAAATACGATGATTACTGCTATTATAACATTCTTTTTCATACAGAATCCCCTTTCATTCTTTTCTTTGATTTGGATAGATACAAATTAAAGAGTAAAAACCCTGCTCCAATCGTCAAAAACACAATACCTCTTATATACAACGGCATTTGGCTGTCAAAAAATCTCATTACAATCAATGTACACAACATTATCATACCCGTATTTGCATTATACATATTTACCTTTTTCGCACCTGTCACCAGATACCACACACTCACACAAAGCAGTATTATATTGAAGATAATCATACATAATGTATCAAATGGTGCGTTGTTAAGCCCCGCACCTGCCCATACAATGCGCAGAACAAGAGTCAGCAAGGAAGCTGTCAGAAATAAATCGTAGGTTTTTAATTTTATACTTCTTATCGACAGTAATAAAGCAAAAAGTACCAAAACCATCGTCAGTACCAAAAACAAAATACCGTCAAAGTCATAGCTATACTCCCACAAACCCGAATATGTGCAAACCGAAGTCATAATAAGAAACCCCAACCTGCCCATAACTTCAAAGACACCTTCACCACCCGAAAAAATCGTTGATGATGCAAGAAGTATCAAAGTATAAGCACCAATTGCAATACTCATTTCGTCCCCGCATCTCAAAGCCGAAAGTAATATCAGCATAAAGCCCGAGAATACCGTAATAAAGGAAAGATATGTACTGCTGCCGCTGATTCTGCGGCATTTCTTCAACGCATATACCGCCCCGACTAAAAACATAACAAACGCTATCACAATTCCGATTTCTTTATCGTAAAATATTCCGCCGTTTAATGCTGTCCAATAAAATATAATCAAAGGCGAAATCGCGTCAAGCATAAGCATAACCGGGCATGAAAGTATTCCGCACAAAAGCAGGTTATTTGTAAAATCGCCCGGCAGGTGAAAAATCTGTCCCACTAATGCAATCACTGCAAAAATACCCGCCATATTAAGCAATGCCGCTCCTTCCCGAAAGGCAGTGCTGTTTCTTTTAAACCTCAATACATATATTACAATAATCTGAGAAATCACAAGCGGCATAAATCCAATAACTGCACGAACTGCAAGCGGCAATTCATACCACCAATTGTTTGCACTCAAAAGAACAATTCCCATTCCTATAAGCAAACATCCGACTACCGACAAAAGCACAGTCAGAAATCCTATGCTTTTTTTCGGCTTGTACATACCTTTTAATATCGATGCAGTTTCCTCGCTTACAATCTCCATCTCATGCCATCGGTCTATTTCACCAATCAACCACTTTTCCTTTTTCAAGAAAATCCCCCTCCTTTTCACCGGTTAAAAGTAAACATATAGGGACTGTCCCTATATGTTTACTTTTCTGTTTAATGCACCGCAAGGTGCAATTCATGCCAAAGGCAATTCATTGAGTTTGCTTTGCAAACTCATTATATCACATTAAAAACCTCTTGACAAACATTATTTTTTAATTTATAATGTACTTGTTCCGGAACGACAACTTAAAAGGGGAGCTTGCGTCATGCAGGCTGAGAGTAAGCGTATTGCCGCTTTAACCCGAAACCTGATTTGGATAATGCCAACGTAGGGAAATATTTGTTCAGATTTCTTTAATCGAACCGATTCCCTCGGTTCGATTTTTTGTTGGAATTATTCTTTCAAATTTATCAAAAGAAAGGAATAATTACTATGAACACAACAAAAAAACTAACTGCAAGTGCACTTATGGTAGCGCTTGCAACGGCGCTCATGTGGGTATCAAAGCTAGTCCCCGCGCCGTGGCTGCAGGGTGGGAGCATAACTCTTGCATCAATGGTGCCGATTATTACGGCAGGTATTTTATTCGGCGCAAAATGGGGGCTTTGTGCTTCTGTTTCATATGCACTCATACAAATGATGTTCGGCTTCTATCCACCGCCGACACAAACATTTTTAAATTTTGGGCTCGTTGTTTTTCTCGACTATATCGCCGCTTTCGGCGTGCTTGGACTTAGCGGCGTATTTTACAGGTTGATAAATAAAAAAAGCCCTGTTACCGCAGGAATTTGCGCATTCATTGTAACACTTTTAAGATACATATGCCACATCCTTTCAGGTATTTTAATATGGGGCGTCTATGCCGGAGAGGGGCAAAGCGTGCTTGTATACTCTGTTATTTATAATGGCTCATATATGTTGCCTGAAATCGTAATTTCAACATTTGTTACAACCTTGATTTTTAAAGTCAACAGATTGAAATAATATAAGTAGCACAATTTAACAATTTAAAATTTACATTGTAGGGTTCGGCAGTCTCCGCTGCTATGCATCTGACATTTTAACTAAGTCTGATACGTACCATCAGGACGCCCACTCCTACAAGAGCCCATAAAAATAAGAGCCGCGTGGGCTCTTATTTTTATTTCCATTCAAAACTTCCCGATAGCAGTGTTACGGTATCTTGTGCAACATTCAGCACTCCGCCGTCGGTATGGCCTGTTTTTATATCGCCGTTTTCAAACTCTATAACACAGTCACATTCTTTAACAGCCGTAATAAAGGGTATATGTCCTGCCATTACTGCAAGGTCTCCCTCTACTCCTCTTACGCTGATTTTCACTGCTTCATCACGGAACAAATCACCCTCAGGCGATGAAATTACAAGCTTATAGGTTCTCAATTACTACCATTCCTTTCCACCGCTATGCAAAATCAATTGCTTTTGGTGAGCTTTTTGCATCTTACGCCTTCTTGCCCTTTTCAACTGCCTCATCAATTGTACCTACAAAGAGGAACGCAGACTCGGGCAGGTCGTCGTGCTTGCCTTCTATAATCTCCTTAAAGCCTCTGATGGTCTCTGAAAGCGGCACATAAGTACCCTCGATACCTGTAAACTTCTCAGATACAAAGAAGGGCTGTGAAAGGAATCTCTGAATCTTTCTTGCTCTTTGAACCAAGAGCTTATCCTCATCGGACAACTCATCCATACCCATAATTGCAATGATATCCATAAGCTCCTTATATCTTTGAAGAATCCTCTGAACCTCTCTTGCAACATTGTAATGCTCATCGCCAAGCACCTCGGGTGAAAGAATACGGCTTGTTGACTCAAGCGGGTCAACTGCCGGATAAATACCTTGTGATGCAATATCACGAGAGAGAACCGTTGTAGCATCAAGATGCGCAAAGGTTGTTGCAGGTGCAGGGTCTGTAAGGTCGTCCGCAGGCACATAAACCGCCTGAATTGATGTGATTGAACCCTTCTTTGTTGAAGTAATTCTCTCCTGCAAATCACCCATTTCTGTAGCAAGTGTCGGCTGATAACCAACGGCTGACGGCATACGTCCCAAAAGTGCCGAAACCTCACTACCCGCCTGAGTGAATCTGAAAATATTATCGATAAAGAGAAGCACGTCCTGTCCCTCTTCATCTCTGAAATATTCAGCCATTGTAAGACCCGAGAGACCAACTCTCATTCTTGCACCGGGTGGCTCGTTCATCTGTCCGTAAACAAGTGTTGTATTGGAAAGAACGCCCGACTCCATCATTTCATTATAAAGGTCATTTCCTTCTCTTGTACGCTCGCCAACGCCGGTGAATACCGACAGACCGCCGTGCTGCTTTGCGATATTATTGATAAGCTCCATAATAAGAACCGTTTTACCAACGCCCGCACCGCCGAACAGACCGATTTTACCACCCTTTGCATAGGGGCAGATAAGGTCTATAACCTTTATACCTGTTTCAAGTATCTCTGTTGCTGTTGAAAGCTCATTGTATGCAGGTGCCGAGCGGTGTATGTTCCATCTCTCTACGCCTTCTTCAAATGGCTTATTATCGACTGTCTCGCCGAGAACGTTAAATATTCTTCCGAGTGTTTTACGTCCTACCGGGACTGTAATTGTCTCACCCGTATCTGTAACAGGAGTACCTCTTTTAAGACCGTCGGTAGAAGACATAGCAATACAACGAGCTGTATTATCGCCGATATGCTGAGCAACCTCAACCGTAAGGGTTTTATCCCCGTTTTGCATTGTAAGTGCATTATATATTGAAGGCAACTTGCCTTCTTCAAAGCTAACGTCAACAACAGGTCCCATAACCTGCAGTACGCTGCCTTTTGCTGTATCTGACATTTTATTCTTGCCTCCCTTATAAGCCGCTTCCGGCAACAATTTCGGTAATTTCCTGAGTAATTGCACCCTGTCTTGCCCTATTATACGCAATCGAAAGGTCATCAAGCATTTCCTGCGCATTCTTACCTGCTGAATCCATTGCAACACGGCGTGCGGCAACCTCCGAGGCAAAGCTTTCCTTTACACACGCAACCAAAACACCTGCCACATATTCGGGTATTATAATACCAAGCACCGTCAATTCATCAGGTTCAAATACTACTCCGCTTCTTTTATCATTCTGCTTTTTCTCAAGCGGCAGTACCCATTCCACCTGCGCCTCCTGAGACATCATGGAAATATACTTTGTGCATACTATACCCACACGCTCATACTTTCCTTCGATAAAGCTCAGGCATATTTCCTCCGCAAGCTTTTTTGCCTCGCCATAGCCGAAGGTTTCAGACGAAGAAAACCCGTTTCCGTATTTATCGCAGGCATATTTACCGATTGGAATAATTTCTGCATCGGGATATTCCTTCACCTTACGGAAAATGTTCGCATTATAACCGCCTGCAAGACCTCTGTCGCCCGCAATGGTAATAAGGCACGTTTTACCGTTTGTATTCTCGGCAAGATATGGACTTTTTCTGCAATCCTCGCTTGACATAAGCTCTCTTACCGCATCCTTTACTGCTTCTTTGTACTGACGGCTTTTTTCCATTTGCTGATTGGCACGTCTGATTTTTGATGAAGCAACAAGCCCCATAGCTTTTGTCAGATGCAATGTGGAATTTACACTTTTAATACGTGTTCTTAAATTCTTTATATCAGCACCCATACCGTCACCTCTTCATCTCGCGAAGAGCAGCTTCAAGTGCACTGATATCATCTTCCTCCCAATTTCCGGCTTCAACGCTTTCGAGGAAGGATGTGTATTTATTCTCTAAAAGCTCAAAGAGATTGCTTTCGTATTCCTTGACCTTTTTAACGGGAACATCGTTCAAATATCCCTTTGTTACGGCATAAACAATTGCCACCTGACAGCCTACACGAACAGGTGAATTTCTGTCCTGCTTCAAAACTTCAACAATTCTCTCACCCAGTGCAAGTCTTGCCTTTGTATCGGCATCCAAATCACTTCCGAACTGTGAGAATGCCTGAAGCTCACGGTACTGCGAATACAAAAGCTTCAATTCGCCCGCAACCTTCTTCATACCCTTAAGCTGTGCAGAACCTCCAACACGGCTTACCGAAATACCGGGGTTGATTGCCGGCATTACGCCTGCGTGGAAAAGCTCTGTTTCAAGGAATATCTGACCGTCGGTAATTGAAATTACATTTGTCGGGATATATGCCGACACGTCACCTGCCTGAGTTTCAATTATAGGCAGTGCGGTAATCGAACCGCCGCCGTACTCGGGTGCAACACAAGCAGCTCTCTCTAAAAGACGTGAATGCAGATAGAATACGTCACCTGGGTACGCCTCACGTCCAGGCGGACGTCTGATTAAAAGCGAAAGTGCACGATATGCAACGGCGTGCTTTGAAAGGTCATCGTATATGATTAAAACATCCTTTCCCTGCTCTCTGAAATACTCCGCCATTGCACAGCCCGAATAGGGTGCCACATACTGAAGCGGCGCTGTCTCGGATGCCGATGCCGATACTACGATTGTATATTCCATTGCACCTGCATCTGAAAGGTTGTTAACAAGCTGTACAACCGAGCTGTTTTTCTGTCCGATTGCTACATATATACATATTACGTCGGAATTTTTCTGATTTATGATTGTGTCGATAACAATTTCCGTCTTACCCGTCTGACGGTCGCCGATAATAAGCTCTCTCTGACCTCTTCCTATCGGAATCATACTGTCGATAGCCTTAATACCTGTCTGAAGCGGAACCGACACGCTCTTTCTCTCAATAATACCGGGTGCCTCCGACTCAACGGGGCGAGTTTCTTTATATTCAACCGGGCCCTTTCCGTCAATGGGCACACCCAAAGCGTCTACAACTCTTCCTAAAAGTGCATCGCCTACGGGAACCGAGAGAACCTTACCTGTTCTTCTTACCTCTGTTCCCTCACGTATACTGTTTTCATTTGACAAAAGTGCAACGGATACCGTTTCACTCTCCAAGTTCTGAGCCATACCGAAGCTTCCGTCATCAAACTCAAGAAGCTCACCTGCCATACATTCACTGATACCGTGAACTCTTGCAATTCCGTCTCCGACAAGGATAACCGTTCCGGTTTCCTTCATCTCGATTCTTGCTTTATAATTCTTTATTTGTTCTTTAATTATATTACTGATTTCTTCCGGTCTTGTACTCATTTTTTTATCACTTCCTTTATATCACGAAGCTGCGTTTTTAAACTTGAGTCGATAACTCTTCCTTCAAGCTCAATAACCACGCCGCCGAGCAACGATTTATCAATATAATATTCCGGCTCTACAGCCTTTTTGGAAATATCCTCAAGCTTCTTAACAAGCCTCATCTTTTCGTCACCTGTCATTTCAACAGCAGTTGTAATTTTTGCCTTTGCCATACGCTGTGACTCTTCCAATAAAAGCATATATTCCTTTACCGAATCAGCAAAGCAGAACATACGTCCTTTTTCGCACAAAAGCTGTAAATAGGAAAGAACATCTTCGGGGATAAAAGAAGAAAACGCCTCTTCAATAACCTTAAGTCTTTCCTCAAGAGAAATAGCAGGTGATGATATGATACCGATATAATCCGGATTTTCACAAAACACCTGTGAGACTGTATCCAAAGCCTCGGCATATTCCTTCTTTTTATCTGCCTCCAAGGCAAGCATAAAGAGGGCGGTGCCGTACTCCTTACCTATCTCAGTCATTGTCTTCACCTATTTTCTCAATAAAGGAGTCTATCAGATTATGATGATCCTTTTCGTTAATTTCACGTTCAAGCATCTTCTCAGCCAGAGCACCCGATACCTCAACAATTTCTTTCTTGATTTTATCAGCCGCCTTTTTGAGCTCAAGCTCCGCCTCATTTTCAGCCTTACGCATAATACTCTCAGCCTTTGCATTTGCCTCTTCAACAATCTTTTCAGAGCGGAATTTTGCATTATCGGTTGCACTTGCAATAATAGAGTCTGCCTCAGCTTTGGCACCCGAAAGCTTTGCTTCCCACTTTCCCTTGCTCTCCTCTGCCGCCATCTTTGCATTGTCGGCATCGGTATAGCGCATTTCTATCTCGCTGTCTCTTTTAGCCAATATATTTTTAACCGGCTTAAAGAGGAATTTTTTGAACATAAGGAACAGTATCAGAAGATTGGCAAGAGAAATCAGTATCTGCCACAAATTGACAGAAATAACATCTAATGTCTGTACCATTTTAGTCTCCTTAATATTAACCGATAGCACTCATTAAAATATCTACCAAAAGATTGGGTGCAACAAATATGAGCAAAATTGCAATAACAAGTGCATAAAGACCTGTTGTTTCCGCAATCGCACAACCCATAAGCATAGTACTTGTTACATCACCCTTACACTCAGGCTGACGGCCGATAGCTTCACAAGCCTTTGCAACCGCGTTACCTTCACCGATACCCGGGCCTATACCTGCAATCATTGCACAACCTGCACCAAGTGCACACGCTCCCAAAATAATACCAATAGCAAGTTCTAACATTTTTAATTTCCTCCTCAATTAGTCTGTTTAATTTTTTTCTTTTTAAAATAATCTTCCATCGGGAATCCGTCCGAAACATACATCATAGTAAGCATTGCAAAGATGTACGCCTGCAGGCATCCGCTGAACAAGTCAAAGTAAATTGACAGTATCGCAGGAATACCAATCTGAAAAAACGGAAATTCTCCCAAAAAGCCCGGAAGCCATCCGAGTATGATTTTTGACAACCCCTGAAGACCTGCCGCCACAAGCACCGATATAACCGCACCTGAGAGCACATTTCCGTAATGACGGAAAGCCATCGATACCGGGGTTGCAATTTCTCCGATAACGTTAAGCGGTGTTAAAAGAGCCGGGCTTGCAAGTCCTTTAAGATAATACAGCGGTCCGCATTTCATCTTATAATAGGTAATCAGCACAAACGCTATAACCGCCCAGCCTGCAACAACATTCAAATCCGATGTCGGCGGATAAAGTCCCACCAACGTAATCAAACTTGAAAATGCCGACAGTGCAAGTATTGAAGCAATAAATGCAGAAAAGCCCGTAAAATACTCGCCCATATTCTGCTTTACAATATTCTCCACAGTCTGAACAATCCATTCCGCAAGGTGCTGTCTTTTTGATATATTCCTCGTCTTTAAGCCGTGAGTCAGATAAAGACAGAGTCCGAATATAGAAATCATCACCAACCATGAATTAATCTGGGCACTTGTAATAACCAAATCCTGTATGGGCATCGGTATTTTCAAATATATCTGCGCACCGGTAATCTGTATACCTTCCGACACAGGAGTTGTAAGAATTTTTAAAACAATTCCCACCGCAATAGGTAACAGCATAATACACAAATATAAAATATCTAACGCCATAAAGCGCTTTGTTTTCGTATTAATTTCTATTCACCTCCTGCCTGTTAAAGGTCTTAAAGCGATTGCAATTCTCGGGAATACTACCGGAATTATAACCGCCCACATATTAAAGCACGGCGCAGCAACGCCGATGACTATAACAACAAGCATAAACAGCATTCTGTACGACTGCGACAATCGGATTGCCGTTTTTGCATCCTTTTCGTCCTTTTCTACCGCCTTTTGTATTCCTATACCCATAAAAAGGAAGTTAAGGACAACCGCAACACCCGAGAGAAGATTACCGAGAAGAACAGTGTAGTCCCATTTTCCCAAAACAAGAAAAACAGCCTGCATCAAAAAACTCAGCATAAGCACAAAATATGCAATGTACTTCGTTTCCTTGCAGACCGTAGCATCTATTCTCATCATAATCTCACCCTCTTTACTTTGCGTATCTTCATAATTTGGTATATTATATTTTGCCACATTCTGCTCACCTGTATGCAAAATAAATCTTGCCTTTCGGCAAAAATTACCAAATTCTCTCACAATTATATTATACTACCCAAAATTCACAATGTCAAGCAAAGTTATTTATTTAACAATATGTTCACATACAGAATTCATTTTAAAATTTTTGTCGAAAAATGTATGACGAAATCATAAACAGTTTTTAAAATCCACTTGTCAATTGTCGAAATTTATGGTATTATAAATATGTCACCGAATTTAATAGTTTTTAAAGAGTACTCGCATAATATGTATGTGATTTATTTGGTATACACAAAATTAGTTATGTTTACGTTAAAAAATGTAAACTCCGGCTAATTTTGTGTATGAGGTTACTCTATACTATTAGGTTCGTGTGACTACAATAGGGGTTTACGTTTTTCAGTGTGTATAACCTCGGTTGTGCACACTTTTTTTAATTTTAAGGAGGATTTTGTATGCCGGATTATGAAAAAATGTATTTTGAACTTTTAAACAAAACCGAAAGGGTGGTAAGGGTTCTTACAGAGTATATGCGTGAAATTGGCGATATGTATGCCGAAGAGCTTATTGCAGAAGGTGAAAAAGACTAAAAAAGTAAACATATAGGGACAGTCCCCATTTGTTTACTAATCCAATACCCAACGACTTCGGAAATAAAGCAAAAGAAAGCTATAACCTGATGAAAAACATACTCGGAATGAAGGAGTAACACAATGAAAAAACGAATAGCCGTAATATTAATCATTATTCTCTTATCTCCCATTTTATATTGGGGCATATCCTTGGCTAAATGCGAAGCTTTAACCGCCAAGTACGGGTATTATTTTACAGAGAATTACAAAGAAAATACAATGATAGGGGAAATTGATTTTCTGAAGGTTCTTGATTATTCGGACAATTCAGCAAGGGTCTATTATGTTACTGAAAATAATGGTAGTGGAGAAATTCTTGTTTTTTCAAAAGAAAACAATGTATGGACGTACAAAGAATGGGAAAAAACAGTATGGGCAACCTTAGGCTCAGCAGATAGTGTGATGTGGCCGTACTGGTGGCACGCACCGAAAAGTCAAAACATATCTGCCAAAGGGACGTGAGGTGAAGACGAAATAGGTGAAAAAAACGTGTCATCACAGCACGTCCCTACTATCATATATATAATTACTTAATAAATGCTACTAAAAAATGTACGTCAGATTGTGTGAAAACACAAATTATATTTTGCAGAGATGTTGGAACGAAGGAAAATCGTAGGGAACGGATTAATCCGTTCCGCCTGTTGATGTGCAATTTCGCCGCATGATACGGCGTTAATCAAAATCCGGTAGCGGAATGCATAAATGCATTCCCTACGATGTCTCCTTTACTTCGAACATCCCAAGTAAACAAAAAAAGGGTGAACCGACAGACAACTTTCTTCCCCTGTCGGTTCACCTTTTTCGTACTTCATCTTACAAAGGCAGATTTGCAACGGCGTTTAAATCGCTTGATGCAAAATCACCGTTTATATATCCGAAATAGCCTGCAGCAGCTATCATAGCGGCGTTATCGGTGCAGAGAATTGGCGGCGGATAAATCACATTTATACCATGCTTTTCACATTCTTTTTGCATCATTTCTCTTAAGTTACTGTTAGATGCAACACCGCCTGCCATTGCAACTGTTTTTACATTTCTCTCCATTGCCGCTTTTACGGTATGCGTTACAAGTGCTTCGCACACCGCCTTCTGGAAGCTTGCCGCAACATCGGCTTTATTTATCTCTTCATTTTTCTGCTCTGCCTTATGCAGATAGTTTATAACAGCCGTTTTTACGCCCGAAAAGCTGAAATCAAGCGAACCCTCCGCCATTGTCACCCTCGGGAATGCTATGGCATCTGGGTTTCCTTCTTTTGCAAGCTTATCAATCAACGGTCCGCCCGGATATCCAAGACCGAGCACCCTTGCAATCTTATCAAAAGCCTCGCCCGGGGCATCGTCCCTTGTACGTGCAATAACCTCAAAATCGGTATAGCTGTTCACCATTACAATATGCGAATGTCCGCCCGATGCAACAAGGCAAACATACGGAGGCTCCACATCGGGATGTGCTATTGAATTTGCCGTTATATGCCCTCTTATATGATGCACCGGAACAAGCGGCTTTGAAAGTCCGAAGGAAAGCGACTTTGCATAGGACACGCCCACAAGCAACGCACCCACAAGCCCCGGGCCGTATGTTACGGCTATTGCATCTATATCCGAAAATTCAATTCCTGCCTCTTTTATTGCCTCATCGACCACTACCGAAATATTCTCGATATGCTTTCTTGATGCAATCTCGGGCACTACTCCGCCGTATATTTTATGTAAATCAATCTGCGAATTTATAATATTTGAAAGCACCTCTTTGCCGTCTTTTACAACCGCCGCCGCAGTTTCATCGCAGGAGCTTTCTATTCCAAGTATAATCTTAGTCATTTTTTTCTCCATTTCAGTTTTCTTTTAAAAGTATTTTTACTCACTCTTCACTTTCGCCCATCATAAGCGTCATAATAACCGCATCCTCAACAGGCTCTCTGTAATAACCTCGTCTCTTCCCCACATCCTGAAAGCCGAAGCTTTTATATAACCCCTGAGCGGCTGTGTTTGAGCTTCTTACCTCAAGTGTCAAAAGAACAAGCTTATTTTTTATTGCAGTTCTTGCCGCCATCTCAAGAAGTGCCGAGGCTATTTTTCTTCTTCTGTAGTCGGGATGCACACAAATATTTGTTATATGCCCCTCATCAATAATATTCCAGAATCCGATATAACCTATTATCGCACCCTCATCCTCGGCAACATAGTATACCGCTTTTTCATTTTCCGCCTCCTCTCGGAAGCTGTTTTCCGACCAGGGCACCGAAAAGCACAGCTTATCAAGTGCAGCAAGTGCCACCGAATCTTCCTTATTCATCTGTCTTATAGTGTATTGTGCCATATCAATCACCGTATATATATTTTTTTAAAGCTTATCGGCAATAATCAAAAGTGCCTTGTATAACTTTTCGGCACATTCCTCATATTCCTCCACGTCACCGCCGAACGGGTCGGGTATGTCACCGTCAATATCCGCATATTCGCATATGGTGTATACCTTATCGCATCCGCTTCCTGTAAAAACCATCTTGTGCGCAGGCGTCATAACAAGAATTAAATCGCTTTTTTCCACAAGCTCTGTATTTAAAGACTGCGCGTGATGCGACAAAAGCTCTATGCCGTACTTTTTCATAACAACGACCGCCTCTGTTGATGCACCCTCGCCGTCATTTGCAAATATGCCTGCCGACTCTATTCTAACATCCATATTCTTTTCCGTTGTAATTTTACCAAATAACGCCGCCGCCATAGGTGAACGGCAAGTGTTACCCGTACATACAAATAAAATATTCATTTTTATGTCACTTCCTTTTTTAGTCTTATGTATTTACTCTATAAAGACTGTACATTTCAGACGCCAATCCTTATAGCGTCAAGCTCGTGTCAAGTCAGAGTCAAAAAAATTTTGTCGGAATGTATACGCATTCCCCGCAATTTTGCCATTTATATTATTTTTATTTAAGTTCAATTATTACGGTATCTTCGTACCCGTTTCCTGTCCCTATTGTAAATGTTACTACATTCTCATTCCATTCTATAGAGTAATCATGGTGTTTTATAGCTCTATATCCATCATCAGTCCCAAGCCTTGCTACTTCTCTTGCAAGCAGAGCATTCAATGGCTCATAAACGTAAACTCCTCCACCCAAAAGAAACGCCCATTCTCTGGCAATTATACAGTATTTTTTATCAGGGGAATAAAACCTGTAATACTTATTTTCCAAATCGGTAACAGCGTATCCAAAAAATGAACATGTAAATATACTAATAGATACAAGTACAAATACAACTGTTTTTAAAAATCCCATCTGCTTATCTTTATACATTGTTACGCCCAACGTAACAATGGCAACAGACAAAATAACAAAAGAAAAATGCAACAACCCCGGCGAACCCGTTCTAAAAACGATAACATAATACTCGGTATATGTATCTACTAATGCCAGTGTAATAATAAGAAGTATAGAGATAATGCCAACAACACTGCTTAATATTTTAATTTTCTTTCTGCTCATATCTTCTCCTTACAAATGTTATCCATTTATCAACACTTTTGATTTAATATTTCTTTAATATTTCGACATTATTCAATATAATCTTCCATATGCGGGATAGACGGTTTAGATGCAACATCATTCAAAGGCTTCCCCTTGAGGGTAAACTCACTAAGTGACTGATGAGGTGTCAACATCACAAATCAACATTGATACTATATTCATCATCGATAAGTATATAATTTACATTGTGTTTTGTTGCAAGTTTCAAAATTAAATCATTTTCCTTCAGGGCACTTTCTATTGTATAGTCTTCATCGTTCAAACGACTTTCAATCACGCTTGCATACTTCGTTATATCATTGTAATGATTCTCTATATATTTTTTACTCATAACAAGACAAGAATATTTTATATTTTCAAGATACTCTATTTCAAAATCTTTTTCCCAATCAAAAGGAATGTAGCACCCCTCAACAATCAAATTTTGCCGATTTTCGATGGCTGTTTTTATCATTTCCTTTACAATAGGCCACAAATATCCGGTAAGCTTTGAATCATCGCTCATTGGTGTAAGTTCTGTATTGTTACTGCGAATCAATCCCATTTTTAAATGGTCTATTGACAGATAAGGATATTTATATTTTTCAAGTAATTTCTGTGCCAAAACCGTTTTACCGGTATGTGATGCACCTGTAATTAATATTATCATTTTTTCTCTCCGGGTTGCTTCGCAACCCACCATCCCATCACGTAAGCAATTGTAGGGCACAGCCTTTAGGATGTGCCGTAAATACAGCATTTTCTCAAGGGAAAGGCTTTTTATTCCTTCCACATCAATTCACCTAATTCCACAAAATTATTCTACCATATTTTACATTAAAATACAAGAGGAATTTCCATATAAAACGAAAGAGGAAAGTCCCGTTTAAAGACCTTCCCCTTGTTTATTTTTCATCGTAGGATATATATCATACCTAAATATTGCAGTCCCTATCGAAATCATACACAAAACACTGCCGACAGCCGAGCCGTATGCCCGGCTTGTTATGTTATATACAAGCCAGAAGGGTGCTCCGAAAAAGGACACACACCTTATCTGCTTTTCGTTCGTCAACCAGAAGGCTCCCGTCTGAAGCATTGCTCCTGCAATCGAAAACAGACTGAATATGTTTTTATAAAGCAAAAGCCCCACTGCCAGCATCATAAGATTTACAACTATCACAACAGCCGCAAAATATTTCTTTATAAGCTTTCTGTCCTTATTATGTGCCACAACCGATGCAAATGCCGACATAATATCAAGTGCCGCTCCTTCAAATGCACCAAGGAGTATGTACTGCAAAACATAAAGAACACTCGAGGTTGCATTCATCATAATAATATTTTTACGCTTTTTAAGCTGATAGCTTAAAAGAAACGTCGCAACAGCAAGTATTCCGATAATCTGCGCAACCAAATTCATTCCCCGTCTCTCCTTGCATTATTTAGATTCTATATGCAAAACTCTTCCTGCCGCCGCTTTGAAAAGACGGTTTTTAACTGCCATACCGTATTCATCGTCGTCCTCAAACTGTGCGTATACCTTCTTTATTCCAAGGATATCGAACTGCCTTAATGAATCGAAAAGCCTTTCGGCATACTGCTCGTTCCCATCTCCCATATAAAGAAGAGTTTCCGAGTCAAATGCAAAGCCGTCATAACACATAACTCCGAGCGGTATATCCTTTTCCTCTTTAATCAGTCTTTTTATCTCTTCAAAGGTCACCTTTTTATCGCCTTCTATAACCGTAACCTCTGCCTCGGGAGCATAGTGCTTGTACTTCGTACCGGGCGATTTGGGAGTTTCACCATCCGAGACCATTTCGGTAACGTGCCTGTCCACCGATACGCTGTTATATACCCTTTCAAGATCCTTTTTAGTGATACCACCGGGGCGCAGTATATTTATCCCATCGTCCGTAAGCTCAACAACTGTCGATTCCACTCCTACACTCGATGCTCCGCCGTCGATTATCGCATCAATTCGTCCGTTCATATCGAATATAACGTGCTCCGCCTTTGTGGGGCTTGGTCTGCCCGATAGATTTGAGCTTGGAGCGGCAATCGGAACGCCCGCCTCCCTGATTAGTGCTCTTGCAATCGGATGCGACGGAATACGCACAGCAACACTGCCAAGTCCTGCCGTCACCTCATCGGGGATTGTGTCCTTCTTTTTTAATATGATTGTAAGCGGCCCGGGCGAAAACTCACGAAAGAGTTCAATCGCACCCTCGGGGATATCGCAAGCCACTTCGTCAAGCTCTGATATATCGTTTATATGAACGATTAAAGGATTGTCGCAAGGTCTGTTTTTCGCTTCAAAAACCTTGAGCGCCGCATTTTTGTCAAAAGCATTCGCGCCGAGTCCGTAAACTGTTTCTGTCGGAAAGCTCACCAAGCCGCCTTTTCTTATTATTTCGCCCATTTCGGCAAGTCTTTTGTCTTCCGGGCTTTCTATTTTTAGTATTTTCGTTTCCATTACTGATACTTCCCTAATAATCCGTATTTTATATCCCACAACTTCTTTGACAAATCAACATAGTACTTATGCGGATTTTCAAATCTTTTAACCTCATCCCACAATCCGTCGGTTTCCATTTTACAATATTCCCGTAGTGCTTCAAGAGAGGGGGGTGTATATACACATTCTCCCTTTCTAAATATCGGCTTCAAAAGCGGACGTGCGTAAAAATCCTCTATTTTCTTACGTTTCCACGTGTGCTCGGGGTCAAATATCTCATACGGCTTTGTATCGTCAATTACCTCATCACTCAAAGTAATCACATCTGCAATTGCTGCAGAGTTTTCTCTTGAATAGAGTCTATATACCTGCTTAAAGCCCGGAGTTGTAATCTTTTCTACATTCTCCGAGACCTTTATCTTAGGTATAACCGTACCATTCCCATCCTCAACCGCCACAAGCTTGTACACTCCGCCGAAAACAGGCTCTGACCTTGAAGTTATAAGCCTTTCACCAACTCCGAAGGAGGTAATCTCTGCACCCTGACGTATCATATCTCTTATGATATATTCATCAAGTGAGTTGGAGGCAACAATGCCGCAGTCGGGATATCCCGCATCGTCAAGCATCTTTCTGCACTTTTTGGAAAGATATGTTATATCTCCCGAATCAATTCTCACGCCGCGCGGTCTCTTTCCCATAGGCTTTAAAACCTCGTCAAAAACCTTTATGGCATTGGGTATGCCGCTATTTAAAACGTTATAGGTATCAACTAAAAGAGTGCATGTATCGGGATAGTTTTTGGCATATGCACGAAACGCCTCATATTCCGAGTCAAAAAGCTGAATCCAGCTGTGTGCCATTGTGCCGAGTGCAGACAAGCGGAAATCTCTGTCCGCCATAGTGCAGGCTGTGCCGCTGCATCCTGCAATATACGCCGCTCTTGCGCCCAAAATCGCCGCATTGTAGCCCTGGGCACGACGTGAACCGAACTCCATTACGGGTCTTCCTTCTGCCGCTCTTACAATTCTGTTCGCCTTCGTTGCAATAAGGCTCTGATGGTTTATGGAAAGAAGAATCATTGTTTCCACAAACTGCGCCTGAATTACGGGCCCTCTTACAACCACTATCGGTTCATGCGGAAAAATCGGCGTTCCCTCGGGTATAGCCCACACATCACATTCAAATTTAAAATTTTTAAGGTAATCAAGAAACTCTTCGCAAAACAGATTTTTGCTTCTTAAATATTCAATATCTTCATTTGTAAAGGACAGGTTTTTCAGATATTCTATCATCTGTTCAACGCCTGCCATTACCGCAAAACCACCACCGTCGGGAATACGGCGGAAGAACATATCAAAATATGCAATTCTGTCCTTTTGGCCCTCTTTAAAAAATCCGTTAGCCATTGTAAACTCATAGAAATCGGAAAGCAATGTGTAGTTATTCTTATCCATAAATAATCTCCCTTCAGTCAAAGCTTCTGTTACCAAAAAAACCGTCCCGACACCGCTTATTTACGCCCAAGCGGAAATCTGAACGATTTTTCTTTTTCATCTGCGGGGAAAACCGCTTTATTAACAGTATATGTAATAATACGATATCAGAAGGAGCTTCCGCCTCTTCGATATCCACCCGAACGCTTTGATTCGTTTGACCTCTTAAGTGCCTGCATCTTCTCATCAGAATCCTGCTTGAATCTGCTGAGCTTATCCTCAAAGGATAAATCCTGACGGCTGTCCTGACTCCAGTCAATATCAGCAGGACGTACGTATCCCTTCTGTGCCGGTGCCTGCTTCTTCTCACTGGGCTTTTTAACCTCAATTGTCTGCTTGATTGATAAGCTTATTTTTCCACCCTCATCAATCTTTATAACCTTAACCTTTACGTCGTCGCCTTCCTTGAGATGGTCGGATATGTTCTCCACATAATCCCTTGCAACCTCAGAAATGTGTACAAGACCCGATTTTTTACCCGGAAGCGAAATAAACGCTCCGAACGGCATAATTTTGGATACCTTACCTTCGACTATACTTCCTACCTCTAATGACATTTGCGGATTCTTCCTCCTTAGCATTTTATGCGATGCAAAAATTAATTTTGCACAACTTACAATTTTTACTGTTTTTCCGAGACATCAATAAAAACAATCTCGTCCTTTTTGACCATACCGAGTCTGTCTCGTGCTACCTTTTCTATATATTCATCCGAATCAGCATTCTGACTCAGCCTTTCAACCTCTGCCTTCTTTTCCTTTTCTGCTTCTATTTCGGCCTTCAGCACTTCTATTGCCTCGCGGTTTTCATTGATATCAGGCTGAACGGCTATTCCCTGCACTACCATTATCAGCGATGCAACAAGACATACCACGCCTAATCCCAACATACTGCCAAAAATATTTTTTTTGCCTCTTGGGGCTTTTGTGTTTTCTAAATTTGTTTTCATTGGCAATTCTCCCGATTCGGGATTTTACTCCCATTTTTATTATTCCTATACACCTAATCATCCTATTAAACAATACTACTATAATTTTATGCAAAAAACGTGCCGGTGTCAATAGTATTTTTAAAAATATCTGCATAATTTTGAAAATTTTTTCAAAAATGACAGAAAAAATCGGTTTTACCACCCAATCAGCCGACAAAAAGTATATAACAGCACCCAAAAACAGTCCCAAAAACATATAGTATCTCATCATAAGCATATTATGATAATACCAGCACACCATAACCGAAAACGCACAACACGATGTTACTAAGATATAGTATAATATATCGGTCAGGTCATTTTTAAGATTCGTTTCTTTATAAATCAGATTAAGCATGCGATAGATAAAGGAACAGACAAAACCGCAGGCACACATAAGCAAAAAACCTTGTGTTTCATATGCAAAATAATCCGCTATCATCTGAACAGGTTTGCAAAAAAGCTTTTTGCTTCCTTTTGCTTTTTATATTCAACAGAATCTACCCTTCCGCTTATTCCGGCAGTTTGGTTGTCGGTAGAAACACTCAGCAGTTTAAGCCCCTCACCCTTTACCGATAGTATACCCATATTTGTAACAAGTTCAATCATATTATCCGAAAATTCCACAACATCCGTTACTCCCGTAAGCTTCATTTCATTTCGGTTTACAAGACTCATCACCTGTCCCCCACCGTTTTCAGTCACCTTCGTCACTTTCTCAACCGCCATACAAATTCCCCTTTCGTCAATAAACACAATTGCGAAATAATAATTTTGTTCCATTCCTGAGTATTTGACGCCAAACTGCATAAATTCTCGCAGTTTTCTTGCATACCGTTGGGTTTCGATAATTTTTCGGCATGGAAAACCGTAAAATCGGTGCACATATTTCCCTTGTACACGTGCCCCGATTTTAGCTCGACCGCCGCATGGGTTGCGGCGTGAGAGCGGGCGGTTTGGAATGCTGAAAAATCATCGGAACAAAAACGCAAAACTAAATCCTGTGCACCTCGGTGCGACTTGTCGCCCCTGCGAGGTCGTTTAGGGGTCCGGGGGAATCGAAACCCCCAGACGGGTTTTGGTTCTTTTGCACGGGCGCAAAAGAACAATACCACCGCACTAAAACATACTCATAAAGTACCTTTTAAACGTATACAATTAAGTTTTAACACAACCTAATTGATATGTTTGGGCACAAAAACATTTTAACATTTCGCAATCACCTAATAAAAAAGCATATACATATTCTTACACTGAATATGTATATGCCAAAAAAATCATAAATATTATTTATTTTTCAATAAATCTCTGATTTCTGTAAGAAGAAGCTCTTCTTTTGAAGGTTCAGGTTCCTTTTTAGGTTCCTCTTCCTTCGGCTTTTTAAATTTATCACTTATGGTGTTTACCATTTTTATTATTGCAAATAAAGCAATTGCCGTAAACAGAAAATCTATTATAGCCTGCAGAAACAGACCGTAAGGAAACTCGGTTGCAGCAATTGTAACAGCAAGCTCTGATACATTTGCCTTTCCTGCAATGAGTGTTATAACGGGCATAATAATATTCTGTGTAAGTGCGGTAACAATCTTTCCGAACGCCGCACCCATAATAACACCGACCGACATATCAAGGACATTACCTCTTGAAATAAACGCCTTAAATTCGCTCAAAACTCCCATTTTTTATACCCCCAATTAATCAATTAAAACTTTAAAAGCTCTGCAATATATGCGTCAAGCTCTTCAATCTTAATTCTCTTCTGCTCCATTGTGTCACGGTCACGAACAGTTACGCATCCGTCCTCTTCTGAATCGAAATCGTATGTGATACAAACAGGTGTACCGATTTCGTCCTGACGGCGGTAACGCTTACCGATTGAGCCTGCTTCGTCATACTCAACATTGTACTTTTCACTGAGCATATCGAATACCTTGCCTGCACCCTCTGAAAGCTTCTTTGAAAGCGGAAGAACTGCTGCCTTAACAGGTGCGAGTGCCGGATGAAGGTGCATAACCACTCTTACATCGCCTTCTCCAACCTCTTCCTCGTCATATGCTTCAACAAGGAACGCAAGAGCCACACGGTCAGCACCGAGCGACGGCTCGATACAATAGGGAATGTATCTTTCGTTTGTAACCTGATCGATATATTCCATATTCTCGCCAGAATGTTCCTGATGCTGCTTTAAGTCAAAGTCTGTTCTGTCAGCTATACCCCAAAGCTCGCCCCAACCGAACGGGAATACAAACTCGATATCTGTTGTTGCATTTGAATAGTGTGAAAGTTCCTCGGGTGAATGGTCACGGAAACGAAGGTTCTCTTCACGAACACCAAGAGAAAGAAGCCAGTTCATACAGAAATCCTTCCAGTAGTAGAACCATTCCATATCCTCACCGGGCTTGCAGAAGAATTCGAGCTCCATCTGCTCAAACTCACGTGTACGGAAGGTAAAGTTACCCGGAGTAATCTCGTTACGGAAGGACTTACCAACCTGACCGATACCGAACGGAAGCTTTTTACGTGTTGTTCTCTGCACGCTCTTGAAGTTTACAAATATACCCTGTGCAGTTTCCGGACGAAGATATACGGTTGAAGATGAATCCTCGGTTACACCCTGGAATGTCTTGAACATAAGGTTGAACTGACGGATATCGGTAAAGTTCTGCTTGCCACACTCGGGACAAACTATGTTATGCTCTTTTATGTACTGGAGCATCTTTTCATTGCTCCAGCCGTCAACAGTTACAGCCTCGCCGTTAGCAAATGCAAAATCTTCAATAAGCTTGTCCGCACGGTGACGAGCCTTACACTCCTTACAATCCATAAGAGGGTCTGAGAATCCGCCAACGTGACCAGATGCAACCCAAACCTGCGGGTTCATAAGTATAGCACAGTCAACACCCACATTGTACTTTGAGCCTTCAATAAACTTTTTCCACCAAGCTTTTTTTACATTGTTCTTAAACTCTACTCCCAACGGGCCGTAGTCCCAAGTATTTGCGAGACCGCCGTAAATTTCACTTCCGGGGAAAATATAACCTCTGCCCTTACAAAGAGCAACTACTTTATCCATTGTCTTTTCAGTATTTTTCATCTTTAAAAGCCTTTCCGCCTGCATATTATAACACATACCCTGCACAGGCATCAGGGTATAAATTCACATTATATATAGTTTATCCAAAAAACGGCTTTTTGTCAAGACGTACAGCGAAAATAAATACAATTTTTGCTTTTTTTACTTTTAGCTTTTATAGCAATGTCAATGTTATCATTTAACCCAAACAGCCATTACACTGTTAACCTTAAATTTTGTAAAGCGAATTAAATACTGCAATATGTTTTTCATCAATATTCTTGTCCAGATGGTAATGTCCAAAAAACCATTTAGTATATCTTGATTTACTCTTGACTCCCTCTAAAAAAACAGTTAAATCATTGTCCTCATAATTTTGAGCAAAGATATTTTGTATCGAACTCGGTGCGGAATGTGTTATAATATAATCAAATGTACAATCGTATGTTAATATTTTCTTTTCTGCCTTTTGATACTCTTCAATTATAGGTAATTCTTCTTTCCACCAGTTTTTTCCTTCTGTACGATACTCTTTATCGTGCGAACTTGCCCCACCAAATACAAAAATTTTTTTTCGTCAATATTATATACCTCTCCTCTAATCAAATGATATATACCATCATCTACTTTGTGTACAATACCACCACCAAATTCTGCAATCGGAAGATTGTAGAGCATATCAAAATTTTCATGATTCCCATCAATAAATAGTATCATTCCTCCTGATACCCACAACCGGTTATAACAATATGCGGAATATCGTTATTCCCCACCTCAAAAAACCTCCAACATTCCTCATCTTCATTTGTATCAATAAACACTTCGATACAAAAATCATTTGATAAAACAATTTTCAAGTCTCCAATTTCATTTATAATAATATCTTGTACCAACAATTCAATATCATTAAACAAATTCTTTTGTTCATCAAACTTATTATTTCCCTCTGCATCCCATTCAAAATTATCTTCATCAAAATCATTCTTTTGTATTTGGGAATTAGGTCTGAATATATCATCCTTTGATAACACAATATTCCCCTGATGTGTTATTCTAAAAAAGCCATCAATATGAACTGCGTATTTTGATGTCACGGATTCTCGTAATTCCAATTTGCCACTTTCTGTTTTATAAGCAACTTTGGCTTTTGAAATTTCACCAAATCCAACGCTTGCCATAGCACCTCCCCTCGATATTTGTCTAAATCTTTCTCCTTTTAAATTCGACATTGCCATAACTATTTTATTAATTTCTTTTTTATTCATAGCTATTTCCTTTCTGTAGCAATATATTTGTAGGCAAAACATATCAGCCGGATATGCTTTACTTCATCTCAATGTTTAAACTGTAATCAGTATGACGTCTATTTATTAAACCATTCTTTTGCATTTTCTAATATTTCTTGGTATCCCCAATTTTGCCCATGGATTAAATCGTGTAACTCCCTCTGCTGCTTTGGTGACAATTTTAATTTCTTACTAACACTATTTGCCTGTTTATTTTGTGCCTTATTATTTCGCGGTGTCCCCCTTTTTTGCTTATCTATAATCTTTTTGGATTTTTTTGCCGTTTTGCCAACATCACTCGCAGAATCCACTGTTTTTGCAATATCAATTCCTTTATCTGCGTACTTGGCCACATCCGCTACCTCACCGATAACCGGAATTGCGCCAAACGCACTAAGTCCTGCAGAAAGAAAATCTCCTCTTGCAAGGTCAACCGGTATTGATGCTAAATTCGTAAAGGTGTCTAATCCGGGTATTAGTGACGCAGCTGCCAACAAATCACTTAATGCTTCCAATCTGCTGCCTTTGGTTTTACCGAAATCTCCTGCTTTCCCTGCTCCCATTAAGCATTCACCTGCTTTCGGGATTTTGAAAGCTCGCTTTCAAAGGCTATAATGTTGATGCCCATATCCATATATGGTTTAAAAATACTCAAAGGTGCATTGCCATAAACTATTATGGTTTTAGGAGATAACCTTTGTACCATTCGGGCTAACCCTATTTTGAAGAATATTTTATCCTCTTTTCGATTTATACAGCCATGCGTGCCTATTGCCACTATCTTATTCTCTTCAACCCCATCAAAACAAAAAGAAAATGTCCTCTCATCTCCAAACCTTACATTCGGGATAACTTCAACACCATTATTCTGTAACCATACCGCTATGGCTCTTGAACGATATGTATTCCACATTTGCATAACAAGCGGCATATTCCGATACAAACTGAAATCAGGAGAAATAACGCCTTTGAATTTTTTCAGCTTGTTTAAATACTTTTTCGGATTGTTCCACAAGCGTTCAAATTTTATATCATGCTCATAAAATACAACCCAACAATCGTAATCATTCCAAGCTCTGCTCATTGCTTCAGAAAATATAACAACTTTTTCAGGCAATGTATCACTTGTTTTTATTTTGGGTAATTCAATGTAACCATCAAATTCCGCATTTTTAACAAGGAATGAATGGAACACATCATAATTATCAAATTTTTCATCTTTCATAAGTATATCACACCTTTCGTAAAAATTCAACAATCATACCGGCTTAATTGTCATCAATGTTATAACACAAATTTGCTCCGTCTGCTTGTCGATTTTAAGAAGTGTGATTTTACGCATAGCTATGCCGAAAATAAGGATTTTTTTTACGATTTTTCGTACCTCGAATTTTTCAAAATAAAAGTGTACAAATGGGGACAGTCTTAAAATATGGTCGTTGATTTAGCTGTTTAGCATATATATTTATATAACTATATACTCAATCAGGGGAATTGTGTAGTTGATTTGTTGCTGTTAATATAAACTCATCAGAATATAACAGCAGTATATAGCATTAGATTTAAATCACGGAGGAAAACATATGAATTTTAACAAATACCTTGAACGTTCAAACATACATTCACTTCAGAATTATATTAAACACGGTGGTGAAACCTTTGAGCACACTCCACCTAAAACCTATACTCAAATAATCAACGACGCAGAAAGAGATGCCTTAAAGTTCTTTTCCGACCGCTTTCCTAAAATTGAAGATTATGATGAAATTACAGGATATTATTATAAGCTTACCGAAACATATGAAGAAGTATTTTTTGAGATTGGAGCAATCGTTGGTGCAAAACTTGCTTTTGAATTAAAAGACAAAATAAACGAACTTCTTTAAAGTTATATTCTGCTGTTACATTTCTGTGTGTATACAAAAAAATTAAGGGCTTGTAGCAAAATGTATTAATATGCAATACAAACCATTTGGGGATGGCTCCTGACAGACTTTTCAGAGTCTTTTGGGTCAAAAACAATCTTTTTGACCCAAAACAGGACCGTCCCCATTAAATGGGTTGTATAAAT
>JAZRMB010000049.1:0-8468 GCA_045647245.1 Clostridia bacterium
GGCTGTCGCGACAGCCCACCCTTATCTCTGAGAGGTTGGAGTGTTATATTGTTTTCTTTAAAAGTAAATTTGTTCTTTACCATCTATCTTCAGCAACAGCTTTCCAATGTTCGTCAGCAAAATCTAATTGTTCAAGGAACTGTTTTTCTAACAAAGGATTTGCTGCTTTTTTACACACTTTAAAATTTCCATCAGCGAGTTTGCCCTCGTATAGTAAAATAATCTTATCAGCATCAATCACCCTTGAAATAAACTTTAATGCTGCATCTCTTGTTGCAAATCTGGAAATATCAAACCCTTCTTTACCATACTTATCATAATACCTAACCACCATATATTTGGCGACATCATACACTTTAAAATAGTCCACAATAAAATCACATTTTTTTCTTCGACAATCATTGTCCACCCTGAAAATTTCAAGTTTACGATTTTTAGAGATGTAGTACGTCAATTTTAAATATGTATATTTAAAATCATTAATAATATCTTTTTCCTTTGTTGAACCCAATCTTTCAACCATTTCGAATGCCAATACTTTAACTATATCCGCTAAACACTTCTTCATACAAGCACCACCTTATACATACATACATATATCTATCATCCTTCTTGAACAACCATTACTTTGTTTTAGGTTGTTGTACCAATGTTGTAGTAAGAATCTTTCAAAAAAGAATGATTAGTAATAAATGTTATTTAATAATTATATATTAAAAATTTATTCCCTAATTAATATCTGTATTTATGTATCCATTTATGTCCAAATATAAAAATATGTCCAATAAATTTTTCATTTATGTCGTTAACTCAGATACATGCATCATTTTTTACCCGTATTGTTAGAATAGAGGATAAACAGAATCAAATTTGTCATAATGTGCAGGTAAAATAAAAATCTCCCCAAAAACAGATGGGGAGATTAATTAATTGAAGTTTTAATTGCGATTTGAAATTATTGTCTTATTCCTGCAATTACTTCGGCTAACTCTTTATAACCGTTATATTCCGAAACGGCAGAAATAAACTCGGCGCTTGATATTGTATTCTTTCTTGAAGGGTGTCTTAATTTTCTAACAGCTTTTGCATATGTTTCTTTGACTTCGTCAACAGACTTACCAAGATTGTTAGCAATATCCTCGACGCTATGTTCAGAACCGTCCTTAATACCGAAGAACAGCTTTATAACTTCGCATTCATCGCTGTTAAGTGTATCCAATGTTTTTTCTAAAATTTCAACAGGTTTTAAATTTTCCATAATATTAATTCAACTCCTTTTTCTTTAAATTATATCACATATTTTTAGTTTAGTCTATGCTTTTTTATAAAATTATCCTTAAAAGTGAACTTTGAAATTGCTCAAACCCCTTATGTAGCAAGGGTTTAAGAGAATAAACTGGCAACTTGGTCGACAGTTGACACCTTTTTTTAGTTTTTTAAAATGGCTGTGTCCGACAGTTTTTGCCAGTTTGAATTCCAAAGTGAATGAAATGTTGAGATTTCAATGTGCATTTAACATCACTAAAATTTTTTTGAAAGAAAAAATGAAAAAACCCATTGACCGTAGGTATTACCTATTGTCAATGGGTTCTAAATTCGTTGTTATTTTAAGGCTTTAGATTAGTTGAAGTAGCGCTTCAAAAGTCCTTCTAAGCCCTTTCCGTGTCGAGCTTCGTCGCGCGCCATTTCATGCACGGTGTCATGGATTGCATCAAGACCGTTCTTCTTTGCGCAAGAAGCTAAATCGAACTTGCCCTGGGTTGCACCGTATTCGCAGTCAACTCTCCATTTGAGGTTATCTTTTGTTGTAGCCTTCATATTCGGCTCTAAATCCTCGCCAAGAAGCTCTGCAAATTTTGCTGCGTGCTCTGCTTCTTCATATGCTGCCTTTTCCCAGTAAAGACCTACTTCGGGATAGCCTTCTCTATGAGCGATTCTTGCCATGCAAAGGTACATTCCAACCTCGGCACACTCACCATTGAAGTTTGCCATAAGCTGTTCAAAGATGAACTTCTTATCTTCTTCTGATATATCGGGGTTGTTCTTTACAGTCTTGCCGTAAACGCCGTACTCGTGCTCAGCAGCTAAAGCGGCACCTTCTTCCATTACTTTGAATTTAGCACCGGGAACGCCGCAAGTAGGGCACTTTTCGGGAGCCTCTGCACCCTCGTGAACATAACCGCAAACGGGACATACAAACTTTTTCATAATCTTTTTCCTCCTAAAATTAATTAATTTTTTTGTTTTTACTTTTACAATTACTGCACTCACCGAAGAATACAAGCTGGTGCCTTTGGGGAGTAAACCCTTCCGGAAGATATTGCTCAGGATGTAAGTTGGGCAAATCTACATCAATTACGCTGTTGCAGTTGCTACAGTAGAAATGATAGTGGGTATGAACTCCGGCATCAAAATGCTCAAGTCCGTCTCCGACATCAATTCTTTGAACCAAACCCATCTGCTCGAACAATCTTAAGTTACGATATACCGTAGCAAGGCCGAGCTTTGGATAGCTTTCCTTCAAATTGGAATGCAACCATTCAGCGGTGGGATGTGTTTTTGTTTCGCGCAACAGTGCAAGTATCGCTTCGCGTTGCTTTGAGTGTTTTGAAATGATTTCCATTTTAAACACCGCCTTTTTGATAATGATTATCATTTACATTTATAATTATAACATAAAATTTCAGTTTGTCAATACTTTTTTTGAAAAAAAATCAAAAAAATTTTAAAGATAAAAAATGTTGAAAAAAAACGCATTTCTTGTTGCAATATGATACGTTTTCGTATATAATCTATTATATAGGTATTTTGTATCGTACAAAGTTGCTTTGTGCGATGGGTTATTTATAAAGGAAGAAAGGCTGAAATGTTTATGAAAAAAGCACGTATAGCGGCATTTTTACTTGGTTTGACATTTATCTTGTTTGAGGCGGCACCGTTTACTCTTGCGGCTCCGTCGCCGTCTCCCGAGGCAGGGCAGACGCAGAAGGCGGAGGATAAAAAGGAAGAGAATAACAGTGAGGACACTTCCGATAAAAAGGAAAAGAAATTCCCCGAGCCGAGAGCGAAGGCGGCATTATTGGTTGATATGAAGGGCAATAATATTGTTTATCAGCTTAACCAGGATGAGAAGATGTACCCGGCTTCCATAACTAAAATTATGACGGCAATAATTGCACTTGAAAAGGGTAATTTGTCAGATGTTCTGACGGTAAGCGACACAGCGCTTAATGATATTACATATCTTCACTCAAGAATAGATTTAAAGCGGGGAGAGGAGATGACGCTTGAAAATCTTCTTACGGCTCTTATGGTGGCGTCGGCAAATGATGCTGCGAATGTGATTGCGGAGTATATAGCAGGTGATATACCTACCTTCGTTGCGCTTATGAATGAACGTGCAAAGGAGCTTGGTATGAATAATACCAATTTTGCAAATCCGCACGGCTTCCATGATGATAATCATTATACAACGGCATATGATATTTTTCTTATGACGAGAGAGGCACTTAAGAATACAAAGTTCTGTGAGCTTGTGAAGATTAAGACTACAAAATTACCTGCAACGAATATATCAAAGGAAAGGCCGATTTCGTCAACAAACCACCTTATAAGCAGATACAGAAACACATTCCATTATTATCCGTATGCTACCGGAGTAAAGACGGGTTCAACAACCGAGGCGGGAAGCTGTCTTGTTTCGACTGCGGAGAAAAACGGTATCTCGCTTATGTCGATTGTGCTTGGTTGTGACAATGCCGACCAAAAGGAGAACGCGTATTCATTTACCGATTCAAAGGCGATGTTTGAATATGTGTTTGAAAACTTCAAGAGTGTCTCGATAGCTTCAACAAGCGATATTATTGCAGATTCAAAGGTGTATGAGGCAAAGGATAATACAAGGGTTGCACTTTCTCCGTCAAGAAATATCAGTATGCTTTTGCCTGCTGATTATAAAGAAGATGAAATAAAGCTTGAAACAAAGCTTGAAGAGACGATTGCGGCACCTATTGCAAAGGGAAGTCCGCTCGGCTCGGCAACTTACAGTTTCCGAGGTAAGACTGTTGCAACAGTTGAGCTTCTTGCTGTAAACGAGGTAAAGCGTGACCATTTCTTACATTTTCTGCATGGTGTGGCAAGAGTTATTTTCAGTCCCTTTGTAATCATTCCTGTTATACTCATTGTCGTATTGCTTTTGTATAATGCATATAAGCAGAGCATAAGAAGAAAACAGCGCAGAAGGAAGATGAAATCTCAGGGAGTAAGAGCACAAGGTGCGTATAAGGTAAGAAGTGACTACCATTATAATACCCCGAATCGTCGCAGAACCTCGGGTGGTGCAAGGCGACCTGCTCAAAGAGGGAGCACAAGAAAAAGACCGCCTGCTTCAAGGGGTGCAGGAACTAATCGAACGCAGAGAAGACCGTCTTCAAGACCGGGATATACCGACCCTTGGGATAAATATAGATAACAAACATAAAAACAACCATGTTCGACTCGTCCGTTATAGAGTCTGACATGGTTGTTTTTGCGTAATCAATTATCGTTAGACTGGAGCATCTTAAGAGGGGAACGGTATTCTCTGTGAGATACGCCCACAACCTTTTTATATTTGACAATAGAATGAATAAATGATAGAATATTGAAAACATCGAAAAAGTGGGGATTTATTATGAAAATTACTTTTTGCGGAACAAGTCACGGTTATGCGGAAAAGAACAGATTTCAGTCATTAACCGTTATAGAAAAAGGAGATTGCTATTATTTACTTGATGCCGGTGCACCTGTTGAATGGGTTATGATAAATAAAGATATGCCGCTTGATAAAATAAGAGGTATTTTTATTACTCATATGCATAACGACCATGTAGGAGCTTTGAGCAATGTTGTTGAGCCTATGCTGAGATACCGATATAATGATAAGTCATCCTGTTATATGCCGTGTGAAAAGGGACTTGAAGGCTTTTTAAACTGGCTTGAGGTGATGGGAAACTCAAGAGAAAAGGTGACGGAAACGGTGAAATTCGGCGTTACAAAAGAAGGGAAGGTATATGATGACGGTAACATTGCAGTCTATGCAAGACCTACAAAGCATCTTGGCGGTGAGTCGGACAGCTTTGCATACATTTTTGAAGCTGACGGAAAAAGAGTACTTTTTACAGGCGATATGAGCCAGGGATTCCATGAATATCACGAAATAACAAAGGGTGAGCATTTTGATATGGTAGTATGCGAAATGGCGCATGCAAATCTCTCAGATGTGGCAGAAATGCTGAAGGGAACAGATACGGATAAAATGTATATAACTCACTATCATATGCCGAGAATGAAAGGCTATGAAGAGATACTTAAAACTTTCCCGTTCCCGGTAACTGTTGCAAGGGATGGAGAAGAGATAACGGTAGGAAAAGATATAGTTTAACGTCCTTGGTTGACTTTGATGAAAAAAAATGATATAATTACAACGATAAATATTTCAGAATACGAGGAGCATTTATGTTTAAGATATTACACACAAATCAACTTGCAAGAAGGGGAGAATTTACCACCGTTCACGGTACGGTACAGACTCCGGTGTTTCAGAATGTCGGAACACTTGCGGCTATAAAGGGAGCCTTATCTACGCAGGATTTAAAGGAGATAGGTTGTCAGATAGAGTTATCAAACACATATCATCTGCACTTAAGACCGGGTGATAAGGTTGTGCACGATATGGGCGGCTTGCATAAATTTATGAACTGGGACAGACCTATTCTGACCGATTCGGGCGGCTTCCAGGTTTTCTCTCTTGCGGGACTTCGTAAAATTACCGAGGAGGGCGTTACCTTCAATTCCCACATTGACGGACACAGAATATTTATGGGTCCTGAGGAAAGTATGCAGATTCAGTCAAACCTTGCATCTACAATTGCAATGGCATTTGATGAGTGCATTGAAAATCCGTCCCCGTACGATTATGTTAAAAAGTCAACCGAAAGAACACTCAGATGGCTTGAGAGATGCAAGGCGGAGATGAAACGCCTTAATTCGCTTGATAGTACAATCAATAAAGAACAGCTTCTGTTCGGAATAAATCAGGGTGGTGTGTTCGACGATATAAGAATAAAGCATATGCAGGATATTGCAAAGCTTGACCTTCCGGGATATGCAATAGGCGGTCTTGCGGTGGGTGAAACTGCAGAGGAGATGTATCACATTCTTGATGTCACACTTCCGCATGCACCCGAAAACAAGCCGAGATACTTAATGGGAGTAGGTACGCCTGTTAATATCATCGAGGCTGTTGCAAGGGGTATTGACTTTTTCGACTGCGTAATGCCGTCAAGAAATGCACGTCACGCATTTATCTTTACAAGAAACGGAATGATGAATCTTTTAAATCAGAAGTATGAGAGAGATTCTCTTCCCATAGACCCCGAGTGTAACTGTCCAACCTGCCGCAACTATTCAAGAGCATATATAAGACATCTGTTTAAAGCAAAGGAGATGCTCGGTATGCGACTGGCGGTTATGCATAATCTGTATTTCTATAATGAGCTTATGGCTGAAATCAGAAAGGCGATTGAAGAGGACAGATTTGTAGAGTTCAGAATTGAAATGAACGAAAAGCTTTCAAGAAGATTATAAAATAAAGGAGCGAATGAGTTATGAAGTATGAAGTAATTAATTTAAGGGAAGAGCCGATAAACGGCTTTATGCCTACGATGACGGCGTACATAGTACCCGATGCAAGCACAAGAGAGGATAGAAAAAAGAGACCTGCAATGGTAATCTGCCCGGGGGGTGGATACGCATTTTGTTCGGTAAGAGAAGCAGAGCCTATTGCACTGGCGTATCTTGCGGCAGGCTTTTCGGCGTTCGTTATCGATTATGCTGTTGCACCTAACTGTGCAGGGCTCGAGCCGCAGAAGAACGCATCAAAGGCTATCAGCATTATAAGACAGAATGCGGATGAATGGGGAATAGACCCTGATAAAATAGCAATCTGTGGTTTCTCGGCAGGCGGACACCTTGCAACATCAATGGCTACTTTGTGGGATGAGGAGCTCAAAACAGAGGATGGAAGCAACAAGCCGAATGCGGCAGTTTTGTGCTATCCGGTTATCACTTGTGATGAAAAGCTCGGTCATATGGGTTCATTTGACAATCTTTGCGGTGATGACAAGGCCTTCAGAGAGAGAATGTCTTTAGAAAACAGAGTAACACAAAAAACTCCGCCCTGCTTCTTGTGGCATACGGCGGAGGATGAATTGGTTCCGGTTGAAAACAGCCTGCTCTTTGCTTCTGCTTTGAGCCGTGAAAATATTCCTTTTGAGCTTCACATTTTCCCGAAGGGACCGCACGGTTTATCGCTTGCAAATGCAGATACAGCAACTTTCCCCGGTGGAATTAATAATGCTGTTGCACAGTGGATACCGCTTTCAATTAAATGGCTTGACGGGCTTTTTGGAATGTCGGAGTATTAATCAGCACATTTTACAATGTCGGTTACGGTAATATTCCTGCCGTGGCCGATAAAGGTGATTTCATAGCCTGAAAAGCAAAAGCCGAAGCTTTTTTGCTCGTTATGCTTATATCCCGGACGCGGGTCGTTTTTCAGGACTTCAAAAAGGGCATTATGAAGCTCTTTTGGGAGCTTTTCAAGGACTTTGTCGCTGATTGAAACGTCGGCAAGCTCTTCATCGGGAGATGGTGCAAAGCCGCTGTCAGCATCGGGGTGTGAGTCACAATATGGGAGATAAGGCTTAATATCGTAAATTGGGGTGCCGTCCATAAGGTCGGCACCCTTTATGTATATTACGGGACCTTTTGTGTCGTTATAGTCTATATTAATAAGCTCAACGCTTGATAAGCCGATAGGATTGGGACGAAACGGAGAGCGGGTTGCAAAAACGCCCACTCTTTTATTACCGCCAAGCTTGGGCGGACGTACTGTTGGAGACCATTCATCACGCACACTTTCGGAAAACAGCCATATCAGCCATATGTGAGAAAATTCCTCAAGCCCGCGAAAGGCTTCCTTTACACGGTACTCAGGCTCAAACACGATTTTTGATATAAGCTCATTACAAAGTCCGCTCTGTCTCGGTATGCCGAATTTTGTGGGGAAAGCACTTTCAATATGTGCTATAATCTTCAAGAAAAACAACTCCTTTAGTAAACGCTGACTAATATCTGTAGGGTACTGCAGTTTTCGACAAACCGTAAACCGGTCATTGCAGCACGTCCTGTAGGCTGTGCCCTACATCATCAGATTAAATTGGTGTTTGCATTGATTGTTTAAGGTATGGGGGAATTTTATCATTTTATATGGAAAAAGTCAAGGAACTAAATTATAATTTATCGCTCTTCGAGCGAGAAATTATAATAGTTAGGAGTTTGGAATTAGGAGTTAGGAGTTAATGTACAAAAGCTTACGCTTTTGAAATGATTGATAAAGAAATGCTTCGCATTTCTCAATATTAAAT
>JAZRMB010000050.1:0-11604 GCA_045647245.1 Clostridia bacterium
TGGCAGAGCATGCGGCTGTTAACCGCAGGGTCGTTGGTTCGAGCCCAACTTGAGGAGCCAAAACAAAAAGGACATCAAAAGATGTCCTTTTTGTTTTGCCTTCCCCAAACTGCGCCCAAACCACCGACTCACAGCGGTTAACGCCTTGCGAAGCGAGCTGTTACCGCAAGGGGAAAGCGACCGACCGCCGCCGGTTCAGTGAGAATCAAAATCTTTGATTTTGCAAATCGAACTAATGCATGCGAGCGAAGCGAGTCGTAGGCAGATGAAGCGACCAAGCATTCGTGCAGAAATGCAGAGCAATACGACCGAGAGTGAGCAGAACGACTAAGGTGCCAAACCGAATGGTTCGAGATTGACATTAAAAAGATTGGTGCGAAGTATAAAATGACTTATATGTAATTTGCAAATGCAAATATTAATCAATGTCACTGCTGTAATGTTCTCAATTTTGTGATTATTCGATTTTCAATATCGCTCTCGTTTGTTCTGATTCGCAGTAGTGGTATTCCGTATTTTTCCATTATTCTGTTTTTCATTAAATCTCTTTCAGCTTGTCGGCTACCTTGTGTGTGATAGCTGATGCCATCTATTTCGATAGCCATAATTGGTATTTTATCCATCTTGTTGAACAGAAGGAAATCCAAATGCGTCAGAGGGTTTAATGCATACATAGCTTCTTCCGGAGTTAACAGAGAGTAATCACGTAGTAATGTTGCTACTGATGAGTGTATTGCGCAGTCTATTTTTAAAAACTCCGGCAAAGACAAAATTTTTTCAATTACTACATATGCTAAGTTTTCAGAATCGTATTCAGATATGCGTTTGTGCTTTTTTAAGTAATCTACTCTTTGTGTGTAATATACCTTGTACAATAGATCAAAAACAGAAAAAACTTTGCTTTCAACAATGTTATGATTATTATATTCTATATATTTTGCTAAATCGCCGTAGTTTGTTTGTTCGTTTTCTTTGCTGTCTGAAATTACTACAGTCAGCGATTTTTTTGCTCTTGATACTGCAACATTTAAAAGATTTGGGTTATCAACAAACTTACTAATTACATTGTCAACCGATGCTAAAACTATTGCATCTTTCTCACGTCCTTGGAATTTATGTACTGTGGCAACTTCATATATATTTCCAAATTGTTGTTGGATTTGAGCTGCTTGAGCACGATAAGGCGTGATAATCCCAACATCCTGAAAACCTTGTTTTTTTAATGACGGTAAAATTTCTTTTTGTATTACGTCAATTTGTCGCTGATTCATATTCGCGCGTGCATGATTGCCGGGACTCGTGCGATACATTGATAAAACGTTGTTTTCGCCATGATCTTCCGTCATAATAATCAGTTGTCCGTTATAGAACTTTTGATTAAAAAAATTCGCGATTTTGGGGTGGCAACGATAATGTTCACGAAGTAATACCGAAGGCGCATTGTCCCAGATTTCTGCTGCTGATGATAGCAGGCTGTGCGAAGTAAAGTGGTAGCATTTATCATAATTATGCTTTTTCCAAATCATATCTGCAATACGTATATCCTCAGATGTCAGTACGTTTGGAAACTGTTGTTTGTCTCCCACAATAATGATATTTTTAGCACAAGAAAAAGCTAAAACGCCTGTTGCCAAATCGACTTGGGATGCTTCATCAATAATGAGATAATCATAAACATATTCTGTTGATAGAGTTCCCTTAATCGAATATGCGGTACTTAAAATTACAGGATATTCTTTGTTGAATTCATATGATTTGCCTCTAAAATCCTTTTGACTAAAATACGGTCGTGTTTTTTTTAAATGATACCGTTGTGCTAATTCGGATTTAAAGAGTCTCATAGATTTTTCACTCAACTCTTTCATTTTATCTTCAAAACGATAATTATGCAGTTTTGTTTCTAACAATTTCTTTTCATCTTTAAGCTCGGCAATTTTGCTTTTATAATACAGATATTGTATAAAAGGAATTGCAGCTTCGGGAACGTGTGAAAACAAAGCGGGCGTCGCTTTACCAAACCGAATTGAAAGTAAGAGCTTTTTGAAAAATCCTATTTTTTTATCAGAATTAAATTCATATTCCAGCCAAAGAGACACGAGTTTTATAGAGGATATCTTGGAAAACAGTTTTACATCAATTTTCACATTTCGTTTGTTTTCATAATATTTTTCAAAATAAAACTGCTCAGGCTTTAATGAAAGTAATTCTTGGTCAATTTCTGCAATTCGATTTTTCAAATCCAACATGGTATCAAGCTCTTTTGAAATACGTATCACGTCCTTATTAAGAACATCCTTGCTTTTTGTATCTAAAAGCCATGATTGCATATTGGGATATGTGCCGGATTGAGTATCCAAAAATATATTTTTATTTTTTATGCTACCTAAAAATGCAGAAATGAATGAGATTTCTTGTTTCTTCATTTTTTCTGCGATGTTTAATGTTGCGGAGTTGTTGTTGGATACAACAGCGACGCTTTTTCCGTTTCTTACAGCATTTGCAATGATATTTAATATAGTCTGCGTTTTACCCGTTCCCGGTGGACCTTCTATGATGCTTATTTGAGAGGAAAAGGCATTTTCTACTGCTGCTTTTTGGCTTTGATTTAGTCCGAACGGGAATATTAGTGGAGCGTATAATGTCCTTTTTTCAATTGGAAGACTTGGATTGAGATATTTTGATAGCACCGTTATATTATCAACCGCTAATATTCTGTCATACTGAAGTTTTAAAAGGTTTATGCCGTTTTCTGTACTAAGGCTGACAGCAGTTGCAGTTTCTTTGAAATATTGAAACAATTCGTTGCTTTTTCTTTCTGCAAGACAATTTTGAGAAATTTTCACGTCGCTAACCCTACAAGTCAGTTCCTTTTTTCCTGTACGTATAACTTTATAAAATTCGCCAAAATCGAGTATTTGTTCTATGTTAGCGATAGTTACGCCGTTGTATTTGAATATAACTGCTTTAGGATCTATGTTCTTTTTGAACTTGTGGAATTGAATGCTATTAGTGTTGTAGCTATACACATTAGAAGAATTGTTAAAAACTATATCACATTTATTTCCACGAAGTCGATAGCAAGCGATTGATTCTGTCTTGTCTTTTCCGTTTATAATGATTAACTGTTTGGCAGTATTCACCTAATTCCCACCTCAATTCTCCGGTATATGAAACCTGTGTTAATTATAGCACAAATTTGTGAAATTATCTACCGGTTACACTCAATTTGTCTGTTCAGTAGAGAAATTTTTTTGATTAGCAAATTCAACACAGTCTTTACGTATGTTCAATAGGGGGAATTGTACAACTATAAATAAGTTGTTATGTATACAATGTGAAACACTATTGTATGATATGATTGATTCCCGGGTGATGGGTGAGTTCATACAACTGCCGTTTTACTGTTTAGCAAGCTAATGTAACAGTTAAACTATTACTCCATAAGTTAAACAATAGGGTTATTTTATCCCCCCCTATTTACATTAATTATTATAGGTGTTATAATGTAAGCATAGAAATAGTAGCTACATTTTAACCTTACAAACAATGTGAAGTGTATATGCCATACACAGGAGGAATGAGAAAATGACATTTTTAAGATTTATTTTTAATTTATTAGGAAATATGAGCAATCAATTAACGAATCACATTTCAGCGCATAATTTTTCATTAAATGATTTTATGCAGCAGGAAATAAACAGACAGAATATGGAGAATCTGATGGAAGAGGGCAGAAAATCTGTTACGCCTTTTGATATGGGAGGATATTTGCGTGGAGATGGTTTCAATCCGTCCGATACGATGGCAGCAGATGCTCAAAGAGAACAGATGAATCAGATGAACAATATGATGAATAATATGTTTTAAAAGAAAAAATATAAGGAAGGAATCAGATAATAATGAAAGCATATGTAATTCAGCCACCATATTCGAGAGATACATCAAGGTCGGATGAACTTTTTGAATATAAAATCAATCTTTTAAAAAGCATCAGCGAGGATGCGGATATAATCGTATTGCCTGAGTACAGTGATGTTCCGTGTGCGACAAGTACGCTCGAAGAAACACTTTATTATCACAATAAATATATTGATACGCTTCTTTCAGAATGCGTAAAAACTGCAAAGCGTTGCAATGCAAATGTATTTGTGAATGCTCTTTCGTATGAGGAGACGGGATGGCGTAATACTACTTATTGTTATAATAAAGAGGGTACGCTTGTAGGCAAGTACTTTAAAAAGCATCTTCCACCGCTTGAAGCGGACGTATTGATGCTTGATTCGGCGTATACATATGAATTCAGTGAGCCGTATATAATTGAGATTGACGGTGTAAGATACGGATTTTTAACCTGTTATGATTTCTATTTTTATGAAGCATATGCCAATATTGCCAGAAGCAATGTAGATGTGATAATCGGCTGTTCACTTCAAAGGAGCGACACTCATAACGCAATTGAAATTATGTGCCGTCATCTTGCTTATAATACAAGCGCTTATGTTGTACGCTCATCTGTAAGCTTTTGTGAGGACTCCGATATTTGCGGTGCAAGTATGATAGTAGCATCTGACGGAGAAGTGCTTACAAATATGAAGGGTAAGTTTGGAGTGGCTTCTGCTGAATTTGACCCCGGGAAAAAATATTTGAAGCCGGCAGGCTTCGGACGGGCAGATGCACGCCATTTTGAATATATTGAAATCGGGAGAAATCCTATGCAGTACCGCCCGGGCGGAAGTGCGATAATTCCCGATGATAAAACACTTTCCTATCCGAGAGTTTGTGCACACAGAGGCTTTAGCACCGTTGCACCCGAAAACAGTATGCCGGCATTCGGTGCTGCAGTTGCAATGGGTACCGATGAAATTGAATTTGACTTATGGCCGACTCTTGACGGTGTAATAGTTTCCTGCCACGATTCAACGCTTGACAGAGTGAGCAACGGAAGCGGAAAAATTTATGAACATACATATTCAGAACTTGAAAAGCTTGATTTCGGTTCCAAATTCTCTGAACGCTTTAAGGGGCTTCGTGTGGTAACTTTTGAGGAAATTCTAAAAAAACTCTCCTGCCACGTTATTATGAATGTGCACGTAAAGCCGCTTTCTATGGAAGATAAATATCCTGAAGCGGCGATGAAGAAAATAGTTGAGCTTATCAGAAAATATGATGCCGAAAAGCACGTGTATTTTATGCTTGAAACTGATATACAGATAAAGCAGTTTAAGGAATATGCCCCGGATATAGAGGTGTGTGTCGGTCATCTCAGAAGCCGTCCATGGGAGATTGTAGACCGTGCAATTGAGCTTGGTGCCGGTAAGGTGCAGCTTTTTAAGCCCTATTTCAATAAGGAAATGATTGATAAGGCACACGAAAACGGTATTAAATGTAATGTTTTCTGGTCGGATGATGAAGAGGAAACGAAAGAATTTCTTTCGCTCGGCATAGATACCATACTGACAAACGACTATAATATCATTTCTCAGGTTGTTAATAAGAAAAAAACAAACGCAATTATTGATAATTGATAATGTGTTTTGTTGTAGTATAATAGGCTCTGGCGGATGAGATAAGTAAATGGTATAAAGAGACGGGAACGCTGTTTGAATATTACGACAGCGAAAATAAGGCTGTGCCCAAGGTGTTGAACCGAAAGGGCACATATCTTGAGCCTTATAATATTAATATAAGAATACAGTCGGTACGAGACTATGGCTGGAGCTGTACTCTTGTATGCGATTTACTGTATAAAAAATACTTTAAATATTAAATTGACATAACTTCTTCTTTTGCAATTTGTGACCAGCGGCAGAGCCTTGACGGGTCGTTTCTTACGGTGCTGATATCCTTAAGAATCAACTCAAGGGCGATGCCGTTTTCTTTTGCACAATTAATTGTACGACGCAAATCCTTTCTTACGGCTTCCTCGTCCATTACATCGCCCGATAAAAATGCGGGGGAGGGCTTTGCTGACATAATATATTTTTTCGGCAGTTTTTCGGCAAAGCTTTCACGTTCGCTCCAGGGACTACAGGAAACTTTTCGTATGTTCGGCATCATATCGAGAATGTCCAGGCGGTCATCAAGCTTTTCACAGCAACCATAATAAACCGCTCCGAAGTTTTTGAAAAGTCGGTTCATATACGGAACCTCAAACTCTTTTGTGACATCGGGTGAGACGGAGGAAAAAAGCTGTGCCATACCGAATGTCCATGCGTTTTCGGATGTTGTGCCGTTTGTCCCGTGCGGGAAATCCCTTAAAAATGTGTGCGAGCAATGGCACAAAGTGGCGGAGGTATCAAATGCATTAAGGCTGTTGAACTGATTTATCACATCCTGCACGCAATTTGTCAGACGCTCCATTACTTTGTGGATAAATTCAGGTCTGTCCATTATATCAAGGTAGCAGTTTGTAACATTTTTTGCCTGAGAAACAAAATCCCAAAGCCCTAAGTGCATTATTTGGCCCTGCCATCTGTATTCGCAGATTCCGCCTGAAATAATTTTTGCATCTTCTTCAATTTTATCCTTTTCTGCCTGATTAAGAGATATTTTCGGCGGATGAATCTTGTCAATATCCTCTTCGGTTGCGAGGGTGTCGGTATAGCTTTGGGCTTTTACGGCATCGGCGGCTCCGATGTGCTCAACGTCGTATGTAAGACCATACCTGCCCGGTGATGTGACAGGCATAGGCAGACAGATATAAGGCGGCAAAACCATATCTGCATTAAAATTCTCCCATTGATATATCTTTCGTCTGAGAGTATTCTCTATCTTTCGCCAGTACGGGTCTTCGACGACGCATACGAGTTTTTCATCAGTTATTTCGTTCCAGGGAATCTGGTCAATAAGCACCATCGGTCTTTTCATATCAAGGCTGTTTAAGGAATACCACAGCTCTCTTGTTTCCTTTTGCGCAGGCAGTGATGCATATGACATATATTTTACACAAAGCTCGCGCAAAATTTCAATATCTTTTTTACTTGGCATTATTATTCCACCTTTTCTTTTTTTTGATTATTGTATAACGCAAATAGTAATATGTAAACGCAATAAATAGATAAAAAATACGCAAAAATTGATATTATGATTGAATTTTAAGGCTTTTGATGTTATAATTGATTCAGGCAGTGAGGTGGTTTGAAATGCAGCTTATAATAACCGGCAGAGGCGTTCAGGGAAAAAACTGGGCAGTACATCAAAATGAATGTGCAGGATATTCAAGAGTATATTATATAAAATCGGGCGAGGTAACATATAGCGATAATGAGGGCGAATGTTCCTTAACGCCCGGATGCTTGTATGTGTTTCCTACGCACAAGCCGTACGATATACGACATAATCCCGAAAAGCCTATTGAATGTTTGTGGTTTCATATTGATTTTTTGGGGTTTACAATAAATCGGCTTTTAAAATATGACTTGTCGGAAAAAGACGGCACAATAGGTATGATTGTGTCGGCGCTTGACTTTGAATATAACGAAAATGCGATTCGGGATATGCTCTACCTTGCTCTTTCGGAGTCGCTTATGTATGCTGTGATTAGGCATCCGTCGGTTGTAAGATGTGATGTGTATCTGTTGGAAATTCTTGAATATATAAGAAATAATATTTTAGAGCCGACATTGACGGTTAAAACACTTGCCGAACGCTTTGGATATTCGACTGCACATTTTATACGTATTTTTAAAGATGGTATGAATATCACGCCTCATCGTTATATTGAGTTGCAAAGATTAAAAAATGCCGCCGTATTGCTTGACTCGGGAAAGCCCGTCAACGAAACGGCAGGTGTCTGCGGTTATGGAGATGTGAAAAATTTTTCTAAAGCTTTCAAAAAGCACTATGGCGTTGCACCATCGAGATATACTGATTTTTATAAGCATCAAGCATAGAAAAACGGTGAATAATTTTGTATAATAGGAAGAATAATACATATAAAAAGCAGAGAAGGGAAAAAAAGATGATATATACAGTTACACTGAATCCGTGTCTTGATTATGTGATAGGGACACAGGAGCTTAAAACGGGAGAGCTTAACCGCACAAAGTATGAAGAAATCTATGTTGGCGGTAAGGGAATAAATGTGTCGCTTATACTAAAAGAGCTTGGTTATGAGTCTGTTGCACTCGGGTTTGTGGCAGGCTTTGTGGGTGATGCAATAGAAAAGTATCTTGAAGAGAGCGGCATTAAAACCGACTTTGTACGGCTTTTAGAGGGTAATTCAAGAATAAATGTCAAGATAAAATCGGGAGTTGAAACCGAAATAAATGCACGTGGTCCGCACATATCGGAGGAAGAGAAAAATGCTTTTTTGAATAAGCTTGATACGCTGTCGGAGGGGGATTATCTTGTGATTTCGGGAAGTGTGCCGCCGTCGTTGCCTGATGATATATACGAAACAATTTTAAAACGTGTCGAAAATAAGGGTGTTAAGGCGGTAGTTGATGCAAGCGGAGCACTGCTTGAAAAATCGCTTAAATACAGACCTTTTTTAATAAAGCCGAATAATATTGAGCTTGGCGAATTGTTCGGTGCGGATATAAAAACTGCCCAAGATGCAGAGCCTTATGCGAGAAGATTAAAGGAAAAGGGCGCAGAAAACGTGCTTGTTTCACTCGGTGGCGAGGGAGCACTTTTAATTGATGCGGAGGATAAAGCCTATCAAATGTCCGCTTTTGAAGGAGTAAGAGTAAATACGGTCGGAGCAGGTGATTCAATGGTGGCGGGCTTTGTGGCAGGTATAATCTCGGGAGATAGCGAAAGAGCGTTAAGGCTCGGCTGTGCCTGCGGCGGTGCGACGGCATTTTTGCCGGGACTTGCAAAGAAAGAGGATATAGAAAAGCTGTTCGGAAAGCTCGGTTGAGTTTTCCGAACAGCTGATTGATTTCATAAAGTAAACATATGGGGACTGTCCCTATTTGTTTACTTTTTTTAGTAATCAAGTATTGCCGCACCGATTTTACCCTCTTCAATTTCTATCACACCATAGGTTACGGTGTTTTTGCAGGAGCCGGGATTTAAAAGGATAATATCACCTTGGTTGTCACAAACAGGTATATGAGTATGCCCGAATACTGCGACATCCGCACCGAGACTTTTTGCGTGGTCTTTGAGTGTTTTGTAATTGCTCTCAATCTTGACGCAGTGCAAATGTCCGTGCGTCAGATATATTTTTTTGTCGCACACCTCTACAAGCAACTCGCTTGAAACATTAGAAACCTCGCAGTTTCCGCAAACATATTTTACGGGGATATTATCGAATATCGATTCAAGGTCCTGCGCATCCCTCGAAACATCACCTGCGTGAAGTATCATATCAACGGCACCGATTCTCTCGACTACCCTTATGCAATTGTCAATATTACCGTGCGTATCAGAAAAAACAAGTATCCTCATATTATCAATACCTTTCAACAGAACAAAAGTGATAATTTTTTATCATTATACTCTAAAATCGACAAAAAAACTACTCTTTTCATAAAACTGTTATATTAATGTAAAGATTATGCCCGAAAAATGAAAAAAACAGTCGGGCGATTTTTTTGTTTTAGCGGCAGGATTTGACAAAATTTATGCGACGAAAGTGCTATAATACTCTTTACCTTATAACAATGACGAGCTAAAAGATGGGGGTAGGCTTTGCCGGGAAGTAATTAACAAAAGAAAGGGTTGATAATGTATGAAATTGACAGCGGCGACAGGAAGGCGGGCACGAATCTTTACAAAAAGCGGCGATATAAAAGGGACGGTTATTGCAGGTATACTTATTCTGCTCGCAGTAAACGCAGGAGTGGGAGAAATAAGACCGTTCGGGCTTGCGGCATATGCGGCACTGATGCCGACGGGGGTGGGGGCGTTGTTTCTTGCGCTGGGTAGTGCTCTTTGCGGCTTGGAGGGGATAAAATACATACTGAGTGCGGCTGCGTTTTTTGCTTTCTCAAGCGTAAAAAGACTTGATACTGTTGTGTCGGGGATAATAATTGCATCTGCAAATATGATTTTCGGTCTGTTTGTGATGCTGTTTTCAAGACTAAGCATACTGGGAGTGCTGACACAGCTTGCAGAGGGAGTTGCGGTCGGGGTTTTGTTCTATATTTATTCCACATTGAGAGAAACATCTTCTGCAATGAAACCGTCAGAGACAAGGGAGCGACAGATTGCAAGACTGGTTATCATTGGCTCTGCCGCAGGAGGTCTCGGGAGTATTCTTGAGCTGCCGTCATTCCATACGGGGATTTTTGCGGGGCTTTTAGTGAGTATGTTCGTTTGCGGAGGCACAGGGCTTTGCGAGGCGGTTACTGCGTCGATGATACTCGGAATTTTAAGCTCGATAGGCAATCCTTCACAGATGGCTGTTATGGGCCTTTTTGCCGCCTGTGCCCTTTTTGCAGCTTTCCTCGACAGTCTTGGAAAATGGGGCATTGTTCTCGGATATTTATGCGGGGGTGCGATGTGCATACTTCTTGCGGAGAGTTTTTATACTGCATCTGTATATCTTCGCCCATTCTTTTGTGCTGTGTGCGTATATGCGGCTATGCCGGAGTTTGTATGTGATGGCATAAGTGAAAAAATACGAACTCTGTCGAAGGAAAATTCTACATATCGGGAAAGAGAACGCTTAAAACGTAAAATTGATGATGTAAGAACAAGGCATTCGCAGATTTGTACATCCTTAAAGCGTATAACAGAGGAGCTTGAAAGAGAAGAACAGCTTCAAAATGTTGATGCTATCTATAAAATTTCCTCCGCTGTTGCCCAGCGTGCTGACGGTGAGGGTACTGTATCGGGTGATTGCTATATCGAATTTGATGCCCAAAACGGCAGACATTACTTTCTTTTATGCGACGGTATGGGCTCGGGGAGAAAGGCGTATAAGGAAAGCAAAATGACGGCAGAGCTGATGTGCGAATTTTTAAAAAGCGGATTTTTAAAGGATAAGGCAGTTGCTATGCTCAACAGTGCACTTGCAATAAAGGGAGATGAGGAAAGCTTTTCCACGGTTGACCTTATGGAATTTGATATGCATACGGGAGAAGCGGAATTTTTAAAGATAGGAAGCGCTGAAAGCTTTATAAAGCATAAGGATGAGCTTGAAACGTTGGCATCGGTCAGTCTTCCGGTCGGGATTGTGGATGAGGTTCGGATAAATACCATTTCAAGAAGGCTGTATGCAGGCGATATGGTGGTAATGGTATCGGACGGAGTAGGTGAGGCGGGGTATGGCGTTTTAAAGGGTGAATGGATAAAGCGTATGATAAAAAGCTCGGGTAATGACCTTGGCACTCTTGCTGATTCCATACTGTCCGAAGCAAGACGCAGAAGCTACCCCGAAAAGGACGATGATATGACAGTGGCGGTGTTGAGAGTGGAGAGGAATAAATTATAATTTAGCTGTCGCTAAATTAGTTAGGAGTTAGGAGTGTGGAGTTAGGAGTTAATGTACAAAAGCTTACGCTTTTAAAATGATTGATAAAGAAATGCTTCGCATTTCTCAATATTAAATATCTGAAAACCGCAAGGTTTTCTACCATAACTCCTAACTCCACACTCCTAACTCCAAACTTTATAATTTGGCGGTGCAACGCACCGATAAATTATAATTTA
>JAZRMB010000051.1:0-35797 GCA_045647245.1 Clostridia bacterium
CATCCTGCTCAACATAAAGCTCACGAGAGAATGTAACCTTACGTGTACCCATTTCAGGATGGTCAGGATGAAGCTCAACCTCGAACTCCTCTGACTGTCCTTCCGGATAGTTATCAATAATAACCTTAAGCGGCTTGAGAACTGCCATAGCTCTCGGTGCATTGAGGTTAAGATTATCTCTTACACAAGCCTCAATAAGACCGTAGTCAACTGTACTGTCTGCCTTTGAAACACCGATTCTGCTTATAAAATCTCTGACAGCTGCTGCAGGATATCCGCGGCGTCTCATACCACAGAGTGTGATCATTCTCGGGTCGTCCCAGCCTGCAACAATGCCCTTGTTGACCATTTCAAGAAGCTTTCTCTTACTTGTAACACAGTAGTTGATGTTAAGACGTGCAAACTCAATCTGACGCGGAGGCTCTTCAAAACCGATCTGCTCAATGAACCAGTTATAGAGCGGACGGTGATTTTCAAACTCAAGTGAGCAGAGTGAGTATGTTACACGCTCCTTAGCATCTGAAAGCGGATGAGCGAAGTCATACATCGGATAAACGCACCACTTATCACCTGTCTGGTGATGTGAAACGTGAGAAATTCTGTAGATAACAGGGTCTCTCATATTAAGATTCGGTGAAGCCATATCAATCTTCGCACGGAGAACCTTTTCACCGTTACCGAACTCACCGTCTGTCATACGTCTGAAGAGATCCATATTCTCCTCTACTGAACGATTTCTGTACGGGCTTTCCTTACCGGGCTCTGTGAGTGTTCCTCGATACTCTCTCATTTCATCTGCTGAAAGGTCACATACATACGCCTTTCCCATCTCGATAAGCTTTATCGCACAATCATAAATTGCATCAAAATAGTCGGATGCATACAAAACCTTGTCCCACTTATAGCCGAGCCATTCAATATCCTCTTTGATAGCATCGACATACTCAACATCCTCTTTTGTAGGATTAGTGTCATCAAGTCTTAAGTTACAGCTTCCGTTATACTTTTTAGCCATACCAAAATCTATGCTGATTGCCTTTGCATGGCCTATATGAAGATAGCCGTTAGGCTCGGGTGGGAATCTTGTCTGCACGTGGTCATATACACCGTCTGCAAGATCCTTTTCAATAGCCTCCTCAATAAAGTTACGGCTTATAAATTCCTTTGTCTCTGTTTCCATATAAATATACCTCTCTCTTACTTTAGCTCGTCAATTGCACTGTCAAGTCTCTTTTGCACTTCTTCGTTTCCGAGAACAGAACAAATCCAGAATAAATCGGGAGTATTGCTTCTTCCTGTCACAGCAACACGGATAACGGTGCTTACATCACCGACGTGACCCTTATAGCTTTCAGGATTTTCCTTGTAAAGCTTCGGTGCCTTTGCATAACCCAAGCCTTCTGCCATATCCCTTACAGCAGGGAACCAGTCATCACCGGTAAGCTCCGGAGTATGAATCTTTTTATACTCCGAAAGTATTGCAAGTGCATCCTCTTTTGTTACATTTTCAGGATATTCACGGTTTTGCGGAGCTATATAATAATACTCTGTATAATCCTTGAGTTCATTCCACTTTGCGATATCCTTTCTCGGCTTCTGATTACCTCTTTCAACTCCGAGAACCTTAAGTGCATAGTCTTTATCGGAAAGTCTTTCATAAAGCTCTTTATCGTTTTTCTCTGCCCACTTGATTGCCGCATCATACACTGCCTCTGCCGACATTGTAGAAATATATGTCTTACTGAGGTCGTTAAGCTTTGCCATATCAAAAAGTGCACCGGATTTACTCATCTTTGCAAGTGTGAACGGGAATTTACTGCACTCTTCAAGCTTGTTTGCCCTTCTCCACTCCTCGTAATTTGAGTTAGCAAGAGTTAAAAGATACTCCCAAACTGTTCCCTCGGGATAACCCTCTTCCTCATAGAAGCTTACTGCCGCCTCGGGGTCCTTTCTCTTTGAAAGCTTTCTCTTGCCGCCGTTTTCCTCCTTCATAATCGGAGATATGTGTGCAAACTTGGGTGTTTTAAAGCCACAAGCCGCAAACAACTGAATATGGATGGGCACAGATGCAATCCATTCATCACCTCTTACAACGTGCGTTGTACGCATAAAATGGTCATCAACTGCGTGCGCAAAGTGATATGTCGGCATTCCGTCCTTCTTAAGAAGAACTACGTCGATTATATTCTCAGGCATTTCAATTTCGCCCTTTATAACATCCTTGAATTTAATTCTTTTATCCTCGCTACCGGGAGAATTAAGACGTACAACATAGCTTTCGCCATTTTCAATTCTCGTCTTAGCTTCTTCAACCGTTATATTTCTAAAACGTGCATAATCGCCCCAGATTCCGGGAAGAACCTTATCCTTTTCCTGCTGTTCTCTGATTTGTGAAATCTCCTCTTCACTCATAAAGCAGGGATATGCCATACCCTTTTTAACAAGCTCTTTTACAAAGCATCTGTAGATATCGCGTCTTGCACTCTGTATATAAGGTCCGTACTCGCCTTTTGACTCTGTTTCGGAAATCATTCCCTCATCAAAATCAATGCCGAAGTCTCCGAGACCTTTTACAATAAGCTCAACGCCGTTTTCAATCTCACGTTTTTTATCGGTGTCCTCAATTCTTAAAAAGAATACACCGCCTGTCGACTTTGCCGCCATACGGCCGACAAAAGCCGCAAACAAACCGCCGAAATGCAAAAATCCCGTAGGGCTCGGTGCAAATCTTGTTACTACCGCTCCCTCCTTAAGATTTCTTTCGGGGTAAAGCTTTTCATACTCCTCGGGAGTTTTTGTTATTTCCGGAAACAACAGTTCCGCCATAGCCTGATTATTCATACAATATATCCTTTCACGTAATTTCATTTAGTCATATACTTTAATTATAACAAATTATATCGGGAATATCAATATTATCCGGCAAAAAAATCCAATATTTTCCCCAATTATTTGAGTGAAAATCCGAATTCCACTCCATTGTCTGTATTTTGAGCCCAAAAATCCGCATTATGAGTCTCAAGTATGTTCTTTGCAATGGCAAGTCCGAGACCTGTACCGCCCGTTTTTCTATTCCTTGCCTTATCAGCTTTATAGTATCTTTCCCACACTCTCTGAAGCTCTTCTTCGGGGATATGTGAACCGCTGTTTTCTACCCTTAACACCACAGCACCATCCGAACACGTTCTCAATTCGCAAATCAAGTCTCCGCCGTCGGGTGTATTTTTTACAGCATTTGAGATAAAGTTTACTATAACTCTCTCAATTTTCTCCATATCTATTTCTTTTTTGATATCTGCATCGGGTAAAATCAGCTTATTGTTAATATTTTTTCTTTTAAAAGACTCATCAAATCTTGTAAATATCCCCGTAAGCAATTCATTCATATTGCAAGATGATAATTTGAGCGTCTCAACACCCGCATCATACCTTGATATTTCAAGCATTTCGCCAATCAGCTTGTCCATCTTCTCGGTTTCATCTATAATCACATCTGTATATCTTTGCTTTTTATTTTCCGACACACCATCCGTCAGTGCTTCTGTATATGCTCTTATTATACTTATCGGAGTTTTCAGCTCGTGGGATGCCGCCGCAACAAATTCTTTCCTGCTCTTTTCAAGTGCTCTTTCCTTTTCAATATCTTTAAGAAGCTTTTCATTTGCTGTTTTTAGCTGTCCTATTGTATTATCAAGCTCATCTGAAAGAAAATTTATATTTTTTGCAAGCTCACCGATTTCATCGTTTGCCTTATACTCACACTTTATCCCAAAATCAAGAGAAGCCATACGTTTTGTAACCGCACTGAATGTAACCATCGGGCGTGTAAGTACATACGAAAAAATCATACCCAACACGCACGCCGCCACCATCGCGAGCAAAAACCAGACAGCAAACATATTTCTCGTTATAACCGCCGCCTCGTGCACCATACCAAGCGGAGAAATTGCAAAAACAATATCATCCGATATGCCCGATTTTTTTATAAATACTGAAAAACGTTCATCAGTTTCTACATCCTCATAAAAATATGATATTTTATCCTTATTTGTATAGTTATAGGATTCCTCATCAATCCACAGCATTGCCGCCTTTGCCGCCGCCGCTCTTTGCGCATTAAGATTTCCGGTCTGCTCCGTGGGCAACACTATATCTTCTGTCATACATTCAATTTCTATAAAGTGCGGTCTTTCCCTCTCATCACCTCGTCCCGGTGCAAATCCGTGCCTGAACGCCTTCCACTCACCGTTTTGCGAACTTATTGAATATGGCATCAGTATATTTCTCGTACGGGTAGCTCCGGCATGAAAATATTTTACCGTCACCTTATCGCCTGCTCCAAGCTTCATATCGAGAAAGTCTTTGTTATTAACTGCCTGGTCAAGCGAAAACTTAAGAAGTTCACCGTTTGGGGTTCTTGCGGTCATATAGTATGACATCATATATTTCATAGAGCCGTCATTGCCGATAATCATTATATAACACTGACTGTCTTCTGCAATTTCAGTAATCTTTTTATCAATATTTTCTCCCGTTGGCTTATCGTAGAGTTGACACACCTTTAACGCCGCTTTTTCAAGTTCGTTACCCTTTATATGTGTGTAGTAACTTTCAAAAAGCGTCACCTGGCAAAAGAATATTCCTGCACACAAAGCAAGGAAGAAAATCACAGTCACCGACATCAGCTTTCTTGCAACCGGCATATTATTCCATATTTTTTTCATCTTATCATTACCTTTTTAGTGTCTCTCATGCTCTTTCGTCAAATTTATATCCCGACTTAATAACCGTTTTAATATGAACGGCTCTCCTGCCAAGCTTGAATCTGAGCTTTTTAATATGCGTATCCACCGTTCTGTCATCTCCGAAATAGTCATAGCCCCATATTTTAGACAAAAGCTCATCTCTTGAAAAGACTCTTCCCTTGTTTGTCATAAGAAACAGCAGTAAATCATACTCTTTGGGTGTTAGGTCAATTTCCTCATCATCGCATAAAACAGTATGCGACATTTTATTAACGCTAATTCCGGCAGATATAATTTCGTCGGGATTTCCGCATACCGTACCGTTTACACGCCTTAAGAGCGAGGACGCCGCCGCAAGAAGAACCTTCGGCGAAAACGGCTTGGTTATATAAGAATCAGCACCTGCATCATAACCTGTCAGCTTATCATATTCCTCCGACCTTGCGGTTATCATTATTACAGGAACAGGGCTTCTCCGCCTGATTTCACGGCAAACAGTGTATCCGTCCGTCCCCGGCAACATTATATCGAGCAAAACAAGGTCAAATTCTTCTTCCCTGATATATTCGATAGCCTCATCTCCGTCAGATGCCTCGACACATTCGTATCCGTCGTGCTCAAAGTAGTCTCTTACTACCTCACGCATTAAATCCTCGTCTTCTACAATTAATACTCTTGCTTTCATAACGGTATTCCTTTCAACTTAATATCATTAAAATATTCTGTATTCACAATCCGAACTTTATGTAAAACCGTTATTCAAAATATTTTCTGTCCAGGCTTCTGTACTGAACCGCTTCGGATATATGCACAAGGCTGATATTTTCTTCTCCCTCTATATCCGCTATTGTTCTTGCAACCTTCAATATTCTACTGTAAGCTCTTGCACTCAAACCCAGCTTATCAAACATACGGCTCAAAAACTCGTTTTCTTTATCTCCGATAGGACAATATGTTTCTATTTGCCCTGCACTGAGCTGTGAATTTGAATGAATCGGTAAATCACGATATCTCTTCATTTGAACCGCTCTTGCACGATTCACCCTCTTTTTAATGTCGGAGGAGCTTTCACTTCTGCCTCTGCTGCTCAAATCCTCATAATCCACAGACGAGACCTCAACCTGAATATCTATACGGTCAAGAAGCGGGCCCGATATCTTTGAGCGGTATGCATCAATCTGCGCAGGAGTGCATGAACAGCGATGCTTTGTATCGCCGAAATATCCGCATTTACAAGGGTTCATTGACGCTACAAGCATCATATTACATGGATAAGATACAGTCGCATTCACTCTCGAAATTGTAACAAGTCCATCCTCAAGCGGCTGTCTCATAGCTTCAAGAGCTTCTCTTTTGAACTCGGGGAGCTCGTCAAGAAACAGCACTCCGTTATGTGCAAGCGACAACTCACCAGGTCTTGGAATAGTACCGCCGCCCGACAACGCTACAGACGACACCGAATGATGAGGACTTCTGAACGGTCTTTCCTTTATAAGTCCTTTATTTCCCTTAACAAGACCTGCTATTGAATGTATTTTTGTAACCTCAAGTGCCTCATCAAAGCTCAAATCGGGAAGTATTCCGGGAATACGTTGTGCAAGCATGGTCTTACCCGTACCGGGCGGTCCTATCAACAGTACATTATGATTTCCCGCCGCTGCAATTTCCAATGCTCTTTTTACATTATCCTGACCCTTTACTTCGGCAAAATCAAGAAAATATTCGGTATTATTTTCAATAACACTTTCATCATAACTAAACGGTTCTATAGTCTTTATTCCTGCAAAATGCTCATACAGTTCTTTTAAATTTTTTATAGGATATACACCTGCACCTTCAACAGCCGCCGCTTCAGCAGCATTTTCCTCCGGCACAAAGAATTTTCTGTATCCCTCTTTAAAGCCTGCAATAACCATGGGAAGAACTCCTTTTGACGGGTAAACGCTTCCGTCAAGAGATAATTCTCCTATAAATATACAATCTTCAACCCATTCTTGTTTTAACTGATTTGTCGCCAATATTACTGCAACGGCAATCGCTAAATCATATCCTGAGCCTTCCTTTTTAAGCGACGCAGGTGCAAGATTTATTATAAGCTTTTTGTTCGGAAAGCCGAGCCCTGAATTTCTTATTGCTGCGTGTACTCTTTCTTTTGATTCTTTTACAACAGCATCAGGAAGCCCGACTATATCAAATCTCGGCAGACCGCCGCCTATATCGGCCTCTACTTTAACCATATACCCTTCTATACCTATCAAACCGCAAGTATTAACCTGTGCAAGCATATACTACCCCTTCCATCAGTTATTATACAAATGAAGAGGCTGTAGCAAAATAAATATGAAATACAATTCATTTAGTGGGGATGGTCCTGTTTTGGGTCAAAAACTTTGTTTTTGACCCAAAAGACATTAAATGTCTGTCAGGAGCCGTCCCGAAATGGCTCATATTTCATATTTTATATCATTTTGCTACAGCCTCACGTCGTCTTATTATTCAAATGCCGCAATAGCTGCCTTTATCTGCGGATCTGTCTCAACAGTATAATCAGCAGGTGTCTTTCCTTCAGGAAGCTTACATTCGATATCAGGCTCTATGCCTATTCCGTGTATACACTCGCCGGAAGGTGTAAAGTATCTTGCAATTGTTACAGACATACCCGAGCCGTCTGCAAAGGGATATGCCGTCTGAACAATACCCTTACCGAAAGTCTTCTCACCTACAACTTTTGCACGGTTATTATCTTTAAGTGCACCTGTAAATACTTCCGATGCAGAAGCACTTGCACCGTTTGTTATGATTACAAGCGGATATGATATACTTCCGTCACGCGCATAAAGATATTCCTTTTCCCCCTGCTTATCCTCTGTATATGTTATTATACCCTCATCAAGGAATTCATCGGTTATTGCCGAAACCACTCCGAGTTCACCGCCCGGATTATTACGCAAGTCGATAATCATTTTCGTCATACCTTCATCCCTCAAGGTATTGACCTGCTCCATAAAGTAGTCATAGGAATCCTTTGCTTCCTTATCATAAGTGCCCTCAAAGTTATCTATTTTAATATATCCGATGTCATTGTTAAGCATCTGACCTGAAACGGTAACAATCTGTACTGTATCAACAGCCACATCATATACCATCTCGTTACCGTCTCTTTCAACAGTTACCTTAACGGTTGTTCCCGGCTCTTTCTCCTTAATATAGGTAATTGCCTTATCAAGCGATTCGCCGGTCACTTCAATATCATCAACCTTAACAAACATATCCCCCGGCAAAATTCCGGCATTTGCCGCAGAGCCGTTTTCAACACATTCTAAAACGACCACCTTCGTTGACTGCGCGTCAACTGCAAGCACCACACCAATACCGACATAACTGCTTGATACAGAGTCGATATACTGCTTATATTCAAACTTGTTGAGATATCTTGTATATGGGTCTTTTACACTTTCAGCCGCCACGGTTGAGAGTAAATCAGAAAACTCTTCATCGTCAACCTCATATATACATTTGTCCTTTATAACCTCAACAACAGATGTGAGTTTCTTCATTATCTTGCCGTTATTCTTTATAAATCCTGCATCCCTTACGGTATTTGCCGCAAGAGCACCAAGCATTGCCGAAACAATCGCTGTAATTACAATATTCTTATCTATTTTCAATTTCATTAAATCCTTTCCGGTCAAAATTTCACCTTAGAGATAATTAAGCGGATTTACAAGACTTCCGTTCACCTGTACTTCAAAATGTATATGTGGACCTGTTGAATTACCGGTCGAACCACATTTTGCTATAACCTGCCCCTTTGAAACCTTATCTCCCGCCTTAACCGTAAGCTTTGAATTATGAGCATAAAGCGTAACAAAACCGCCTCCGTGATTTATCGTTACATAATTTCCGTAGCTTCCGTTGTAGCCTGCAGTAAGAACAACACCGGCTTCTGCCGCAAGCACATTCGAGCCTTGTGGCGCCCCTATATCAATACCTCTGTGAAGCTTTTTAGTATTGAATATCGGATGTATTCTGTAGCCGAATTTAGATGTTATCTTCGTTGAAGCCGCAGACGGCCACTGGAATTTTCCGTTACCCTTATATACAACATTTGTGCCTTTTGACTTTGACAGTGCCTTGTTTATCTCAGACTGAAGCGCCGCCGCATCCTTTTCCTTCTGCTTTTCCTCCGCTTCAAGCTTTGCAATATCAGCAGACAATTCCTTTACCAATTTATCACTCTGTGCCTTAAGGCTTTGCAGCTCGCCCTTCTTTTCTGTAAGAAGACCTTTAGCCTCAATCTGCTCTGCCTGTTCACTTTCAACAACCGCTTTCTGGCTATTCAGCTCATCAATCTGATTTGCGTAGTCATCCATCACTTTATTGTCATGCCTCACTATCGCCTGAACAGCTGCAATTCTTGTAAACAAATCAGAAAAGCCCTTTGATTCCATAATAATTTCAAGGTAGGAGGTTCTTCCCACCTCATACATTACCTTCATTCTCGCTTTTAACTTCTTCTTTGTTTTTGCAATATCATTATTCAAGATTTCAATCTTTGAGTTGGCAGAATCTATCTCTCTTTGCTTCAAATCAATAAGCTCCTGCACACTCTCAATATCATCCTGTACTCCCGATATTTCAATCGCAATCTGTCTTACCTTTGTTGTAGCTTCGTTTTTATCCTGCTGTTTTTCTTTAATTCTCTCCTTAATTTTCTCGGTTTCCTTCTTCTTTTCGGACAGCTCATTTCTTAAATCATTCACGCTCTTTGCCGCAAGAGCTGTTTGCGAAAAGAGCATCATAACCGAGAAAACCACACTAAGAAGCTTTACAGTCTTTCTTTTCATAAGCAATCTCCACAAAACAAAAATTATACTTTAAGATACTTCTTCATCGAAATCATACTTCCGACCATACCAATGCTACCACCGACAAGCAAAAATACAATTCCGAGCCATGACACAACCATCTTAAGACCAATTAAACTGAACAACTCAAAGCCGTTTACCTCCATATACTTTAAAAGAAGCGAATAACAGCCTGACATTAACCCGAGTGCTATCGCCGCACCTGCAATTCCGATTATAACACCTTCAAAAAGGAACGGAATTCTTATAAATCTGTCTGTTGCACCGATATATTTCATTATATTGATTTCCTTACGTCTGTTATGTACGGTAAGTTGTACAGTATTTGCAATAATTATTATTGCAACCGTTAAAAGAAGTACCATAATAACAATACTTGCATGCTGAATATTTTTTGACACATTGATTACAGTATTTACAATATCCTGCTTATTCTGCACACTTTCGACGCCGTCTATCTGTTCAAGCCGCTTTGCAGTCTCAGCCGCCCTCGAAATATCAGTAAGAACGATTTTATATGAGTCAGAAAACGGATTGTCATCATCACCGAAGCTTTCGATTAAATCCTCTCTTCCGGCAAACATTGTAGCCTTTACCTCTTCAAGCATCTGACCTTTTGTGTAAAGTTCGCAGGATTTTATATTTTCTATCCCTCTTACCTCGTTGCCTATCTGCTCGACTCTCTCCGCCGATGTGTCTCCTACAAGAAACATCTGTATTTCGCACTGATCCTTTATCTGTTCTGTTATAGTATCGACATTTAGTGAAATTATTAAAAATATTCCGAGAATTACAAGACTGCTTATAATCGTAAATAAGGAAGCAATACTCATAAGACCGTTACGGATAATATTCTTCTTCGCCTGATTAAAAAAGTACTTCGTCCTCGACATCTTTGTGATACTCCCCTCCGACCTCGTCACGTACAACGTGACCGTCTTCTACAGCTATTACTCTCTTATGCATAGCATCAACAATATCATGAGCATGAGTTGCCATAATAATCGTTGTACCCATTGCATTTATACTCTCAAAAATTTCCATGATTTCCATTGCCGTTTCGGGATTTAAGTTTCCCGTCGGCTCGTCTGCTATAAGCAGAGTAGGATTATTAACCAAGGCACGTGCAAGCGCTACCCTCTGCTGCTCTCCGCCCGAGAGCTGTCTCGGGAACATCTTTGCCTTGTAATTAAGGCCTACCATATTAAGCACAGTCGGCACTCTTCTTCTTATTTCTCTTCTCGATGCACCCACTACCTGCATTGCAAATTCGACATTCTCATAAACAGTCCTGTCCTCCAGGAGTCTGAAATCCTGGAACACAACGCCCATGCGTCTTCTGAGGTATGGAATTTCCTTATCCGAAAGAAGTGTAATATCCTTTCCGTCTATGTATACCTGTCCCTCCGATGCATTTTCTTCACGCATCAAAATCTTTGTCATAGTAGTTTTACCCGCTCCCGAAGAGCCGATAAGGAATACAAATTCGCCGCTTTCAATTTTCAAGTTTACACCCTTAAGTGCAACTGTACCGTTTTCGTATTCCTTTGATACATTTACAAATTCTATCATTGTATACTCCCATCAGTCAATAAGTATAAATTTACATCAAAACGCAGAAAATAAGCGGGCACCATGTCCGCCTCAGGACGTATTGCGACGCTTATTTCCCCTTAATATTATAATCAGATTTTCATAGGATTGGACATAAGATACTTATGCACCATCATTGCAACCTTAAATACGATAGCCTGGTCAAACTTGCGAAGGTCAAGACCTGTCAGCTTGTAAATCTTCTCAAGTCTGTAAACAAGTGTGTTTCTGTGTACAAAAAGCTGTCTTGATGTCTCAGAAACGTTGAGGTCATTTTCAAAGAACTTGTTTATTGTAAGAATTGTCTCGCTGTCAAGCAATGTAAGGTCGCCCTTTTTAAACACTTCCTGAAGGAAGAGCTCACATAGTCTTATCGGGAGCTGATATATAAGTCTGCCGATACCAAGGCTCTCGTAGTTTAAGATAAGCTTTTCTTCATCAAATACTTTACCAACCTCAAGTGCGATCTGTGCTTCCTTATATGCATTGTTAAGCTTATTGATATTTTCAGCTGCCGAGCTTACACCAACAAGAATATGCATCATACTCTCGGTCTGCACGGTATCAATAATCTGCTTTGCCATTTCCTCAATCTCATCAGTTGATACCAATTCCTTGAGTTCTTTAATAAGAACTATATTATCAGCATCTATATTTATAACAAAATCGTGGTCCTTATCAGGGAATATGTTTCTTATAACCTCATAGATGCTCATATCACCCTTGCTCTCTACCTTGATATAGAAAACGGCTCTGGGTGCATCAATATCAACGTGAAGCTCAAGGGCCTTCTGATGCATATCGAATGCGAGCATATTATCAAATATTATATTCTGCATAAATACAGTTTTATCATACTTTTCATCATAGTAATGACGAACATTGTTTGCAGCTACTGCAACTGCACTACAGCAGTACTTTGCCACCTCATCTGTGCCTTCAACATAAACGATGTAATCAGGAAGCGGCTTTCCGCATATGGGATGAACGGTGTATCCGTCCTTTACTATAATCTTATTATCGTCCGATACGGCATATGCAAGATCCTCCGCAACCTCCTGCGGTACTTCGATTCCGTTTGATGCCAGCACCAATCCCTTAGCATCTGCTATACCAAACCTTTTCGGGAAAACCTCTGCCATCTGTGAGACAATATTCTGAAATGCTTTGCTTATCATTTTCTTTACCTCCGGTCGATTTTTGTAATATATAGATACTATTTCACCAATACACATACCATTCTATCATATTTTTTCCGAAATGTATAGTGATTTTTGATATTTTTTTATTATGTTTAAAAAAAATTAATAAATATGTAATAATTTGTTGAATATGCACTATTTATTAACCGGAAAATGTATATTATATACACGTCCATCATCTCTTTTGAAGTTTTCGCATACGACAATCGCACTCACCTCAGCCGCACCCTTGGCTTTTAACTCGCTTACACAGTTTTTGAGGGTTGCACCTGATGTATAAATATCATCTGCAAGCAGTATCCTTTTGCCGTAAACATATTCCTCCACCGCATAAAATGCATTCATAAGATTAAGCTGCCTCTCGGAATCGGACAAATCCATCTGTCTTTTTGTATTCTTTACTCTGAATAACACATCTTCCGCAAGTTCGGTATCAAGCCTTTCCGACAAAGCCTCTGCAATTAACGATACCTGATTATATCCTCTCTCCCTCATTCTTTCACCATGAAGCGGTACGGGAATAATCATATCATATGAATCATATTCGTAGTATTTCGGAAGACACTCACAAACAAGACAGCCAATCGGATATCCGTATGCCGAAAAGCCGTTGAATTTCATATCCATCAAGGCCCTTCTGATTTTACCTCTGTACTCGAAAGGTGCAAAAAGACGATCAACAACGCCGTTTGTATCATAATAATCACAAGCCTTCTTTGCAAACAGCTCGTTGTAACATTCCTCACATATGCCGACGCCGTCTTTTCTTATTTTGATATTCCTTTTCCTCATTCCGCACACAAGACACTTTTCTCCGTTTTCAAGAAATACAAGCAGCTTTTCAATCAATTATCTTCACCCCTCTGCCGTCTTTTTCTGTAACTGCACGGTGTTTTTCTGTGAAACACTTTACATTTATTAATTATAACATTATAATACAATTATGTAAAGATTTTTATGAAAGGGCGTATAAATATGAATATTCCGAGAAGTGAATACCCCAATCCGCAATGGAAAAGAAAAAACTGGCTTTGCTTAAACGGAGAGTGGGAGTTTGATTTTGATTTTTCAAAAAGTGCCATTGAAAGAAAAATGTATGAGGATAAAAAACTCGAAAAGAGTATAATCGTACCTTTTTGCCCCGAGAGTAAGCTTTCGGGCATAGGCTATACCGACTTTATCCCTGCCGTTATGTACAGAAAAAGCATAACTCTTACAAAAGCACAGCTAAACGGACGTGTAATTCTGCACATCGGTGCGTGCGACTACGAAAGCACGATATATGTAAATTCAAAAAAAGTAATGAGCCATAAGGGCGGATATACTCACTTTGAAGCTGATATAACCGAATTTGTATCGGAGGGCGAAAACAGTATTTTCATCTATGCCGAGGATGACATAAGAAGCTGTGCACAACCCGGTGGAAAGCAGTCTGCCAAATATAATTCATACGGTTGCTTCTACACACGAACAACCGGCATATGGCAGTCTGTATGGCTTGAATTTGTACCGGATAATTATATAGTCTCTGCAAAATTCTATCCTTGCATTGAGGACGGAACTCTCACCATTTCAGGCATAACAAAGAAGCCCGGAAATGTTGAAATCACAACATCATATGAAGGTGAACCGACAGGGTGTGTAACAGCATACAGTAACGGATGCTTCAATACCACAATCAAGCTTTCAAAAACCGTATTATGGGAAATCGGCAACGGAAGATTATATGATATTACTCTTAAACTTGCCGACGACATTGTATACAGCTATTTCGGTATGAGAAGTACAACCCTTTCGGGAATGAAATATCTATTAAACGGAAAATCCGTTTTCCAGAGACTTGTACTCGACCAGGGATTTTATCCCGACGGAATATATACTGCTCCCACAGAAGAAGCTCTTATAAACGATATTAAAATTTCAATCGGACTCGGCTTTGACGGTGCAAGACTTCACGAAAAGGTATTTGAGCCGAGATTTTTGTACCATTGCGACAGACTCGGATATATCGTATGGGGCGAATATCCGAACTGGGGTCTTGACCACTCACTCCCATGTGCTCTTGGAAGATATATGAAGGAATGGACTGAGGCAGTAAACCGCGACTTTAACCATCCGTCAATTATTGGCTGGTGTCCGTTTAATGAAACATGGGATTATGATGAGAATAAGAACACGAATGAGCTTCTCTCTTCCATCTATATTCTCACAAAAAATCTCGACCCGACACGTCCGTGCATCGATACAAGCGGAAACTACCACGTTATTACCGATATATATGACGTGCACGACTACGAACAGAATCCCGAGCTTTTTAAATCATACTTTGAAAAAATCGATGAAGGTATAATAAATGACCAGACCGCGCGAAGAGAACGCTGGAAAGGACACCAAAAATACGAAGGCGGCCCTGTTTTTGTAAGTGAATACGGCGGTATACGTTGGGCCCTTAATGGTAGCGGTTGGGGCTACGGCAACGCGCCGAAAACAGAGGAAGAATTTATAGAAAGATATGACAAACTCACACTTGTCCTGTTAGAAAACGAAAATATAATGGGAATGTGTTATACACAGCTCTACGACGTAGAACAAGAGCAAAACGGCTTGTATACATATGAAAGAAAAGCAAAATTCGACCCTGAAATTTTCAGGAAATTAAATCAAAGGAAAGCAAAAATCGAAGAATAACCACAAAAGTGGACGTATAGGGACAGCCCCCATACGTCCACTTTTGCTTAAAATGTCATTTTGTATGCTTTTCCTTTTGCAATTTCAATCTTTTCACACTTGCCGTTCACATAGATAGAAACCGTTTTTGCATCTGCTGATTTAAGGGTAAGACTTATAACTTTTTTATCTTCCCACTGCATATCAATTTCTATATTCCCCTTTGCAACAAGCCCCGAAACAGAGCCGTCCTTCCATTCATCGGGAAGTGCAGGAAGAAGCTCTATTTTTCCGATTTCGCTTTGCATAAGCATATTACATATTGCGGCAGTCGAACCGTAGTTTCCGTCTATCTGGAAGGGCGGATGTGCATCTAACATATTAGTATATGTTCCGCCGCCACCCATATATAATATTTCCTCCGTCGGCTCTACAAGCTTAAGCTGACGCTTTAACAGCTTCAAAGCATGGTTTCCGTCTTTTAAATATGCCCACAGGTTAACCTTCCACGCAAGGCTCCATCCCGTTCCGTCATCACCGCGTACCAAAAGGCTTTTTTTACAAGCCTCTGCAAGTTCGGGTGTGTCTTTGACATTTATCTGATTTCCCGGATAGAGGCTGAAAAGATGAGAAACGTGTCTGTGATTTATTTCAGACTCCTTTTCCTCATACGCCCATTCCTTAATTCTGCCGTCACTTGCAATTTCAACTGTATAAAGCTCGGGCAGGATTTTGGAAACCTTTTGAGTAATCTCATTTTCTATGCCTAAAATTTCAGCCGCTTTTTGATACCGTACAAACAGCTCTTTTAAAATACTTGCTGTCATTGCAGTTGTTTTTGATATACTAAAGTGCGACTCTTCTCCTCTTGTATACCAATTTTCAGGTGATGTTGACGGGCATATCATATACCCATTTTCGTCCTTGTATATAATATCGGTATAAAAAAGAGTTGCATCCTCTATAATCGGGAATATTTCTTCGAGCATTTTTTTATCGAGCGTATATTCGTACAAGTCGTACAGTTGACAGCTTATCCAACCCGAGCTCATATTCCAGAACGCAAATACTGTTGACTGAAAGTCTCTGTTTAATCCGGTCGGGTTTGACATTCCCCATAAGTCGGTGTTATGATGGCTTACAAATCCTCTTGCGCCGTAATAGTCACGTGCAGTAAGCTTTCCTGTCTTTTGAAGCTTCTTTGCCAAAGTTAAAAACGGCCCAAAACATTCTGCAAGGTTAGTATTAAACACCGGCCAGTAATTCATCTCGGTGTTAATATTAATTGTACAATTACTGCTCCAGGGCGGAGTCAGCTTTTCATTCCATATTCCCTGAAGGTTTGTAACCTGCGTTCCCGGGCTTGATGCGGATATTGTAAGATATCTGCCGTAGCCGAAAAGCAACTCATACAAGCCTGTATCCGAGCCGTCAAACCGCTTTAATCTTTCCTTTATATCGCCATCTGCCTTCGGTGCGTTAAGGTCAAGGCTCACTCTATTGTATAAAAATGAAAAATCGGCTGTATGCTTATCTTTCACATTATTATATCTTTCAAGATTAAGCTCATTTAATATATCTGTTGCATTCTTTTCCTGCTCTATATTTGTGTCGGGAATCAGCTTTGCCGCATTGAAGTTTGTTTTAACGCTGATGTATAAAACTGCCTCGGTTGCATTTTCCACCTTAATGCAGTCATCTTCCTCCTTCACACATCCGTCACAATCAACCTTTACTGCATATGTAAATGCAATACCGCTTTCATCGGTATAAATAAAAGGTTCCTTCTGAACGCAAGGATATAAGCACCCTATTGAAGGACATACACCGTTAGTTATATATTTTTTATCTTCAATTTTCTTTTGTGTAACCTTTAATTCGGTATCACATCTTAAGCAAAATGCAAGAGCACCTTCTTTATCCGCTGAAAGCTTTATTGCAATAACCTCATCGGGATTAGATGCAAATATTTCTCTTTTATAGCTTACACCATCTGCTTTATAGCTGACAGTAGCCACACCGTTTGTAAAGTCGAGTTCTCTTACATAATCAGCAGCATTATTATGCATAAAGTCAATATATAAATTTCCCAGCGGCATATACACCTGCGTCCACATAGAATGGAAATTAGCAGCAATTTCCTCGTGAGCCTCTAAAAGCTTATCCTCCAAAACAAGCTTCTGTGCTCTTTTATATGCTTCAAGCGCCTTTTCGGGAACGGGATTCCTTTTACCCGTACCTGTCCAGAGTGTGTCCTCATTAAGAGATAATTTTTCTGTTTTAAGACCGCCGTACACCATAGCACCCATACGTCCGTTACCTATAGGAAGTGCCTCTTCAAAAACCTTAGCTTCATTATAGTAATAAAGTCTGTTTTCCATTATCGTCCCACCTTTTATAATTCAAATTGAGGCAAGAGCAACCCTCACCTTATAAACTAATTATACCACAGAAATAATATAATTAATATGTGTTTTTCTGCACAAAATATGGATATTTCCACATTATAAAGAGTAACCATATAGGGACAGTCCCTATATGGTTACTCAAATTTTTAATCTTTATTTATAAAAATTTCTGTTTATAATTTCATCCTGTACCTCAGGCACAAGAGCGGTGAAATATGCAGAAAGACCGCAAATACGAACAATGAGGTTTTTATGTTTTTCGGGATTTTTCTTTGCGTCAATAAGCTCATCCACAGAAAGAGCATTCGGCTGAATAGCCACACAGCCGCATTTATCACACGCATAAAACAAAGATGCAAAAATCTCTTCATCAAAATTCGCCGACATCGGAAGCATCACATCAAGCACAGCTATACCGCCTCCGCATACAGTAAAATCAATATTTCTCATTGAATTTATCGGTTTGGTTATGTCGTCAAGCTTCCTTGTCAGGCTTGGTGCACAGCCTGAGGCAAGATATTCATAATCTCTTCTTCCGTCAGGCGTTGCACAAAGAAGACGTGCAAATGTTCTGTTATACTGATATACAAATGTACTCAGAATATAGTTGCCGCCTCTTTCATTCTTTTTAGCTCTTATCACGTTTGATGCATCAGATAAAAATCTGTTTGCCATCGCATCTGCAATCGGCTCATTATGCCCGTACTTCGGCAAAGCTACAACTTCACTTTGCAGCTCTTCATAGCCTTCCCAGTTCTTTTCAAGCACACTTTTAAGTTCGTCAAGTGTGAGTCTTTTTTTATCATATTTATGCACATTACTCTGCTTGATGTTGATAACATTCAAAATAATCATTTCCGGATTTACAGAGAACACGGAACACCGGACTATCTTTTTGTACTTTTTAAATCTCCGTCCACAGTACTGTGTGACGGTGAATACAAGCATGCTGACAGCGGCAATTACATACTCTTTGACAAACACAGTACCCAAATCTATCACCCTATTGGTAAAAAGATATTCCTACACGATTTTATGCATTTTGATACCGAAAATGATGCAGAAAGAGCGCTTTTGTCCACAATTCCAAAGAATACTCTTTTGTTTTCATCATTTTCAGCTTCCGTATCGGATATACTTTCCGAGATAAAAAAAGAGCTGAACAATCCGTTTGTCAAATACAAAAAAGAAGCTTTGTCACACCTTGCAAATGTGTTTGTGTACCGACTGAAAAACGAGCTTGAAAGCTCATCAACCGCAGATATTAATAAAAGTTATTTTACACAATTACATAACCTTCGTTCTGACATTTATAACAATCCGCAAAAGATATGGAACATAGAAAACGCCGCTTTGTCTGTTCGGCTTAGCCGTTCACATTTTCAGCGGCTTTATAAAAGTATATTTTCAATTTCCTTCAACGAAGATGTAATTAACGCAAGAATTTCCAAAGCAAAAATCCTGCTCTCAAGCAGCGTGCTTAACATAAACAAAACCGCACACGAATGCGGTTACGAAAACACAGAGCATTTTATCAGGCAATTCAAAATAAAAACCGGGTTTACTCCAAATAAATTCAAAAACAGAGAAATATAAGAAAACTCACGCCTTTTGACAATCATCATTTGGCGTGAGTTTTATTTTTATTTTATATATGCCATCGGGTTACAGTTCACTCCGTCTTTTAAAACTTCAAAGTGACAGTGTGAGCCTGTTGACCTTCCGGTTGAGCCCATCTTTGCGATAAGCTGTCCCTTTGTAACGGTGTCGCCCTCTTTCACAAGTAGCTGTGAATTGTGAGCATAGTATGTTACAAACCCGTTTTTATGGTCGATTTTTACTAAATTACCGAATGAATTTTTGTACTCGGCACATATTACAACACCGGTATCAGCAGCATAAACAGGTGTACCCACAGGCGCAGCAATATCCACTCCCTTATGCATCCTTCCCCATCTTGCACCGTATGGAGATGTCATTCTGCCCTTTGCAGGCATTATGAAGCTCCCCGTTCCGGTTCCCGGTCTTTTCTTTGTTCCGTATTCTACCGTTGCAGGTGTACCATAATCTGTAACCTCAACAGCTTCCGTGGTTGTAATAAGCTCTGCATTCACATAGGTTTCTTTAATTCTTCTGATCTGCGAGCCGTTAATTCCATCATATAATATTTTCTCTTCACCCTCGTACATATCGGGGTTCGCAACTTTCAAAACTTCGGGAATATACTCTTCAACCGACTCTATTGTACGTTCCGACTGTACCGTAATATATCCGTTATCGGCAAGATACTTTGCGGCATCCTCTACATCATATACTTCGCTCTCAACAATGGTTTCATCCGCACTTCCAATTAACTGCACAGCACCGTTTACTGCACCTTCAATATCTCCCGACAGAATTTCAACAGCTCTGTCAATCACAAGCTGCATTGTTTCCTGATCTTTTACACAGATTGTTTCTTCTCCGTCTATAACAATTCTTACTGCATCAGTCATCTTGTCCGACACAGCAGCAACTGCACGGTAAATATCCTTTTGCTCTGTAAGCTTATCATCCGATACTATTATAGCCTTAAGCTTTATATCGGGATTGATTCTTTCTTCATATCCGTATTCAGCCGTAAGTCTGTCATTTATCGCCGCAACCGTAAATCTTACTGTTGCCGCATTTTCAACAACTCCGACACTCTTTCCGTTTACATTTACTTCGTATCCGCCAAGCCACTGGGCTGATACCCCCTGCGTGAGCATCGAAGCAGTCAAAGCCACAACACCAAACGCAGCACTCAATTTGTTTCTCATTATAGAAGTTTCTCCCTGTTCATTTTTGTAATATATAATACGCACAATTCCCCATAAATATTACAAATTTGTTAAACATTTATATATTATAACCCATTTTTTGTAATAATTCAAGCTCTAGTTATTACAAAGTTGTTAAATTTGTTCATATTATACATAATATACCATTGCTAAAAATCGGTTATTGTGAATTTTTACCCCTTCCATCTTTCGATTAATTAAAATATTGTAAACAAAATAAAAAAAGCTTTTCATATATAGATATTTATGCTATAATAGAATGCAGTTTTTAAATGTTAATATTACAACTGCCGTTATCCGGCAGAAGAAGGAGATATATTAATGAATTTATGTTCACGCTGTCACAAAAATCCGGCTGTTATTTATATAGCCAAGATTGAGGGTGACAAAACAATTAACGAAGGCTTGTGCCTTGCCTGTGCAAAACAGCTCGGTATTGCACCGCTTAATAATATGCTTGAGCAGATGGGCATCGGCGATGAGGATATTGAATCGCTAAACAGCCAGATGGCGGATTTTGCCGAAAACATAGGCTCACTATCAGCAGATGGCGGATTTGAAGAGATGATGTCGCAGTTTTCATCAGGTGAAAACGACGAGGGTGGTGCGGCAACTGCACCAATGTCATTTTTATCAAAACTCTTCTCCCCCGGCGGTCAGGGCACAGGCGAAAAGAAGGACGGTGCAAAGGAGCCTAAAAAGGGCAGAAAGAATCCTTCACCCGGAAAGAAATCAATGCTTGACACCTACGGCACAAATCTCACAGCCAAAGCGGCTATGGGCAAGGTTGACCGCGTTATAAACAGAGGCGAGGAAATTGACCGTGTTATTCAGATTCTGAACCGCAGAAGCAAAAATAACCCCGTTATCCTCGGAGAACCCGGTGTCGGAAAGACGGCAATCGCAGAAGGTCTTGCACTTCGCATATTTGAAAAAAGAGTGCCTCCGAAGCTTTTCGGTTATCAGTTATATCTTTTAGACTTTACCGCACTTGTTGCAGGAACGCAGTTCAGGGGTCAGTTCGAAGCAAGGCTAAAGAACGTCTTATCAGAAGCTGAAGAAATGGGAAATGTTATACTTGTAATTGATGAAATACACAACATAGTTGCCGCAGGCGATGCAGAGGGGGCAATGAGTGCCGCCAACATATTAAAACCGGCACTTGCAAGAGGTGAGATTCAGGTTATCGGTGCGACAACACTTTCAGAATACAGAAAGCATATTGAAAAGGATTCTGCACTCGAACGCCGCTTCCAGCCCGTTATAGTGGACGAGCCATCTATTTCAGAAAGTATCGAAATTTTAAAAGGTATAAAGGACTATTACGAAAACTACCACAGTGTAAAAATCAGCGATGAGGTTATAGAAACCGCTTGCATTATGAGCGAGAGGTATATAACGGACAGATTCCTCCCCGATAAAGCCATTGACGTAATCGATGAAGCAGGAAGCCGTGTAAATCTCAAAAATATAGCTCTTTATGATGCAAAAATCCTGGAACAGCAGATAAGTGAGCTTTCCGAGCAGGAGACAGCCGCAACCGAAAGTGAAGACTACGAAAAAGCGGCAAATCTCAAGACCGAAATAATACGTTTAACGAGCGAGCTTGAACAGAAGAAAAAGGAGTCAGAAAACAGCGAGATAACCTATGACGATATAGCTGCAGTTATAGAAGGCTGGACAAAGATACCTGTTCACAAGCTGACACTAACCGAAACCGAAAAGCTTTTGAAGCTTGAAGAGTTAATTCACAAAAGAGTTATCGGTCAGGATGAGGCTGTAAGTGCAGTAGCACGTGCAATAAGACGCGGAAGAGCCGATATTGCAAAGCGTAAACGTCCCGTTTCTTTCATATTTGCAGGGCCTACAGGAGTCGGTAAAACCGAGCTTGTAAAAACAATCGCAGAGGTTATGTTTGACAACGAAGAGGCTTTGATTCGTCTTGATATGTCGGAGTATATGGAAAAACACTCGGTATCAAAGCTCATCGGTTCACCTCCCGGATATGTAGGATATGATGATGCAGGTCAGCTTACCGAAAAGGTCAGAAGAAAGCCGTATTCGGTTATTCTTCTCGATGAAATCGAAAAGGCACACCCCGAGGTATACAATATGTTCCTTCAGATACTTGATGACGGACGAATTGCGGACAGCCACGGTAAGATAATAAATTTTGAAAATACTATCATTATTATGACCACAAACGCAGGCTCTGAGTTTAAATCTTCTTCTCTCGGCTTTAATTCAAGCGATGAGTTAAAGCTTTCGGAAAACGTTGATAAGAGCTTAAAGGAATTCTTCAAACCCGAGTTTTTGAACAGAATTGATGAGATTGTAACCTTCTCTCCGCTTAACAAAGAACAGCTTGGAAAGATTATTGAGCTTATGCTTCTTAACATAACAGACCACCTTTCAGCACGCGGTTGCAATGTAAATGTTACCGACTCTGCAAAGGCATTCCTTGTAGAAAAGGGCTATGACGTAAAATTCGGCGCAAGACCGCTAAAGCGCGCTATCTCAAAGCACGTTGAAGACAAGCTTGCATCCCTCGCCCTTGAAAATAAGCTGTCGGGCGGTGCATCGGTTATAATTGATGCAATCGATGGCGAAATAACTGTTACCACTGTAAATATATAAACAAATAAGTTTTCAGACAAAAAGTGACGGACCCTATATATCCTAAAATTGGATATATAGGGTCCGTCACTTTTTGTGTGTATCTGTTTAAATTAATAATTCTCTGCGTGAATCTCAAAATAGCTTTTCGGATGCGCACAAACCGGGCATACCTCGGGAGCCTTCATACCTGTCACGATATGACCGCAATTGCGGCATTCCCATACCTTAACCTCACTCTTTTCAAATACCTTGGATTCTTCAACATTCTTCAAAAGTGCACGGTATCTTTCCTCGTGATGCTTCTCAATCTCTGCAACCATTCTGAACTTTGCCGCAAGTTCTTTGAAACCTTCCTTCTCTGCAGTTTCCGCAAAACCCTTGTACATGTCGGTCCATTCATAATTCTCGCCAAGTGCCGCATTCAAAAGATTTTCAGCAGTATCACCAATACCCTCCATCTCTTTAAACCACATCTTTGCGTGTTCCTTTTCGTTATCGGCTGTCTTCTGGAAAAGCGCCGCTATCTGCTCAAAACCCTGTTTTTTTGCAACAGAAGCAAAATAGGTATACTTATTTCTTGCCTCCGATTCACCCGAAAATGCAGCCTGCAAATTCTTTAGTGTTTGTGTTCCTTCGTACTTTGACATAAAAATCATTCCTTTCATTTAATTGTATATAAATAGCCAAAGCTTATTTATCCTTTATTTTCTACTCTGATATATAATTTTAACATTATTTGAAAAATTATACAGTGACAAAGTTACAAAAAATGTATTTTTGTTTATATTTTATTTTTCTATTGATTTAATGCTCCTATATGGTGTATAATAATATCAACCGCAAGTAGATAATGTATAGAAAAACATTTTTACTCTGCCTTGATAGTTTACATATTTTGTAATATACTTATTTAAAAATAATATAATATCGCGAGGAGAAATACAAATGACATATGAATCGTGTGCAAAAAAGATTGCCGAGCTCAGGAAACAGCGAAAAATGTCGCAACGTGAGCTTGCCGAGTATATGGGAATAAGCAATCGTGCTGTTTCAAAATGGGAGAATGAATTATCCTATCCGACAACTGAAAACTTTGTCAAGCTTTCAAACATTTTTAATGTTCCGATGGACTATTTCTTTTCTGATGACTCAAAAAATGATACGTTTGAAAAGCCTGTCGGTATGGAGTCTCTTACCGAGCTTTATAAAATAGGAACAGGTCCGTCAAGCTCTCATACAATGGGGCCTGAAAAGGCAGTTATCGAATTTTTGAAAACCACCCCTGATTCAGACCGCTACGCCTGCATTCTTTACGGCTCACTTGCTAAAACCGGAAAGGGACACGGTACCGATACCGTAATAAAAAAGACCTTTTCGCCGAAGGAGTGCGATGTAATCTTTAATTATGCCCAAACGGAGCTCCCCCATCCTAACACAATGGAGCTTATTGCATATAAAAATAATAACGAAATTAAGCGTGCAAAGATTTTAAGCGTCGGAGGTGGCAGTATAAAATACGAAAATGCACCCGACGTTGCACCCAAACGCATTTATACCCTCGACAGCTTCAAGGATATATCCGAATATTGCAAAATGCGTAAAATCAGATTATGGCAATATGCTTTTGAAACCGAAAACAGCGATTTTTATGATTATATGCTTGACATCTGGAATGCAATGAAAGCATCTATTGAAAACGGACTTGCAGATGACGGTATTCTCCCGGGCGGTCTCGGCGTTAATAAAAAGGCAAAGTATTTATATAATTATCAGCATATAGACGAGAGTGCAGAAACAAGAGAAAACAGAATTGTCTGTTCATACGCGTTTGCAGTAAGCGAACAAAATGCATCACTCGGAAAGGTTGTTACAGCTCCGACCTGCGGTGCAGCAGGCGTTTTACCTGCAGTCTTATACTATCAACAACAAAAAAACAACCGAAGTGACAAGCAGATTATTGAAGCTCTTGCAACAGCAGGACTTATCGGAAACCTGATTAAAACAAACGCTTCTATATCAGGCGCTGAATGTGGATGTCAGGCAGAGATTGGCAGTGCCTGTGCAATGGCAGCGGCGGCACTTGGCGAATTACACCATCTTAATATGGACTCGATAGAATATGCGGCGGAAATCGCAATCGAACATCATTTAGGACTTACATGCGACCCGATTAACGGACTTGTGCAGATTCCATGCATAGAAAGAAATGCAGTTGCGGCAATGCGTGCAATAAACGCCGTAAACCTTGCAAGCTTTTTAAGCGAAACAAGAAAAATTTCACTTGATAAGGTTATCATTGCAATGCGTGAAACGGGACGAGATTTAAAAATGCAGTATAAGGAAACTGCCGAAGGCGGACTGGCAAGCATAGGCGTAATGAGTAATGAATAATTTTAGTAGCTTTTACCTTTGGCAAAAGCATCTGATTAAATATTAAGAGAAAAATACTTATGCATTTTTCTTACCATAATTATTCACTATCTTCAACCGTGTATGTTGACACGTTCATTCCCACGAAATATAATTAACTTATCATTATAAAAAGGAGGCAAAAATATGCTCTATACAGGTGATTATTTAAACGAAATATCCTTCCCGATTGGCGGTATCGGCTCGGGTAGTATCGGACTTTCCGGCAACGGAAGACTTATTGACTGGGAAATATTGGGCCGTCCTTCCAAAGGAAGCATCAACGGCTTTTCGCACATAGCAGTTAAGCTGAAAAACAAAAACGGGACAAACGTAAGAGTTTTAAATTCAGACGAAAACAAACATCTTACCGGGCAATATATGCATAAGAATTTTTCCGGCTTCGGCTATGGTCCGTCTACAGAAACAATGTGTGCATTTCCGCATTTTAAAGATTGCGTGTTTGACGGACGTTTTCCGACCGCAAATCTTACCTTTACGGATAAAAGCTTCCCCGCTCCGGTTAAGCTTGAAGCATTTAACCCCTTTATACCTCTTGACAGTAAAAATTCAAGCATACCTGCGGCATTTTTCGAGGTAAGCTATACTAACACAGAGAGCGAAAGCGTTGAATTTTCCGCCTGCTTCACGCTTGCAAATCCGTTTGATAAATCAATAAACAAAAAAATTGAAAAGGACGGCGTTTCATCGGTTATGCTTATAAACGCCGAAAAGAATAAGGACGAAGCCGATTACGGCGACCTGTCACTTTCCTGTACCGATGCAAGCTGTGTGCAGGCATATTGGTATCGCGGCATATGGAAGGACAATGTTACTACATTCTGGCGTGAATTTTCCGAAAATGACACTCTTATTGACAGAAGCTACGACGTTGAAGGCTCTCACGACACTTGTTCTATTGTAAAATCAATACATATTGCTCCGGGCGAAACCGCAAATATCAGATTTATCGTTTCCTGGAACATTCCAAACAACTACAATTACTGGAATCCCAATCAGGAGGAAATGAGAAAAAGAACCTGGAAAAACTATTATGCCACTGTATTTGAAGATTCTTTTGCAAGTGGCTGCTACTGTCTTGAAAATTGGGACGATTTATACACAAAAACCTGCCTTTTCCGTGACGAATTATTTTCATCAACCGTTGATGATGCTATAAAAGATGCAATATCAGGAACAATTTCCGTACTAAAATCCCCAACAATGTCACGTCTTGAAAACGGCGAACTATACGGCTTTGAAGGCGTGCACGAAAACGCAGGCTCCTGCGAAGGAACCTGTCAGCACGTTTACAACTATGTATATTCTACCTGCTTCCTCTTCCCCGACCTTGAGCGTTCAATAAGAGACCTTGAGTTTAAATATGAGACCTATGACAGCGGTGCTTCATATTTCCGTCTGCAGCTGCCACTTGGAGACAAACTCGAAAAAATGTACGAAAAACATATGCACGTCCCCTGCGTAGACGGTCAGATGGGAATGATATTCAAGACCTACAGAGAGTGGAAGATATCCGGTGATAATGAATGGCTTAAAAGTGTGTGGAATGATGTGGTAGCAGCTCTTGAATTTGCATGGAGCCCGGAAAATTTGCACAGATGGGATCCCGATATGAGCGGTGTTATAACCGGAAGACAGCATAATACACTCGACATCGAACAGTTCGGACCAAACGCATGGCTTGAAGGCTTCTACCTTGCCGGCTTGAAAGCGGCGGCGGAGATGGCAGAGTACCTCAGCTACGACGATAAAGCTAAATTATATACCAATCTTTTTGAAAAGGGAAAAAAATGGACAGAGGAAAACCTCTTCAACGGCGAATATTTCATACATAAATGCGACGTTACCGACAAGAGTATAACCGATAGCTTCGGTTGCTCAGATATGTACTGGAACGATGAAGCAAAGGAAATAAAATGTCAGGTTTGCGACGGTTCTGAAATCGACCAGATGTGCGGTCAGTGGCACGCAAATATTTTGGGACTCGGCAGAATATTTGATAAAAAACAAACCGATATTGCACTTAAGAGTATGATGAAAAACAACTTCAAGCCCTCAATGCGTGAGATTGCAAACTGCTGGAGAGTTTTTGCTTTAAACGACGAAGCAGGTACTGTTATATGCGATTACCCCGAAGGCGTTTATGTGCCGAAAATCCCCATCACATATAAGGAAGAGTGTATGACCGGTTTTGAGTATCAATTTGCAGGACTTTTAATGAGTGAAGGATTTATTGATGACGGAATCAAGGTTGTAAAAGCAATAAGAGACAGATACGACGGCAAAAAGAGAAATCCGTGGAACGAGATAGAATGCGGAAGCAACTATGTCCGCCCGATGGCAAGCTTTGCCCTTCTCCCCATACTTAGCGGATTCAGCTTTGATGTGCCTAACGGAAAGATTGGCTTTGACCCGAAGGTTAATAAGGATAATTTCAGATGTCTCTGGAGTCTTGGCACCGGTTGGGGAAATGTTATTACAACAAATTCTTCAATGAAAATCAACTTAAACAGCGGCTCACTCACATTAAAGGAAATAGGAATACCCGAAGGCAAGAGAGCCGTATCTGTTTATGCCGACGGTAATGCAATTGACTTTAATTGTGCAACAGGCAGTCTAAACATTGAGAAAACAACAATAACAAAATGCTTAGAGGTTATATTTGATGAAAAACAATAAAATCTCAACCCTTCAGCTTGCAAAAATTTGCAATGTTTCGCAGGGCACGGTTGACCGTGCCCTGCATAACAGAAGCGGAATCAAACCCGAAACAAGAGAACGTATTATAGAAGCCGCACGCCGATACGGCTACCGTCCCGACATTGAAAGCCCAAAACGCTCTGTCGGGATAATTGTGTTTGATTTATATAACGATTATTTCAGCGAGCTTATTACAAAAACCGAAGCCGCACTTCGCAGTATCGGTTTTTATTCAATAATTATGTTCACCAATAAGGATAAACAAAACGAGCTTGAATGTATAGAAAAGATGTATAATGCAGGCGTAGATAGCATAATTTTGTGTCCCGTAAATTCAGGCGATGATTTTGCATCATATCTTAAATCGTGGAAAATACCAATTATAACGCTCGGCAATAAGGTTGACGGAATAAAGTATATAGGTATTGACAACTACCTTGCAATGTATGAATTCACAAAAGAATTGATACTAAAGGGACATAAAAAATTTATCTACTATTCCCCCGCTCTATCATATATGGATTCAAATATTTTTGCACAGAAACAGCGTATGACAGGCTTTACCGATGCAGTCTCGGAATATAGCGTTCCATTTTGTGTAATAACATCAAAAAAGGAGCTTGACAAGCTTGCTCCTTTTGAAGATTGGGTTATTATGACATCAACCGATTATTACGCAATTGAACTTGTACTTTCAAAGCAGTACGAAGGCTGCATTATCACCGGCTTTGACAACATAGCAACCCTTTCAAAGCTTTCAATAGATATTAAAACGGTGGACTCAAATATTTCAAAAACCGCCCTGGCAATTGCCGACTCTCTTATCTCGCCGAATAACGAGGATGTGTATATTCCGCATACTCTTATCGGGCTGTAATGGTGCTATTCTCTCATATCCTTGCCGGGAGGAGTTGCAAATTCCTTTATATATGCACGATAAAATGCAGAATAGTCACCAAAACCCGACGAAAGTGCAGCATCACCTAGGCTCATTCCTTCTGCCGTCAGTTCTCTGACCTTTGTTATTCTTTTATGAGTAATATAGCTGTGTATCGAGTGCCCGGTTGCTTTTTTAAATATTCGACAGAGATGATATTTTGAAATAAAGAATTTTTCTTCAAGCTCATCAAGGGTTATATTTTCGGTGTAACTGTTATTAATATATGAAATCACTGCACGAAGCTGTTTATTTGATATATCGGCTGTTTTAAATGATGTAATTTTATTAATAAGATACAATATTTCGGTAACTGTGGCATTAACAACGGGATTGTCCTGATTTTCATAGTTATCCGAATACCTTTTCAATCTCATAAAAGCATCATAAAGTCCGCTCTTACGGACTGTGTTTGCCTCTATTTTGTTACCTGCCTCTGACGAGGCTTTTTTAAATTCATTTTCATATTCCATACAGCGGTTATTTTCAAAAAATTCAGGTGATACCATCAAAACCGCACGGCGGTACTTCTTATTTGTGCTGTTATGGAATACCCTGTGCATCTGATACCTTCGTATTATAATAATATCATACGGCTCAAGGCTATATGTATTCCCTTCAACAATATAACTTGCATCACCTTCAAGAAACATATATATCTCATACGAATCATGGTTGTGCAGTTGGAAATTTTTGTTCGAAGGAGTGTCAACTGTAGCCTCGCCTATGTCATAGCATATTTCATTATCCATTTAACGTCATCCCCTTTTTACCATTGTACAGCATATATACCGCGGTGTCAAGCAAATAAACCGCAATATTTGCAATATTTTCAGCAAACTTCACCTTGAAATAATGTTAAATTTGTGTTATTCTATAGGTAAAGTGGATTTCCACAAATATAATAAGGAAGTGATTAAAAAATGGCATATGCAAAAATCAGCGGCTTCTCAGATGAGATAGCACCGGAGATTATAACGCAATTCGAGTTTCTTTCAAAGCTTGGTATAAAGTTTTTTGAGCCAAGAGGTATTAACGGTAAGAATATATCAACTCTTACAGAGGATGAAGCAAAAGAATTAAAGGAAACTATGGACAAATACGGAATAACAGCTTCTTCCATAGGCTCACCTATCGGAAAGATAAAGCTTACAGACGATTTTGACGCACATTTTGAGGTTTTTAAAAATGTTGTTGCTATCGCCAAAATACTCGGCACAAAATACATAAGAATGTTCAGCTTCTATCATGAGGGCGGAGAATGGACAGCGGATGAGAGATGTGATGTTATAAATAAGCTTCGTGTTCTTATCGACTATGCTAAAAAAGAGGACGTAATCCTTCTTCACGAGAACGAAAAGGACATTTACGGCGACACAAAGGAAAGATGTCTTGACCTTATGAAGGAATTATATTGCGACAACTTCAAAGCGGTATTTGACCCTGCAAACTTCGTTCAGTCGGACCAGGATACAAAAAAGGCATACGAAATGCTTAAAGACTACATCGAATATATGCACATCAAGGATGCACGTTTTTCTGATTACAGCGTTGTTCCGGCAGGCATGGGTGACGGTAATGTTGAATTCGTGCTTGATAATCTCTTCAAAAACGGCTACAACGGCTTTTTGAGCCTTGAGCCGCACTTAGGCAGCTTCGAAGGTCTTGCAGACCTTGAAACTGGCGAAATAATGAAGGATTTACCCAAGGGCGGCGAGGGTACATTTACACTTGCTTACAATTCGCTTTGCGATATTCTTGATAAAATCAACGTTAAATAATATAAGAAGGAGTGTTTTATAATGGATAAGATTAAAATTGGTCTTGTAGGATATGGAAATATGGGTACGGGACACACAAACAACCTTACGAAAGGTAATGTTCCGCACGCAGAGCTTGCTTGTGTGTGTGACACCTCCGAGCCACGCAGAAAGGTATTTAAAGAAAGATTCCCTGAAATTCCCGTTTTTGAAACAGCAGAGGAAATGTATAAGAGCGGTCTTTGTGATTCTGTATTGATTGCAGTTCCCCACTATGACCATCCGACACTTGCAATTAAAGCATTTGAGCACGGCTTAAATGTGCTCGTTGAAAAGCCTGCAGGCGTATATACAAAGCAGGTTCTTGAAATGAACGAGGCAGCAAAAAAGAGCGACAAGGTTTTCGGAATTATGTATAATCAGAGAACTAACCCCGTTTATCAACAGCTCAGAAAAATGATTCAGCGCGGCGACCTCGGACATATCAAGAGAATCACATGGATTATAACCGACTGGTACAGACCGCAAGCATACCACGACAGCTCAACCTGGCGTTCAACCTGGAAAACAGAGGGCGGCGGCGCACTTATCAATCAAAATCCGCATCAGCTTGACCTCTGGCAGTGGTTATTCGGAATGCCTGACAAAATTTTCGCAAAGGTTTCCTTCGGCAAGTACTACGATATCGAGGTTGAGGATGATGTAATGGCATTCTTTGAATATGACAATGGCACAACGGGTGAATATATTACATCAACAGGCGAAGCACCGGGAACAAACCGTCTTGAAATTGCCTGCGATATGGGTAAGGTTGTAATCGAAAAGAACAAGCTTACATTTAACAGAAATGTTATCTCAGAGAGAGAGCATAATAAGATAAATACAAAGGCATTTGCAACTCCCGAATGTTGGGAATGCAATATCCCTGTTGACTTCTCAGGCGGCAAGCAGCACTCCGGAATTATGGAAAACTTTGCTAACAGTATATTAACCGGCAGTGAGCTTTTGGCAAAGGGTGAGGACGGCATACTCGGTCTTACGATTTCTAACGCTATCCACTTAAGCGGATGGACAGGTGAGACCGTTGACGTTAAAAACTTCCCGCACGAACGTTTTTATGATATTCTTCAGGATAAGATTAAGAATTCAACCGTTGTTAAAAAGGACTGTCAGATAATTGCTGACACATCAAACACATATTAATGGAGGGAATAAAAATGGATAAGCGTATTGGTGCACAGTACTATACTATACGAGATTATATTAAGACAATCGAGGACTTTGATGCAAGCTGTAAGAAAATAGCAGACATCGGTTACAAAATCGTACAGATTTCAGGCAGTCCGTTAGAAGCAAAGCCGATGCGTGAGATTCTCGACAAGTACGGTCTTAAAAACGTCGTAACTCATCGTGGCTTCCCTGATTTTGAAAAAAATCTTGACGAAATTATCGAATACAATAAAATCCTCGGATGTGATATCTGCGGTGTAGGTGCAATGCCGGCGGAAAGCAGAAACGACTTGGCATCGTTAAAGGCTTTTATAAAAAGTGCTAACAAGATTACAGAAGAACTAAAAAAAGAAAATATGTACTTCGGGTATCATAACCATTCTTTTGAGTTTGTAAAGTTTGAAGGTAAAACAATGTTCGATTATCTGCTTGAAGAAACAGACCCCGAGAATTTCAACTTTATTGTTGACACATACTGGCTTCAGGCAGGTGGCGTAAATCCTGCGGAGTATATTGAAAAGGTAGGCAAACGTGCAATGATTGCACATTTTAAGGACTTCGGTGTAAATCCCGACAGTAACTTTGAAAACGAAATGTACGAAATCGGAAACGGTAACCTTGACTGGGATAAAATCATTGCCGCTTGTGAAAAGGCAGGCGTACGTTACGCTGTTGTTGAGCAGGATAAAACACGCCGTGACCCCTTTGAATCACTCTCAATAAGCTATAATTTCCTTACAAAGAAAGGATTCTGTTAAGGTTATGAAAAACGTATGTATAGTTGGCTACGGAGCGATTGGCCCCATACACGCAATGGCTCTTGAGAAAACTGAAGCTGCAAAGCTTTATGCTATATGTGATATTATTCCCGAGCGCTGTGCAAAATGCAGTGAAAAGTATCCGGGTATAAAGGAATATTATGATTTCGACCAAATGCTTGAGGATGAAGCAATTGACAGCGTGCATATCTGCACTCCGCATTATCTTCATTATGAAATGATAGTAAAAGCACTTAATAAAGGCAAAGCGGTGGTTGCCGAAAAGCCCGTAACAATGACGAAAGAAGAATTTTTAAAGCTTTCATCCCATCCTGATTGCGACAAGGTTTGTCTTGTTCTTCAAAATCGACTTAATCCTTGCGCGCAAAAGCTTTTACAGCTTGCAAAAAGCGGAGAAATGGGCAAGCTTATAACAGCAAGGGGCTTACTTACCTGGATAAGAGACAAAGCATATTATGATTCCGAAGAATGGCGCGGAAAATGGGCAACCGAGGGCGGCGGCGTTTTGATAAATCAGGCTGTGCACACACTTGATTTAATATCATACTTAGCAGGTGAGATTAAGTCTTTAAAGGCACATATGATGAACTACAGCCTCCCCGATGTAATTGAAGTAGAGGACACATTTTGTGCTCATATGCTTTTAGAGGGCAATATTCCCGCAGTATTTTTTGCAACAAATTCATATGGTGCAAACTCCACACCTGACATAGAGCTGATGTTCGAAAACGGAACGCTCCGGTATACCGACAACAAGCTCTTTAAAAACGGTGAAGTGATTGAAAACGATGAAACGGCTACAGGTGAAAAGTCATATTGGGGACTGGGGCACAAAAACCTTTTGAAGCTATATTACGACGAAGGCTCATATTTTAAAATCAGCGATGCTGACAATACGATGAGGGCAATGTTTGCAATGTATGAGAGTGCAAAGGAAAATTCAAGAGAAATAGAACTATAAGAAAGGACATACAACTATGAAAATGACCTTCAGATGGTACGGCGAGGACGATCCCGTAACGTTAGAAAAAATCAGACAGATTCCCGGTATGACCGGAATAGTATCTGCAATATACGACATCCCCGTAGGTGAGGAATGGCCTCTTGAGAGAATTATGAAGCTCAAAGAGACTGTTGAAAATGCAGGGCTTGAGCTCTCGGTTATCGAAAGTGTTCCCGTTCACGAGGATATCAAGATGGGATGCGGAGACAGAGACAGATATATTGAAAATTACTGTAAAACCCTCCGCAATCTTTCAAAAGCTGGCATAGACTGCGTATGCTATAACTTTATGCCGGTATTTGACTGGACACGTTCCGACCTTGCGTATGAACTTCCCGACGGTTCAAACGCTCTTATTTACGACGAAGAGACTGTTCTTAAAATGGATCCTGCAACTGGTGAATTATCACTTCCCGGTTGGGATTCAAGCTATACAAAAGAGGATATGAAATCACTCCTTGATGCATACAAGAATATAAGCGAAGAGGATTTGTGGAACAACTTAAAGTACTTCTTAGACAGAGTAATCAAGACTGCCGAAGAGGTAAAGGTTAAAATGGCAATCCACCCCGACGATCCTCCCTGGAGCATATTCGGTTTGCCGAGAATTATTACAAACAAAAAGAACATCGAACGTTTCTTAAAGCTGTATGACAGTGTATATAACGGTCTTACTCTTTGTAGCGGTTCATTTGGTGTTGACCCCAATAACGATGTGATTGATATGATTCACTCATTCCCCGAGAGAATACACTTTGCACATATCAGAAACATCAAAATCACAGGCGAGAAGTGCTTCCAGGAGGCTGCACACAAAACTGAATGCGGCTCACTTGACATATTCGGCATAGTTAAGGCATACCACGACGAGGGCTTTACCGGCTATATCCGCCCCGACCACGGCAGAATGATATGGGGCGAAAAGGGCAGACCCGGCTATGGACTTTACGACAGAGCTTTGGGCGCTGTATACATCAACGGCTTATGGGAAGCACTTGATAAAACCAAATAAGAAGAGAGGAAAATTATAATGAAATTACCTTTTGAAATAGATTTAAAGGATAAGGTTGCAGTTGTAACAGGCGGAGGCGGCGTACTTTGCAGTAGCTTTGCAGAGGCAATTGCAAAGTCAGGCGCTAAGGTTGCAGTATTAGACCTCAACCCCGATGCGGCAAACGCAGTTGCAGATACCATTGTTGCAAACGGAGGAACTGCAATCGGCGTAAAGACAAACGTACTCGACAAAAAGAGCCTTGAAGAAGCAAAAAAGGTTATAAATGATACTTTCGGCTCAGTTGACATTCTTATAAACGGTGCAGGCGGAAACAATCCCAAGGGTACAACCTCAAAGGATTACTACGCTCCTGAGGATGAAGCTTTAGAGGATGTAAAGACCTTTTTTGACTTGGACCCCGAAGGCGTGAGCTTTGTGTTTAACTTAAACTTTTTGGGAACACTTCTTCCCACTCAGGTTTTTGCACACGACTTAATAGGCAAAAAGGATGCAACAATAATTAATGTATCATCAATGAATGCATTTACACCCTTAACAAGAATTCCTGCATACAGCGGTGCAAAGGCGGCTATATCCAACTTCACACAATGGCTTGCAGTACATTTTTCCAAGGTTGGAATAAGAGTAAATGCAATCGCACCAGGCTTCTTTTTAACAAATCAGAACAGAGCACTTTTGATTGACGAAAACGGCAACTACACCGATCGTTCAAAGAAAATCCTCTCCCAGACTCCGATGGATCGCTTCGGAGCAAAGGAAGAACTAATCGGAACACTATTATGGCTTCTCTGTTATGATGCATCAAGCTTCGTAACAGGAACCGTAATCCCCGTAGACGGCGGATTTTCTGCTTACAGCGGCGTATGAGTTAACAAAAGGAGCTGTAGCAAAATAACAAAAATATGAAATATGAGCCATTTGGGGACGGCTCCTGACAGACCTTTAAGGTCTTTTGGCATAAAAACACTGTTTTTTGTGCCAAAACAGGACCGTCCCCACTAAATGGATTGTATTTCATA
>JAZRMB010000052.1:0-8683 GCA_045647245.1 Clostridia bacterium
TTTTATATTGCTGTACTTTTTGTCAAGCTCTTCCTTTGCAAAGAGAATGTTGTCTGTCATCTCATCCTTCGCATTCGTTACCTCTTTTGAAAGAGCATTTTTAGCCTCTGTTACCTCGCCCTTTACACTTTGGCACTCTGAAAGTATCTGTCCGATAAGACTCTCGGCTTCTCCCTCATCCGATACAGCATCGTCAGGGCTTCCGTAACCGTTTTCTTTAACCGGGATATATGCAGCTTCTGTCGGAAGAAATCTTTTCACCACCTCGCCGTCGTTCTCATACCCTGCAACAGCTATTGAAAAACCCGGAGCGTGTATAACCTCGTGAGGCACCAAAGCACAGCCATTTTCTATTTTTGCGGTGTAATATCCATCTCCGCTCTCGTGCATAAAACGAAGTACCGGAATTAAGGAGCTGTCAAGCTCCGAGAACAAAGTCACCGTCAACACTCCCACAGACCCCGAAAAAATCTCAGGAGCATCCGCTCTTACACTCTGCTTGTTTATGTATAAATCAATATTCACTGCTTTTCACCTCTCATATCACAAAAGGGCACGCTTGCCGTGCCCTTTACACCTGTTTGCACTGCAAACAATAAATTATAATTTAGTCTCCCACAGCGCACAAGCATCTTACCATCCAGCCTTCGGTAAGAATCTTCGCAACGTGATGACCCTTCCAGCCGGCTGTTGATCTCTGCTCTAACGGATCTGCCGTACCGCCCGAGCCTTTGTTCTTCCAGATGGTTTCAATATTACCCTTTTCGGATGTTGAGCCGTAAGCATCCCTTGCAAAGAAGTACGCACAGTGTACCGAAACATCGGAGGAGCCGCCTTCAACCGACAAGTCCTGCGTGGTCATAACAAATCTCACACCGTAGAGCTTTCCGATTTCACCGGCATACAAATCATCGGGGTTATAGTTTTTAACATCAACCCACGCAGGGTCACCCTGCAGATTGTATGCAAGGTCCGCATCCACGACGCAAACATAGCTTCCCTCAATTGTTTCACCCTTGTTTTTGGAAAGGGTTCTCACGGCCTTTCTTACCTCCTTTATAGAGAAGACATCATCTGATGTAAGCTGTGAAATGCTTGTTTTTCCGCCTGCATACTGCACATTTGTACCCGCCTTTAAAACAGCAAGCGTTAAAACATCAAAGGTTTCCGCCGAGTTATCGGCAAGCTTCTTTGCAATTTTTAACACCTCGGGGGACGGGTCCATCTTATAGAAATCGAACTCATCGGTAGTTGCAATATATCTGCCGTACTGCTGAGGCTCTGCGGTGATTCTTGTTACCGTAAGCTCTGTTCCTTCAGGCGTTACACCCTCTGTAAGCGCAGTTGTAGTTACGGGCAGAGGCTCACATTTATCCCAAACAATAGCCTTTCCCTTACCCTTGGGAATCTTGACTCTTTGTCCGAACTGGTTGAATACCAGCTTCTCCTTTGCGTTGATAATTACATAACGGTTAAGTGCCGGTTGAAAAAGCGGCGCCGTTGATTCTGTTGTGGTTGTGTTTATGTTCATATGTGTTGGATTGTATTCCATAATAAATTACTCCTTTCATCGTTATAATGAATAATGTTCGCATTTTTCTCACCCGAATTATTCATTCTTCATTATTTTAATTCTTCTTCCTGTATTCTCTTAATGTATCGCTTAAATTCCTCATCGGACAGCGATGTAATATCGGATGACGAGCTGCCGGGGGTTGATGCATAGGCTGTGCTGCCCACCTCATCGATTATACCGACCTTTTCTCCTCCAAATGTCGGATTAAGCTTCTCATATGCTGTGAAAAGATCCATCCCCTCACCAAGCACAAGTCTTTTGAACTCTTCATTTTCAAAAGCCTTTGAAACCGAGAACCCCGGTATTATCTGCTTAAGACGCTTTTCATCCTCATAAAGCGATGCCGGTATATTCTGTGAATTGACGCTTTCTGAGAGCGGTCTCATTTTCTCCTCAAATACATCCATGAGAAGATCAAGTGCAGCATCATCGTTAGGCATACCCGGGAAAAGTGTTCTCGCCGCAATAAGCACGCGTGCCGCACCTCTGGGTTTACTCTTATATGGCATCATAACATCATTTCCTGCCACCGCAGCTTCAGTATTTACTACATCTCTGCCCTGCATCAAATTACCGCCATTTGTTGCATTTAGATTGATGCCTTCATCCTGTGCAGGATATTTTTCTCTTTTAAACATTCTCATATTTTCTCACCTCCTTTCAAATCAAAGCTCTGTCACTCTGCCGGCTAAAGCCTCAACAAGCATATCTGCATTTTTCTGAGCAATGCCCGACATTTCAAGTACCTCTGCGACACACTTGGGCACTTCCACCTCTGTGTCATACGGTACAGTGTACATCTTGCCGTTCACACCCACCACTTTTGCCTTCACATTTCTCTCGTCCATAGGACGTCTGATAAACACCTTAACTGTTGCCTTTTCTGTTCCTTCAACTTTCTTCTGCATAATCTTTCTCCTTTCAATTACTCAACCTCGGGCAGTACTATTACACCGCCCTCATCAGTTTCTTCCTCTTCTTCGGTCAGCGAGGCATATTTTTCCGCCACAATCTTCATAGCTGAGGCAAGCGACGACATTGTGGCCTTTTGCAAGGTTTCCTCCGAGCGCATCTGTGAAATCAAATCGTCAAGAAGTTTGCACACTTCCCCGGTTTGTGATTTCATATGCTCACGGACTGAAACAACTTCTTCGTTTGCTTTTTCCATATAACACCTCCGTTTCTTTTCTACCTCTTTTCTTTTCCTATGTTTTCATACAAAAACTCCTTTCTTAAAATTTAAGCTTGGGGGCGTATGAAAAATCCAAATCATAATTTAGTTTCTCATACACCGCCTCGCCAACCTGTGCATATATAATACCACCGTTTTGCTCGGTCTGCTTGTCGATTTTTAAAATGTCAGTTTTCCGCATAGCTATGCCGAAAATCAGCATTTTTTTGCCGATTTTTCGCACCTCGAAAATTTTTTATTGACTTATTTTTTTTTAGGTGTATAATAGACTTGAAGAGATAGAAAAATTTGCTGTTACTAAACGCAAAAAAGATTGGAAAGTGATAAATATGACACACAGTAAGACAGTTAAAAGAACACGAAACGACATCGATATGACAATCGGACCTCTTCCCGGTAAAATTCTATTGTTTTCTCTGCCGCTGATTTTCTCAAACATACTTCAGCTTCTTTTTAATGCTGCTGATATTGTTGTTGTAGGGCGTTTTGCAGGAGAAACATCGCTTGCAGCAGTAGGTTCAACAGGGTCATTGACAAATCTGTTGATTAATATCTTTATCGGAATGTCAATCGGAACAAATGTCCTGACGGCACGTGCAATCGGTCAGAAAAATCAAAGGGCAATCTCCGATACGGTACATACCTCCATACTTTTTTCAATTCTGTGCGGTATAGCTCTTGCAATAATCGGCTTTTTTATCGCAAAACCCGCCCTCGCCCTTATGGAAACACCGCCCGACGTTATAGACAAATCCGTTTTATATATGAGAATATATTTCCTCGGAATGCCAATGACTATGTTATATAACTTCGGATATGCAATAATGCGTGCTCAGGGCGATACAAGAAGACCAATGTACTACCTAATAATTGCAGGAATAGTTAATGTTCTTTTAAATCTTTTCTTTGTTATAAAGCTTGATATGAATGTTGCCGGAGTTGCAATTGCAACCGTCGTTTCTCATACAATCTCGGCGCTTCTGATATTAAGATGCTTATCACGACTCGACAACGACTGTAAATTTGAAATAAAAAAGCTCAGAATTAAAAAAAATACCCTCATCAAAATGATGACAATCGGTATCCCCGCCGGGATACAGGGGGCAGTCTTTTCGATATCCAATATGCTGATTCAGTCCTCAATCAACTATTTCGGCTCGGTTGCAATGGCGGCAAATACAGCGGCAAATAACATTGAGGGTTTTGTATATACATCCACAAATGCAATATATCAGACTACGCTCAGCTTCATAAGTCAGAACCTCGGTGCAAAAAAGATAGACAGAATCAAAAGAGTTTTTATACTATGCAGTATAACCGTTATCGTTCTTGGAATGGTTCTAAGCGGTGTTATGTACCTTTTCGGGGATAAATTACTTGGAATATACTCTACCTCTCCCGAGGTGGTTGAATATGGAATGACACGATTTGCGTATGTATTATTACCCTATTTTCTTGTCGGACTTATGGAGGTTATGGTAGGCGGAGTGCGTGGACTTGGCGCTTCTGTTGCGCCTACCATAATATCTCTGCTCGGTGCGTGCGCATTCAGAATAGTATGGATATATACAGTGTTTGTCTCACATAAAAAGCTTGAAATGCTGTATATTTCCTATCCCATTTCGTGGCTTCTTACAGCCCTCGGACAGTTTATACTATTCCTGGTACTGTATAAAAAGGCTAAAAAAATCTATCAATAAATTTCAGGAGGGTTTTAAAAATATGTCCGCTTTAGGAAATATCCTTCTCTTGGCATATATCTTAAACTTTATACTTATTATCTTTGTTATATTTTTCCAACGGCGTGATCCGGTGGTGAGTATGGCATGGGTTATGTGCTTTATTCTTTTTCCTGTTGCAGGAATGGCAATTTTCCTTATATTCGGCCAGGGAATAAAGAATCATACAAAACGTGTATATTACGAAAAGCTCTTAAAAGGCGAAGAAATGACAAAACGCCTGCACCTTCAGCAAAGCTTTCTCGATAAAGACGAAACAAAGCAAGTGCCCGACCTTGACCTTGTAAGATACTTTTTAAAATACAATTTTCTTTATACCGAAAAAAACTCTGTCGACATCTTCACAGATGCATCAAAAAAGTATGAAAGTATGCTGAGTGATATCGAAAATGCAAAAAAGTCAGTCAATATTCTCTATTTTATAATTCGGGATGATGAAATAGGCAACAGAATAATGGATGCACTTGTAAAAAAAGCAAATGAAGGTGTAACTGTAAGACTTATCTACGATACAATTGGATGCATTACAACAAAAAGAAGCTTTTTAAAAAAATTAAATAAGACCAAATGCGGCAAAGCGGTTTCCTTCTTCCCGGTATCAGTTTTCACCCTTTCGAAAATCAATCACAGAAACCACAGAAAAATATGTGTGATTGATGAGGAAATTGCGTATCTTGGCGGAATGAATATCGGAGATGAATATATGGGCAAAAAAAAGCTCTCACCCTGGCGTGACACTCATATAAGAGTCACAGGTGAAAGCGTTAAGCTTGTATATAAATATTTTTGTCTCGACTGGGACTTTTCGACTAAAGATAACCTTTCCGATACGCTCGACGAAATCTTTTCAAGAGAAGAGAAAGCAAAAAACCTTGACACAATCCCGATGCAAATTGCAGTATCGGGCCCCGATTCTCCCGCTGATGAGATAAAATGCGGAATGATAAAAATGCTCAATAACGCACGCCGTTATGCATATATACAGACGCCATATTTCGTACCCGATGCCGCATTTTTAGAAGCTCTTATAATGGCGGCTGACTCAGGCGTTGATGTAAGGCTTATGATTCCGGGAATCCCGGATAAGTCATACGTTTACTACACCGGCTTTTCATATCTAGATGCAATTTTGAAAGCAGGCATAAAGGTATATCTATATAACGGCTTCATACACTCAAAAACCATTGTTACAGACGATAAAATTGCAACAATCGGAACCACAAACATAGACATAAGAAGCTTTCAGCTTCACTTTGAACTAAACGCATTCTTCTACTCGGGGAAAATAGCAAAAAAGTGCCGTGAAATATTTATAAACGATATACAAAACACTCACGAGCTCACAATAGAAGAATACAACAGCCGCCCGAGAAGCTCACGTTTCAAAGAGGGACTGTTCAGGCTTTTTTCGCCGCTTATGTAAATTATAATTTAGCTGTCGCTAAATTAGTTAGGAATTAGGAGTTTGGAGTTAGGAGTTAAGGTAGAAAACCTTGCGGTTTTCAGATATTAATATTGAGAAATGCAAAAAGTAAACGAATAGGGAATTTGTAGGGTGCGATGCCCACATCGCACCGTCCCATTACATTAGGAAATGTCAAAACAACGTTTTGAATTTACTGACATATAATTTTCAAATGCGGGACGATGTGGGCATCGTCCCCTACAATACGTAACGTTTACTTTTTACAACTCCTAACTCCTAATTCCTAACTCCTAACTTTATAATTTCTCGCTCCGCGATAAATTATAATTTATCCCTTCCGTTTACAAACACCTTTTTAACATTAATATTATCATCAAAAACTATAATATCGGCATCCTTTCCGACAGAGAGGGTGCCTTTATTTAATCCCATAATTTCAGCAGGCACCTTTGTTATCATCTTAACGGCATCATAAAGCTCAACACCTGCTTCATTAATAACGCTTCTTACCAGCCTATCCGCCGTTGCAATGCTTCCTGCAAACGCACTTCTGTCCATCAGCTTGCAAACTCCGTCTTCTATTATAAACTCAGTATCCACCATAAAACCATGCTTTATATCTGTGCCTGCTATATGAAGTGAATCGGTTATAAGAGCAATTTTATCCGTTCCTTTAATCTTTATAATAAGCTTTATAAGCTCCGACGGAAGGTGTTTGCCGTCTGCTATGATTTCTGCATATAAGTCATCCTCAAGCATTGCAGACTCAATAACACCAAGATGCCTGAAACCGTTTTTTCTTGTTATGGTTGATGTGCAGGAAAAAAGATGCGTTATAAGGCTCATACCGCCATCAAGCGCTCTTTTTATATCCACATATTCGGCGTTCGTATGCCCTGCCGAAGCTACGATACCGTTTTTTCTTAAGAATTTTAAGAAGCTGTTATCCTTATCATTTTCGGGTGCATAGCTCCAACGTGCGACAGCTTTTGGGTACTCTTCTATAATTTGCTTATACTCATCTTCCTTCGGTGGAGTGATAAAGTCGGTCGACTGTGCTCCGCACTGCTCCTTTGAAAGATAAGGTCCTTCAAGATGTGCACCTATTATATTTACTTCAAGCTCCGGGCTTTTCATAGCCTTTGCAATTTCTCCGACAGCTTTTTTCATAACCTCAAATGGAGCCGCAGAAACTGTAGGGCAAATTGATGTTGTGCCGTGTCTTAAGTGAAAATTGCATCCTTTTACAATTCCTTCACTGTCTCCGATAAAATCATAACCCATACCGCCGTGAGTATGCATATCAATAAAACCGGGGGAGACAAAATCCCCAAAAGCATCATATTCGGTATCAAACGGAAGCTCATCGGCTGTGACAGCCGTTATTTTACCGCCCGAAAAATACACATAACCACTCGTTATCCCCGATGGTAATATTATTCTTTCGCTTTTAATTCTCGATATCATCTTATCACCGACTTTACCATTTCATTGCTTTTTTAATTTCTTTCTTAACTCGCTCTGCCATACATAAAAATCCCAAATCGTTAGGATGAACACCGTCAACAAGTGCAATATCATTATATTCTCCGAACATATCGGATGAGTCTATAAAATATACATTCTTGTCTCCGGAGGCTATTGCCGCATCATATGTAGCTTTAACAATTTCACGCCGTCTCGCCTGCTCATCACCCTTCCATACCTTGCATAGAACAGCCGTCATCATAATAATTGGAAGGTCGGGATTTTTGCTTCTGATTTTATCAAACATCTTCTTGTGCGTCTTTAAAAGATGTTCAGGCTCCGGTGCATTGTGGTCATAGTCGTATACAAAACAGCACATATCAAGGCCTGCAATATAATCCGCCATACAATCCTCACCTCTCGCACTGCCCGAGAAGCCGAGGTTTAGATAGTCGCAGTTAAAATATCTTGAAACCATTGCCTGATAGCTGTTTCCCGGACGTGAAGCACAGCCGCCCTGTGTTATGGATGAACCGTAGTATACAATCGGCTTATCGTTTATATACTTACCGCCACCCTCTAAAACGCTTCCTTCCTTTATACCGATATAAAGCTCGGCAACATCATTATATTGCGGAAAGTTAATTGTAATATCACGCATTTTTGAATCTTCAAAATAATGAATTGATTCAAAGGCATACTCTTTTCCCCAAATTGCAGGCACTTCAGGAATAAAATCTCTGTCACTGGCAAAGCTGTAGCTGCCGTTTTCATAAACAAACATATCAAAGCCTGCAATTCCCGAAACGGGCGTATTGGAAAAAATCATAAACTGCGGATATTTTACAGAAATTGCAACATAAGGCGAATCGGTTTTAAAGCGTACCCTTCCACCGGCGGTGTTTGCATACAAAAGTGCAACGCCGTCGTTTGTTTTTTCAGCAAGTTCTTTCGGAATACGTGTAAATTTACCGTCATTTTCGTCACGCATAAGCCCATACAAGTCAAACGGCTCTTCCTTAACATCATAAAAAACTATATCCTTTTCCTCAATTGTGGTATTTATCTTAAAATTTTTGTCCACTTCCTGAATTTTTTTCATAAAATCAACCCTTCTGTTAAATTATAATTTATCGCTCTTTGAGCGAGAAATTATAATAGTTAGGAGTTTGGAATTAGGAGTTAGGAGTTAATGTACAAAAGCTTACGCTTTTGAAATGATTGATAAAGAAATGCTTCGCATTTCTCAATATTAAATATCTGAAAACCGCAAGGTTTTCTAC
>JAZRMB010000053.1:0-23785 GCA_045647245.1 Clostridia bacterium
TGTACATACGAAGCTCAAGTGTTACCTCAAGGTCGGGATTGGCTGCAATGAATTCTTTTTCAAAGAATACTCCGCAGTCAAAGTCCTTCACGCTGTTATATACATCTGCGTATGTAAGCTTAAGTCCCGGCTTGCCCATAAGAACTGCTGCATATTCCATTATCTTGAGTGATTCATTTGCTTTTAATGTAACATTCTCAAACGGTACATTTACCCAGTTCTCTGACCATGTGTCATACTGTCCTGAAAGGTATCCGTTAGCTCCGCCGTTTGCATTAAAGGTTACGTTCTTATTAACTGTAAGCACAAAGTCTGCGTACCAGTCACCGTAGTATGCAAGCTGTGTAGCTGTTGCAGCATCAGCCTTGAAGTTGAGTGCAAATGTTAAATCATCATTGTCAAGAGCTGTTACTGTTGCTGTCGGAAGTTCTACATCCTTCAATACAATGTATGTGCCCTTCTTGTTTATAACTTCATACTCATCTGCAAGAGTGATTAAGTTACTTGCATAGAGACCTGAAACTGTAGGATCTGCTGAGAATACACCACCTGCAAGCTTTACAGAAGGATTGGGGGATTCACCTGTATTGTTACGTACATCAAATATAGCACCGTTAGAATTAAATGTACCGCCATTGATATTTACAACAGCCTTTGCGTCTGCACATATGATACCACATGCATTTGCTGCGTTTGCAACTTCTGCTACAGTACCGTTAAATGTACCGCCGTTTACTTCAAGCACACCGCCTGAACTCATAACGTATGCAACCCATGTACCCTGTGCAGCATTGCTGTCAGTTGCAATAGAAGCTGCTGAGTAGGTACCGTCATTTACAACCACTTTACCGCCGCCGTTAATACCAATTGCAACAGAACACCATGCAGCACCTGAGTATATACCGGTCTGTTCAATCTGTACGCCTTCGTTAAGTACAACGTTACCGCCTGCAGCTTCGATACCGCCACTGTACTGTGCATATATATAGGTATTTGAAATTGTAACGGTTGTTCCCGTACATACCTTAACATTAAGGCCGTAACCACGATAGCTGTAAAGCTTAAGTCCATCAAGTGTTACATTAGCTGTACCCTCTGTACGAACTGTTCCGTATGTACCTGATGTAATATCACCTGCAGCAATTATTGTACCATTCTTAATAGTAACATTTGAATTTCCGTTTACAAGGAAACAACGTAAATTTGTTGAAGTACCTTCTGTTACCTTGAATGTTTTTCCGTTAAGGTCGATAACAACGTTTTTATCTGTTATCTTAACGCCGTCCTTCTGCTCAAGGTCTTTAAGAAGAACCACTGTTCCGCCATTTGCCGCATCAATTGCATCCTGAATGTCAGCATAGCCAACTCCGTTAACCTCTGCAACAGCATCGTCTACAGGAGCATCAACTCTACCGTTGAATACGGCATTTTTCTTATCAATCGTGATATCGGCAGGAGCCTGTTCAGAAAGCTTAACATTCTCATTAATTGTACCGCCTGTAATGCTGACAGCAGAATCCTCACTCCATGCACCGCCTGCAGTAGTGCAGTAGAGATTTGAGCTTACATCCTTAAGCTCAGAAGTTCCGTTAACCCAAGCCTTGGCAGTTGTTCTTACTTCACCGCCTGTTATTGACAATTTGCCGTTAACAGTATTCGAGTCGGGGTTCTGCATCCAGATTGCACTGTAGCCTTCAATCAAACCGCCGTTAATTGTAACGCTGTTTTTATATGTAGTGCTGTTACAGAACAGACGGATTGCAGCGGTGTTGTAGTTATATAAATGTCCGCCATTTATAACGAGAACAGCATCACCTATTGTACTGTTGTTATTAATGGGATACTTTGCATGACCTGAGAGGTTTGCAATAGTAATCTTACCGCCATTTACAGTCAATTTACCTCCGTTTGAGATTGTATAGTTACCTTTTTTGTAAGTGTTATCAGCTGCACCTGTATAGTTATAGTTGATGACACCGGTGCCAACAGAATCGTTTATTGTAAGGTCACCATTGTTTGTAATCATAGCTTCATTCTGATTGGTGCTGTTATATACAATTTCGTGACCGTTAAGGTCGATTGTAACAGGATAGTCAACATCAATAACAATCGGTGCTTCCATCTCATAATCAGCATTAAGCTTGATTACAGGGTAGTCAAGGCTTCCCATATTAGGAGCCCACGAATCACATGCATCAAGTGCATCTTCAAGTGTTTCCACATTGCTGACAATAGCACTTACAGCTACTGTAAAAGTCGTGGTTGCTTCTACTGATGAAGCTCCTTCAGAAGAAGCCGGGGGATTAGACAAATCCAGATCACCACCGAGTATGAACTCAGAACCTTCTGCAAAAGCAGAATAACTCACCGTACTAAGTACCATCGCTACGCAAAACAGCATAGCCATAATTTTTTTAAGTTTCACCTTAAAACGCCTCCTTAATAAGCTTATTGCGAAAGCTCCTCTTTCGCTTCGGGCAGATATAATAAATAACATCATCCTGCTCCTATCTGCACGTCTCGCAGGATAATGTGCCTGTTGATTTCCTCACCTCCAAGATGTCTTATGGCAGTTGCCACTTTTTTACAGGCGGCATATTTATGCAAGCTACTGCCAACATCTGTCAATGCGAGGAATCTTCCTACCGCCCTATATAAATAAACAGCCGCAGCCGTATATTTCCTTTGTATTATACTTTTCAAGCACACAAAGCCGAAAAAATCATACTAAATATCAAGCTTTTCTTTTATTCTTTCACGCAGATTATCAAGCAACATCTGCGTCTTTTCCCTATCGTCCCATATAACATAGTCTATGACATAAGAAATGATGGAATAAATAAACACCTCTGCCTGAAGGTTTGAGCATCCGAATATTTGCGTAATTTTTTCTGCATAATGATCATACCAAAGTCTAAAATCTCTTGCCTTCTCACGCATACGGTCACCAAATATGGGACTTGTTGTAATCTGAATCGCAAGCCGAAGCTCATATTTATATTTTTCCACCTCGTCCAAAAAGGTTTCAAAATACATATCAACATCATCCACACAATGCATGGTATACTTAAAAAGTGCATCAACAGCCTTGGATATACCATATTTTCCAGCACTATCCCAAACCTCGTCCTTATTTTTAAAATAGTTATATAATGTGCTTTGTCCTATTCCGGTATCACGAAGCAATTCCCTGACCGACGCATTTCCGATACCTGTTTTTAAAAGATATTGCCACGTTGCCTCTATGACTTCCTTCTTTTTATCGGACATTTCATAATTTTCCATTATCTTTCAGTCCTCTTCCTACTCTTGTAATACAAACACTGTAACACTCGTTACACTAAAGGAGAAAAAAATATAACTTCGCAGAATATCCAACTTGATTGTAGCATAAAACAAATCTTATGTCAATGGTTTATAGCGAATTTTACGACGATTTTTTAATGGGGTTGTTGCATTAAACAAAATAGTGAATTAAATTTCATCTTTTGTAGGGACAGATGCCCACATCTGTCCGAAAAACGGGTCGATGTGGGCATCGACCCCTACAATGCTGAATATTTATTCATTTAAAATGTTTAACATAGCAGCCCCAATAATTTCAAAAAACGGGCACCAAAACAATTATGGTTTATCCATTATAGAAACAATCCTTTTCCCACCTTAAAACATTTGTATCAATATATTCCCATATTTTTTGATAATCCTTTACTCCGCGGATTATGTGGACGTGATATGACCGTTGCCAAATTTTACCGGGATATGTGTTATGCATTTTCTTCGAGACATTCATTTTTAAAAATCCTGCCATTTTATCAATAACCGAACGATGATATTGTAGGGGCGATTCACGAATCGCCCGTTTTTCATCATCGCAGGCAATCTCTATAATCATATGAATATGATTTGGCATAATAATATATTTAGGTATTGACACGTTAAATCTGTCCGGTAATATTCCGATAATCTGTTCTGCAAATTCACCATATTGCGTTAATTTATTCTCGGGCAATTCGTGAATTGCCCCTACAATATTTGAAAATAGATTTTTCTTTTTATATGTGCATATCGTAATAAAATATGCTCCCGGTGAGGAATAATCATATTCTTTTAATCGGTTTGGTTTGCGTTTGGGCAGTTCGGGATTTTTATTCATATTCTTGCTTTTTATATCAAGTCGTTCTTAACCAAATCCTCGTAGCTTTCTCTTTTTACAACAACCTTTGCTTCTCCCTTTGATACTGCTACCATACACGGTCTCGGTATGCGGTTATAGTTAGAGGACATAGAATAGTTATACGCACCCGTCGCAAGGACTGCAAGGGTATCGCCGACATTTATTTTTGGCATCATTGTATCCTTTAAAAGGATATCGCCCGACTCACAGCATTTGCCTGCAATTGTTACCTTTTCCGACGGCTTTTCGTTTGCTTTATTCGCAAGCACCGCCGTATATTCAGACTCATACATAATGTATCTCGGATTATCAGCCATACCGCCGTCAACCGAAATATACTTTCTCACATTCTTTATATCCTTAACGCATCCGACAGTATAAAGAGTAATGCCTGCAGAAGCCACGATTGAGCGTCCCGGCTCCATAAATATGAAGGGAAGCTTCACACCTCTTGCATCTGCAACCTCTTTGACCTTTTCGGAAACGTGCTTTATATACTCATCATATTCAATCGGGTCGTCCTTGTCGGTATACATAATGCCATAGCCGCCGCCGAGGTTCAGTTCATCAATTTCAAGGCCGAGCTTGTCCTTCAAATCGCCGATGAAATTCATCATAACCTCCGCCGCCTTGATGAAGGGGGCTATTTCAAAAATCTGCGAACCGATATGACAGTGTACTCCCGTAACCTTCACATTTTCGAGGCTCATTGCGTGCTCTATAATATCAAACGCTTCGCCGTTTTCAAGTGCAACGCCGAACTTTGAATCAATCTGACCTGTCTGTACAAAGCTGTGAGTATGAGCATCTACGCCCGGCTTTATTCTGAACATTATCTTCTGCACCTTGCCCGATGCCTTTGCGATATCGTTTAAAAGCTCAAGCTCAAAGATATTATCTACAACAATATGTCCGACATTGTTTTCAACCGCCATTTTAAGCTCGTCGTATGTTTTGTTGTTGCCGTGGAAGCAGATTTTTTCCATCGGGAAATCCGCTTTTATTGCAGTATAAAGTTCACCGCCCGATACAACATCCATACCAAGCCCCTCTTCTTTTGCAATTCTGCAGGTAAAAAGGGTACAAAGCGCCTTGTTTGCATAGAGAACAAGACCTCTTCCTCCGTAATATTTATCCATCGCATTTTTATAAACGCGGCAATTTTCTCTTACCAAATCTTCATCGATTACATAAAGCGGCGTTTTGTACTCATTCGCAAGAGCAACCGTATCAATTCCGCCGATTGTGAGGTGGTTTTCACCGTTTACCGATAAATTTTTTGAAACAAACATTTCTCCCCCGCCTTTCTTTTTTGAAATGTGACAATATATAAATTTGACATCTGGACGATTAGTAAACAAATGGGGACTGTCCCTATTTGTTTACTTTTACGAAATTATAATTTATGTGAGAGTTAAAACGAAGGAAACCTCGTAGGGGAGGTTCACGAACCTCCCGTATAAAAAACAAGAAATTGTATACATAAACGTGTAAAATATCACATCCATTATTTACACAACGGGCAATTCGTGAATTGCCCCTACAATTTTCCGCCGTATTCCACAAATTATAATTTAAATGTAAAGTGCAAATTAAATGTTGAAAACCTACGGTTTTCTTAATATTAAATATAAGAAATGCGGAGCATTTCATCCATCATTTTGCATTTAATTTGCACCGTTTTTACACATTCTGCCGTCCAAATTGTCACGTACAAAAATTCAAAAGAGTCTATGACAAAAGCTATTCATTCTGTCACAGACCCTTATTTATATCGTATTAATCACGTATTATTATCGGCTGTTCGCCGTTTTCGATACATTTTCGTGTGATAATACACTTCTTTATAGAACTGTCCGACGGAACGTCAAACATTACATCGGTTGCAGCTTCTTCTATGATAGACCTCAAGCCTCTTGCACCTGTATTTCTCTTTTGCGCAAGCTCAGCAATTGCATCAAGCGCATCGTCCTCCACCTCAAGCTCAACGCCGTCAAGCTTTAAAAGTGCCTGATACTGTTTAACCAACGCATTCTTCGGCTTGGTGAGAATTTCCACAAGTGCTTTCTTATCAAGCTGGTCAAGCTTTGCTACAACGGGCAGTCTTCCGATGAACTCGGGGATTAAGCCGAACTTCAACAAATCCTGCGGAACAAGCTGTTTCAAAAGCTCTGTTATGTTCTTCTCAACCTTACTCTCCACCTCGGCACCAAAGCCAAGAGCCTTTTTGCCCACTCTGTCTCCGATTATTTTATCGATACCGTCAAAGGCACCGCCGCAAATGAAGAGGATATTTGTTGTGTCTATCTGTATAAATTCCTGATGCGGATGCTTTCTGCCGCCGTTGGGCGGTACAGATGCTACTGTTCCTTCAAGAACCTTCAAAAGTGTCTGCTGTACGCCTTCACCGCTGACATCACGTGTTATTGATACATTTTCCGATTTTCTCGCAATCTTGTCTATCTCATCAATATATATAATACCGCGTTCTGCCGCTTCTATATCATAGTCCGCCGCCTGAATAAGCTTTAAAAGTATATTCTCGACATCCTCGCCGACATAGCCTGCTTCTGTTAGCGATGTGGCATCCGCTATTGCAAACGGAACATCTAAAACCCTTGCAAGATTCTGCACAAGGAAGGTTTTACCCGAACCTGTGGGACCGATTAAGAGTATATTACTCTTTTGAAGCTCCACATCCTCTGCAATGTTCTCATTTTCAATACGTTTATAATGATTGTATACGGCTACAGCAAGAATCTTTTTAGCCTCTTCCTGACCGATTACATATTTATCAAGAACCTCTTTGATTTGGGCAGGCTTTGGAAGCTCGCCCGAAGCATCTGTTCGGTGCGCGGGCTCTTCATACCCACCATCCAATATATTGTTGCAAAGGTCTATACAGTTATTACATATATAAACACCGGGACCTGCAATAAGGTTCTTAACCTCTTTTTCTGACTTCCCGCAGAAGGAACAAAATTTTTCTTTTTCTTCAACTTTTTTTGCCATCTGACTATTCCTTTCGGCATAAAATTAAACAAAACATAAGTTTTATTTATTACTTCTTACGGGATTCGATAACCTCGTCAATAAGTCCGTACGCCTTTGCTTCCTCGGCGCTCATAAAATTATCACGTTCTGTATCCGCCATCACCTGGTCAAGCGGCTGACCGCTACGCTCTGCTAAGATTTCATTAAGATGCTTTTTCATCTTAATAATACGCTCGGCATGAATCTGAATATCAGTTGCCTGACCCTGCATTCCGCCCAGTGGCTGATGAATCATAATCTCGCTGTTGGGGAGTGCAAATCTTTTACCCTTTGCACCTGCCGTCAGAAGAAATGCACCCATCGATGCCGCCATACCTACGCAGATTGTAGATACATCGCACTTAATGTACTGCATGGTATCATATATCGCCATACCTGCTGTGATAGAACCGCCGGGGCTGTTGATATAAAGCTGAATATCCTTATCGGGGTCCTTGCCCTCAAGATATAACATCTGTGCAACAACAAGACTTGCCGAAGCATCGTTTACCTCTTCTCCCAAAAAGATTATTCGATCCTCCAAAAGGCGTGAGAATATATCATATGAACGCTCGCCTCTGCCTGTCTGCTCCACTACCATTGGCACTAAACTCATTTTAAATCAACCCTTTCAAATTAAAATGTCCTGCCCCCGAAAATATAAATAATGTAAGAAAGAAAAATGCAAGCATTTTTCTTTCTTACTTAATTATTTATTACGATTTTTTCATGCTTGATTTGTTAACCATAAGGTCGATTGTCTTTGACATCTTAACATCTTCTCTGATGCTTTCCTTCTCGTTATCAGAGATAAGCTCATTAAGCTTTTCAATTTCCATATTGTACATCTTAGCCATCTCAGCAATCTTATCGTTAACCTCTTCGTCTGTAACATCTATGTTCTCAGCCTTGCAGATTGCTTCTAAAACAAGCATTGTCTTTGTCTGCTTTTCAGCCTGAGGACGGAAACCTTCCTTGAAGCTTTCGGGAGTTGCACCTGTATACTTCATATACATATCAAGGTTCATACCCTGATACTGGAGTCTCTGTGCGAAATCCTGAACCATTCTTTCAATCTGCATATCAACCATAGCTGTCGGAATTTCAACCTCAGCAGCGTCACAAGCCTTATCGATAACTGCGTTCTCGATTTCAGTCTTTGTCTTGTTCTCTGCATCCTTTGTAAGACGCTCTTTGATGCTGTTCTTGTATTCATCAAGTGTCTCGAACTCACTTACCTCTGATGCGAAATCGTCATCAAGCTCGGGAAGCTCCTTCACCTTAAGCTCATTGATTTTAACCTTGAACATAGCGGGCTTGCCTGCCAAATCATCTGCATGGTACTCTTCGGGGAATGTTACGTTAACTTCAACGTCTTCGCCTGCATTCTTGCCGATAAGCTGCTCTTCAAAGCCGGGGATGAAGCTGCCTGAACCGATTTCAAGCTCATAGCCCTCGCCCTTGCCGCCGTCAAATGCAACGCCGTCTGCGAAACCTTCAAAGTCAATTACAGCGATGTCGCCGTTTGCACAAGCTCTGTCCTCAACGGGGATGAGTCTTGCATTTCTCTTCTGAACATTCTCAAGCTCTGTATTAACATCATCGTCAGTTACAATATGCTCGATTTTGTCTATCTTTATACCAAGGTATTTTCCAAGCTTTACCTCAGGCTTTGTTGTAACCAAAGCTGTGAACACAATCGGCTCACCCGGCTTGATTTCATCAACGTCAAGCTCCGGACGAGCTACAGAGTCAAGACCTGCCTCTTTGATTGCAGCTTCATATGCCTCGGGAAGTACCATATTGATAGCATCATCATAGAAAACTGCCTCTGTGTAGTATCTTTCGATTACTGCACGGGGTACCTTACCCTTTCTGAAGCCGGGAACACTGTATTTCTTTGCGTTCTTTAAATAAACCTTCTGAATAGCCGCCTGAAAATCCTCTGCGGAAACCTCGAATACAACCTTGACCAGGTTCTTTTCTACCTGTTCTGTCTTTACTGCCATTTGTATTTCCTCCTGAAAATTTACTTTTTGCGCATTATACGCTATTTTACATTCATACCATTATACCATATTCTGAAAAAATTTCAATCGTTTTTTGCAAATTTATTTATTTTTTCCGTATTTTTTTATTTTTACACGCAAAAAGCCGTCAACACGACGAAAAAATATAATTTATCGCGGAGCGGGAAATTATATTTTCGGGGGACTGGGCTGCGACGTTTCATCCTGCGGACGAAACGCCGCATACCAGTCCCCGTACCTTCGTTTCAACATCCTCATAAATTATAATTTCTCACCATCAAAAGAAGCTACCTGCAAAATGCAGACAGCTTCTTTTTTGATTATGCTGTTTTTATAAAAGCAACATCACTTCACAGTATATACCTCGCAAACAGGTGCAAAGCCTGTCATATCACGCCAGAGCATTATTGCATCTCCGGCTGTAAGCTTAAAGCTGTTATCCTCCTGCACAACGTTTGCAGTCACGCCCTTGGTAAAGTTATATTCTACCATATCAACCTTTTTGAGCGTATCACCGTCATACTGTGCGAAAATCAATGTGTACTTTCCGTCCTCTGCCGTCTTTACTGTTGCAGTAAAGGTTTCGGCGTTGTAGCCTGTAATTTCGCTTATCTTATCATAAGGAATTACTGCCGAGCCGGATTTCTTTCCGAGACGGTATACAGTTACACCGTCAGCTTCTTCATACTTGCCGAAATAGGAAACACCGTTATCGGTTGTGTCAAAGCCTGCTTCGGGTGCTGCTCCGCTTGAAAGAACAAGCTCGGGATACGCTCCCTCGAATTTGCCCATCACAAACGAATCTGTTCCACTTGCGTTTAAGGCTGCGAAGGTTACATTGCCGATATTATCGTCAATTATTCTTCCACCGTTAATTTTTGTGTGTACATGGTAGCTGTCGTCGCTGTCGTTTGCGTTAAACAGTGTTATCGCCTTACTTGCACCTGTGATATCAAATTCACAGTTTTCAAAGGTTGTATACAGATTCGCATACTTCTTCGAACCGGATGCCGCTACCGCTGATATAAACGGATTTGCCGAACAGTTTTCATCAAGCACGAATTTTATATCCTCAAATGTGAAATATGTGCTTCTGATGTGTTCGTACGGGTCTGTTCCCGCTGCTTGTATAGAATGATTTATCAGGCTGTCCTTTATGGTTATCGTTCCGTTTTTAACAGTTGCCGAGTGGTCATAGAGCGAATTTATTTTGAGCGTTGAATCCCAGCCGTGCTTAACTGTCACTGCAAACATTCCCTTTTGTGCATTCAGGTGATATCCGTTAAGGTCGATTATCGCCTTACCGGCTGCCTGAGAATAATTCGCACAATACGTATCACCATTTTCAGTGCTCATTTCATAATCACGTCTTAATACAACATTAACAGTCTTATCCGCCTTACTCTCTCCCAGCAAATTGGTACGTATAATGCCTGTTACGCTGTTTGTATCGGTACCGCCATTATCGCTGTAATAAGATGCCGCTCCGATAAACTTACCGTCCATAAATGCAAGGAAGGGGTATTTTTCGACATCGGCATATGCTGCCGGAATAGTGCCGTAATCGGTTTTCTCTCCGAGTCTGTAAACCGTGTTTGAGCCTTCACTTCCGAATTGTGTAAAGTACAGAACCTTGCCGTCGCTCGTATCAAAGCCATCCGTCATAGGCTCGCCTGATGAGAGAACAAGCTCGGGATATTCCTCTTCATACTTACCCATTACAAGTGTATCATTTCCGCTTGCATTGAGTGATGCCAAGGTTACGCTGTTAAGCTTATCAGAAGCAATTCTTCCGCCGTTTATTGTAATGTGTACGTTATATTTATCCGCACTGTCATTTACATTAAACACCGTTATTGCTTTGCTCAAACCTCCGACATTGAATATACAATTATTAAATGTAGTATACAAGTTTGCATACTTCTTCGAATCGGATGTTGCCGCTGATGATATAATCGGATTTGCAGAGCAGCTTGCATCAAGCTCAAATTTTATATCCTCAAATGTAAAATATGTGCTTCTGATATGATCATACTGGTCTGTTCCCGTTGTTTGTATAGAATGATTTATCAAGCTGTCCTTAATTGTTATCTTTCCGTTCTTAACGGTCGCCGAGTGGTCATAGAGCGAATTTATTTTAAGCGTTGAATCCCAGCCGTGCTTAACTGTCACTGCAAACATTCCCATCTGTGCGTTCAAATGATATCCGTTAAGGTCAAATATAATATTTCCGCCCAGTTGTCCGTAATTTGAAAAATATGTATCGCCATTTGTACTGCTCATTTTATAATCACGTCTTAAAAGAATCTTCAGTGTCACATCAGCTTTACTTTCGCCGACTAAATTCTTATATGCATAATCAAGCGCACTGTTCAAATCATTGACATTATTATCTGCATAATGAGTTGCCGCACCGATGAATTCACCATCCATGAACACCGCAAAGGGATATGTCTGTGCATTCTGATATGCCTCGGGAATTGTGCCGTACTCAGGCTTCATTCCAAGATGGTAAACAGTTCCCGATTCAGTCTTTTCATCTTCGATAAAGTAAAGTATTCCTTCGTCTTTGGTGTTGAAGCCTTCCTTCACCGAACCGCCAAGTGAAAGAATCAATTCGGGGTAGCTATCTTCATATTTACCCATTACAAACGAATCTGTTCCGCTTGTATTGAGCTTTGCAACGGTAATACCTTCCATTGTATCGGAGATTATTCTTCCGCCGTTCATCGTGATATTTGCTCTTTGCTTATCAGCGCTGTCATCAACATTAAACAGCGTCACTGCCTTATTAACATTTGTAAGGTCTATTTCGCAATTATTTAATGTCACATACAGATTTACGTGATTCACAGAATCTGACGCACTTGCCGAAGAAACGATCGGATTCACATTACAGCTTGCATCAGGCTTAAATTTCACATTTTCAAAAGTAAAATATGTGCTTCTGATATGCTCATATTGATCTACGCCTGCCGCCATTATTGAATGAGTGATAACAGGCTGCTGATTTTTTATCGTTCCGTTTTTAACAACAGTTGCAGAATCATAAAGAGAATTTATTCCAAGACCTGCATCCCAGCCGTGCTTCGCCTGCGGATTAAAGAGTCCTATCTGACCGTACAAGGTGTGCCCGCCCAGGTCAATTTCAAGCGTTCCGCCTATTTGCCCGTAGTTACCGTTCCACACATCGCCGTTTGCCGCTGTTACATCATAATCACGTCTTAAATAAAGAGTCGTTGTAACATCAGCTTTTGTTTCGCCAAGCAGATGTCTTCTGGCAAGACCAAGTGCATCATTTGTCAAATCACTGTCATTATCGCAATAATGAGCTGCCGCACCTACAAATCTGTCGCCTACAAATGCCACGAAGGGATATTGCTCTTTGTCCTTGTACTCCTCGGGGATTTTATTTTCAAAAGAAGATGACTCAGCTTTCGTTCCGACTAAATATACCCCGTCAACATCAATATCCGTCACATACTCCGTAACCGTTATATTATCAAGATATATCGGCATTTCACCATTTGAAACGGGTGGAATCTCAAGCTTTAATGTTTTTATTGCTTCTTCAACGCCGTAATCCGCCTCATATGATGTATAATCAACCGAAATTTCTTCCCACTGTCCGGGAGTGGTTTTTTTGGACTTCATCATATAATCATAGTCAAAAACATATGTGTTTCCATCGGTACAGTTGTTATATGAAAGATTAAGATATCTTGAAGCTGTGTCCTTGTATCTGACACTTATTTTGAATTTTCTTCCGTAATCAGCTTTTGTAACTGCCGAACCGCCGTTCATAAAAGCACTGTCTGTAAGCTTTACGGTATGATAGTACACAGAGCCGTAATTCTTCCACAAATGCAAAGCGTTTGTAAGCTTCACAGCCGTAACCGCTTCGCCGTCCACATTGCTCACATACTCTGCACTTCCCTCTCTGTCTATATATGTTTTTCCGGCATTTACAAAATCCTGCTTATATGTCACCTTATCCCCTGCAGTCTTTTTCGCCTTTATACTGAAGCTTACCTTTTCGCCTGCAGTCTTATTTTTGATGTAATCGGTTATATCATATTCATAATAGCCCTTGCCCTTAAGATTAATACTGCCGATAATTTCATTACCCGAATAAATCTCGGCAATGTTTGCCGCATCATTTGTGACATTAAAGCGAAGCTTTAGGTCATCCATGGTGCTGTTTGCAAGGTCAGGAGCTTCAAGCTCAATGTTTATAGCATTTTTATCTGTAGCATTTGCTTTATCAAGCTTTGTTACGATATATTCCTCGTCTGCCGTGCCGAAGGAATATGTATAGGCATTTCCCATTTCCTTACCATTATCACCCTTAACGTCTGCAGGAACCGTTACGGTATATGTACTGCTTCCGTCAAGTGGCAATTCGGGTGTAAATGTCCATTCGGTATCGCCGTAGCCGCTCTTCCATTCGCCTGCGACAAGGTTGTTATCGCCGTCTTTTATCGTAACCTTATTGATTTCCTCAAGAGAAACGGGGCCGTAGAATTTAATCATCAAATCCTGTGTTGTTTTAACGCCCTCATCACCCGATGCAGGGCTTGTATATACAACACTTACCGGAGTATCCTTTAAGTAATAATCGGAAAACTTAAATAATGCATCATATGTATCAACACCATAGAGCATATCCTTACCGGACACCATATCGTGCCCGAGCGCATTTTCAAAGAAAAGAGATGCAATATTTTCACTACGCATTTTATTTGCTATATAATTGTGTGTTGTATATCCGCTTCCGAAGCTGTCATAGAAATTACTTGCGGAGAATATCGGAGAATGACCCTCACACATATACTCGGGCGTTCCGCCGCAGCTTGAGTAAACCATCTGTACACCCGATGAGATTTCCTTTGTTATTCCGTTTTCGGTATAGGTAAGCCAGGGCTGCATTGTACCGCCGTCAACCGTCATACCGTGCTTTGTTTCGCTTGCGGTATCACCGTTTGAATAACGTGTGCCTGCCGGAAATACAACCTGTGTTCCCTCATCACCTGCAGCAGTTACCGGGTACTCAGGGTCAAGCGCTGCAATACCTTTATTCGCTCCAAAATCAAGAAGCTTCTTTTCTATAAGTCTTTCAAGATCCTCTTTGTCAACATTTTCCGTTTCGGTTGAATACTGATGCTTTGCAAACATAGGGTGTCCGAGATAGGTCTGGAATCCACCTTTTGAGTTTCCGAGAACACCGAATTTATTAATATCAAAGCTGTATTTCTCATGATTGTTTAATGAAAGGTATCTCAAATATCTCATTGCCGCCGGCTGATACAGCTCCTTGCTCGCACTCTGGAAGCATTTATCGTTGTTCGTCAGAGTTGCATTAAAATGGAAATAGTGATCCTCTCTTGCCATCGGAGTGTATCCGAAATCGAAGGTAGCAACCGCATAGCCGTTAAAGGTATAACCAACAAGATATGGTCTGTTCTCCATAGCATAGCTTGATGCAAGATGTTCGGAAGAAGATGCTAAAGTCATAACAGGAACATCATAGCCCGGATTAGTCGGATAGATAATGTGCATATAGAGGTTGAAATCTATAGGCGTTCCGTTCGGCTTTACAAGGTCAAAAATGCTCTTTGCATATGTATGAACGACTTTGATATACTGACCGTTTTCGTTATCAACAACAGTACAAGCAGCGTCAGAGTACCATACAGGCGTGCTTCCGTCAAAGCCTTTCTGTGTTGCCTTTCTCGTTCCGTCCTCATATATCCATTTAACGGTTTTATCCTTCCAGTAATGTCTGAAATCATAGTTCCATGCTTCTACAAACTTCTCAAGGTCACCATTTACTCCGTGCTTATCAAGCTCAAAGTATACGTCCGAGAGCGTTATATTATAGCCTGCCGGAACAGCGTGATTTTCCATATATGTTCCCTCGCCGAACACATTTTTATCGCCAAAAAAATCACCGTTTGCAAGCTTTGTTCTTATTTTCTGAACAGAATATTCCAAAGCAGGGCTTACCGATAACGGATTATTCTTATAGTCCGCAACTGCCACAGCATAGCCCTTATCAAGCATTGACTTTATAATATCGCTGTCCGAAGCTGTTCCTATACGCTTGGTATTGGTATTTACAACATACACAACAGCCACCGTTTCGTTACAGCCCGGTACTGCTTTGCCAAATTTTTCAAAATCATAATACACACTTACATCAACAGGGATTCCGATATAGCCGTCATCGGAAAGGGATATGGTATCGCCCTTTTTAAAACCGGACAGCTCATCATTAATTGCTATCATTACCTCATTTGTGTTTTCTGCCGCAAGCACATTCATATTGGAAAATAGTCCTGCAAGCATACAAATGCTGAGAATTAACGAAATAAGTTTTTTCATACTCTCCTCTTCTCCTTTATTATTGAATATTGATTAATTATAAAATACAATCTCATTTATACTTGACCATATTCCGACACTTGTTCCCTTTAAGGTAATTCTGATATATCTTCCCTCGGCATCACCGAGCTTAAAGTTTTCGTAATCATTGCTTGTGCCGCAGGCTTCGCCCGAGAAAACTGTCTCGAAGGCTTCGCCGTCCTTTGATACCTCAATATCAAAATATGCTACTCTCTGCATACCGTTTTTAAAGGCAATGGCCGCAAGCTTAATGGGGACAACACTTCCTGCATCCAACACAAGGCTCTGCTCACCGGTACAGAACCAGCAGGTGTCAAGCCTTTTATCCATACAAAGCTCTCCGTCGGTATTTGTAGCAGAATGGACAGTCAGTTTAATTTCATTCATATCTTTTCGCTTGCCGAAATATTTCTTTTCTTTAAAATTAATAACATAGTCCATTTTTCCAATTCTCGGGTCACGCGAGGAGGCTTCAATTTTTGCAGTATCACCTATTTTTGCACCTTGTGTCACTCTCGCCATGGAATTTACTCTGCTAAATACTGCAGTTATCTCGGGAATCGGCTCATCTTTATCAAGATAAACAGTATATCCGAGCTTTGACGGACTAAAATCATTAAACGCTACTCCGTCAAGCATAATTTTCTGTACAACTCCGTTACTTTCATATATCCTCTTATTTTTCCATTCATCAAGCGGATATACTTTAGTAAATTTATCAGGCTCGGGCTCATTTGCCATAAAGGGCGAAAACTGAACGGTTATATCCGTCTTGCCTTCACGCATACCGCGTATTATAAGCCTTTTATATTTGTCAAGCGGCATTTCTCCCGGAATTGGCTTTATGGAAAGACTTTCCGCCTTCATTGTACCAAACTCTGCATCAGACGGAGAAATAATACTCACCTTCATTTTCTTATCACCATTGGTAAGAATTGCAGTTTTATTATCGGCTGAAATTTCAATTCCTGCCGTGGTATTGATACCCCAGAGAAGGTCGGTCATGCCGCTTAATTCTATCTCATCCCTTACAATTACGCTGTCACCGCAGAGGGCAAAGCCTCTAATCGCACTCTCTGCACCCACATTGTACGCTTCGCTCATATCTATAACGCCATAGCCATCTTCTACGGAAAATTCGGTAAAATCGGCTCTTGCATATATATTCTGATCAGCCGCCTTTGTGGGATTTAAAACAATTGTGTTATGACCTTCTGCTCTTTCGGTATAATATTTCCATCTGCCTCCGGAAAAATCGAACATTCCTTCAAGACCGTAGTATGTGCCGCTGCCTCCGAAATCGTCCACCCATCTTACGCCCAGGGCATCTAAAACGAAGGTTCCTATATCAAGGTTTCCGTGTGATGCCTGATTGTAGCCACCCTTAAATGCAACATAGGTTGCGTCGGCATCATCCCATTTGGTACGAAGTGATGCACTGGGAACTGTGCCTGTATAAACTGCCCCGGCAGGTAAATTTTCATAAGGGTCTTTATCAGACGGCTGATACCATAGCATAATCAATATATCATTCGCCTTAAGCTCCCAGCTTCCGAAATCGGTACCCGAAGGGTTCAGGCTTGTGGTATAATTGCCGAGCCCTTCATAGCCGTACTTTTTATCAAACCAGTAAAGAAACTGTGCCTGAGGCACACCCGCACCCGAATCGGCAAAGTTAAACGCCATGAAGGTTGGACCGTGCATATTAATAAGGAAGTAGGGGGTTTGTTTTAATCCCTCAAATTCCGAAAGACCGAAATCGGTTTTCAGCGAAGTATCAAGGGATGACAGGAAATATGCTATATACTGCACCTGATATGCCCAGTAACCGGGTCCTTCGGGAAATCCGCCATCCGTTCCGAACTGGTCGATTGAAAGAGTTATCGCCTTTACCGCACCGTTTAAAACCTTTGATGCAAGCTCACTTTCTTCATCCAAAATCGCAAGTGCCGCCAAGCCGTAGGAGCCGTTACAAACTGCATTCCAGTTATTTACCTGCCTTGCAAAGCCCTGTGGAACAGGGTAGTAATTCACCGATATTCTGTCTATCCTTGTTTTTAAGAAGCCTTTTAAAATCTCTTTAAAATCATCGGTCATGGCATCAAAAAGCCAGTCATAGGCAATAGCCATTGCCGCAGTCATTTCTGCTGTTTGAAGCACATCATTATTCGACCAGCCGGTACACTCTGCTATGGCAAGCCTTGCCTGCTCATCTGCAAAGGTATAGTACTTAACATCGCCCGTCAATTGGTACATCTCGCCCAAAAGGAACATTCGATCGAGCATCTCACGGGCAAAATCGAGCTTATCGGCATAGGAATCTGCCATAGTCCATATCGGCTTTGCAATCATAGCGTCGGTGTACTCAACAATCTTAATATGCAGTCCTCTTATAAATTCATCTGAATCCTTTAAGCTGTCAAGCCTTTCAAAATCCGCTTTTGTAGCAAACAGTCTCGGATGCACGCCCGACATACCGGCATTTTCAAGAACCTCAATAATACCGTCAGGCTCAGGCACGCTCAATCGGTCGGTAAGTGTTTTTATGTATGCCTCGCCATTCTTAACACCGCCATACTCATCTACAACAAGAACCGGCTTTGCCTCACCGCTCTCCGCCTGCTCTTCATCTGCAAACGCAACATTATACACAGATAAAAGCATAACAGTCGCCATCATTAATGAAAGTATTTTTTTCAATAAAATGCACCTCGCATTTCAATTAACGTTTTATGGGTTTAATTCGTGTTTTTAATACAATTTCACCCTCACCGCTCATTTTTACGCAAATTTTTCTGTAGTCGGCGAGTCCGGAATTGCCGGAATCAAGATTAACAAGCGGCTTTGCATCCCTCAACACCACCCTTGCCCCTTCAGGAAGCTCAAAGCTTACCTCAATCTGTGATGAGCCTTTTGAAACTCTCACTGTTTTTTCATCAATCAGATTAAGGTTTGCCTCACTGTGCATAAACCAATAGATATCACTCTTTTTCTTAAGCTTAAGCGTATCTGTTATAACTGCTTCTTTTCCTTCCAATGAAAAGTGTCTTTCGCCGCTTTCCAAATCGGGATATGCGTCGGCAATATCAACCACACCGCTTGTTTCACTCGTCTTTTCAACGGTTGCAAAGCCAAATATATTCTGGTCAGCACCACCTGTGGGATTTATTACTATCGTATTATGACCTTCGGCTCTTTGCGTATAATACTGCCATCTTCCGTATGAGAAATCCCAGTAACCACCTGCCGAGTAGTCCTCACCGCCAAGCTCTGAAAACCACCTTATACCGTTCCAGTCATACACAAAGGTGCCTATATCAAGATTGCAATGGGGAAGCTGATTATATCCGCCCTTAAAGCCTAAGAACGCCGCACCCTTATCCCAAGAGTTTCTCACCGTCATAAACTGCTGTCTGCCCCCGAAGCAATAGCTTAAAGGAAGCTTTGTATAAAGTCCCGGCTCGGAGTCCTCACGGAAGAAAAGGAACATTAAATCATAGTGCTTTCCTTCCCATCTTAAATAGTCGGTACCGTTTGGTCTTACTGCGTCACCGTAGGAATGCACCTCATAAACGCCAAAACTTTTTCCGAACCATTGAAGGAATGAAACCGTGGGCAGGGTTATTCCCGAATCAGAAAAGTTAAACGGTTTAAAATCACTGCTGTGGATATAAATCGGTTCATATGCAGCCTTTTCAAAGCCTGGCATTCTTTTTAGGTTGAAGTCTGTATCTAACGCACTTTCAAGGGAGGACAGTGCATATACCACATACTGTGCCTGATACTGCCAGTAGCCGGGGCCTTCGGGGTAGCTGCCGTTTGGTGCATATTCTGAAAGCGGAAGGGTTATGGAGCGAACAGCACCGTCTAAAAGCTTCTCCCAGAGGTCTGTGTCCTCTTCTCCCTGCATTGCGATTGCGGCAACAATATTTGAACCGCTGAAAACTGCATTCCAGTTATTAACCTGTGCCGCATTTTGCTTAATCGGTGCAGTATAATAGGAAACTGCAATTTCGGCATTTGCCTTTATTGCTTCTCTTATTTCCTTCTTAAGCTCTTCACCAAGTCCGTCATTAACCCAGTCATATGCAACAGACAAAGCCACGGTCAGCTCGCTTTTGAGAAGGACATCATCGCTCACTCTTAAATCCATACTGTTGTAAAGCTTTAATGCCTCTTCTATTTGAGGTGTCAAGCTATCCTTATAGATTTCTGATTCATTCTGATAAAGGAAGCCGAGAATAAAGCATCTGTCAAGCACCTCTCTTGAAAATGCAAGATTGCTGTCGGCATCGGACGGCATTAAAACAGGCTTCTTCACAAGCTCATCTGCATACGCCTTTAATTTTTCGTAAATTCGGGCGTTAAAGGCATTTTTGCCTTTAACGCTCCTTATTTTATCAGCCTTTTCGATAAGTCTTGGACGGCTATTGTCCATATTACGAAGCTTTCCCTTTACAGCTTCGCTGTCGGGGACATTTATAAGATTGCAAAGCCTTTCAACAAGAAGGTCACAACCCTCTCTTACACAGCCGAACTCATCTATTACAGCTTCGCTTTTCCACTGTTCAATCATCTTTGCCCCTTCTTCCCTTCATTTACCGTCATCCAAAACCTCTGCTGTTGCCAAGGGTACCAATGATGTCATACTATCGAGCACCATAATCTGTACCTTTGCTTTTGAAACGTTTGCATCGTCGGGAACTGTTACAGAAATGTCAACCGGTGTGTTTCCTGCAGGAAGAGCTTCGTCAACCTTTGCTTCTACCGCAAGAAGCTTATAACCACCATCAAGCTTTTCATAAATTGCCGCAATTACTGTCACCTTATCAGCATCGGCAGTTGCATTGAGCATATTTACAACGCCCGAAACAGCCTTGCCCTGTGCAATTTCATTACCGCCAAATACAATATTCTTTACAAATACGCCTGATTTTGTCTTGAATGTGATATTTCCTGCCACACTCTGTCCATTCATATCCTTAACACCCGAGTACTCAACCACGATATCTGCACCGCCGGGGAGTGCATCTGCAAATGTTACCAAAACATCAGTTGAATCGCCGATAAGCTTTGCACCTGATGCAATTTTTGAACCGTTTGCAGTAACCTTGATATCATTAACAGATGCCTTGTTAAGTCTGTTGTTAAAATCGAGTGTAACGCTTTCGACATCAGCAGGTGATACCTCTGCTCCCTGTTCAATGCTTGCATTTTCAAGAGCTAAAGGTGCTGTTTCCTTATATTCATACACCTTAACATTATCCAGATAATGGACTTCTTCATTCCATGTAGTATAATTGAATGCAAGCTTGTTTATCTGTGGCATCGGCCATGCGGCATTCAATGTGCCGACATTTTCAACACTTGCAAGAAGGTTGTTATCAAGGTCGAATATTTCAAGAGAGTTGATTATTCCGCCGTCTGTTGCAGGGTCGTATACAATCTTCATCTTATACCATGTATTCTTCAAAAGCTCAAGTGCCTTTGTGCTGTTATTTACCTCACACAAATAACCTGTTGTCTCACTCGTTGCCGATGATGGGAATGCAACTGCGTTGTATATACCAAGGTCCTTACCCGGTCTCCACAATCTTGCAAGTCCTGTAGGCTTGCTTCTGCCCGTTTCTGTATCTGTAAGAGCAAACAAGCTTGTATATCCAACATTTGCTGTAAATCTGATATCGCTTTCAAATACGAGCTTTTTATTAACAGGAATCGGACTTTCAGAAAAATCTGCCGCAGCTTCAAAGCTTACATTAGCACCGCCGTTACCTGCAACAAGCTTCAATACCTTACCTTCACCGACACCCTCTGTTGCTGCATCTATAACCTTTACACTTCCTGTACCCTTTGTTTGTGAGAAGGGATTTATCTCATCTTCAAAGCCTGCATTGATATATGCACCTTCAATAGCTGCTTCTTTCGTTGCAAAATCAACTGTTTTGGTTAAAAGGTCGGTACCGTCTGTCGGCTTTAAGCCTGTTAAATTAATTGTGTAGCTTGCAGAAGCTGTGAGCTTATTTTTGAATGTAATCTTAAGAGTTGAGCCTGTCACCTCAAGCTTTTCAATCTCAGGGTCTGCCGCATTCTCGCTTGTTACGGTAATCTGTGATAAGGTTTTATCATCAAGCTCCTTATTAAAGGGTACTTCAATTACCATTGCATCCGCACTGATATTACCGTCGAAGCTGTCAAGGACTGAAAGTGCAGAGTATTCATATACCTTTACATCATCAACATAGAATACTTCCGCAGTGCCCCAGGACTTTGCTGTAAAGCCTATCATACCGATATCGGGCATAGGATATCCGGCATTAGAAGTCTTCAAATCAGCATCCTTGATTAAAAGGTTACCTTCCTCGTCATAAAGCTCTAATGAATTTATTGTCTCTACTGCATCAAATACTATTTTTATGCTGTACCATTTATCCTTTGCAATAAATAGCGGCTCAGCCTCATTTTCGGGATTCATGTAATATGCTGACTGATTGCTGTCGGCACTCGAAGGACTGATAACCGATTTATAATGCGGTGCACCGAGTCTTTGCAGCCATGCAAGACCGTCTGTAAGTTTTCTTTCGTTTGAAGCAGCCTTCATGCTGAAAAGCTTTTTATATGTTATGTCCTGTGCCAATCTGAATTTTGTTTCAAAAACAAGCGGATTTTCTGTTGAAATCGGAGTATCAAATACTGCATATGCATCCGAATATTCTTTATTTGCGCTTCCCGTTGTGATTTTAAGAACATTGCCGCTTGCACCAACATTTTCATCTGCTGCATTTACAATTGCTGTAGTCATACCGCCCGAGGTGGTTGTGAACGGATTTTTTCCGTCATCGAAGCTTGCATTGATATACGCACCCTCTATAGGCTTGTCGGTTGTTGAAAAATTAACACTCTGTGTCGAAAGCCCGGTTTTATCAAGCGGCTTAAGACCTGTAAGGTCAATTGTGTAATTTGAAGAGTATTCAAGCTCATCCTTCAGGGTAATCTTAAGAACAGTACCCTCTGCCTCAATCGTCTCAATTTCGGGAGCTGCGGCATCCTCGCTTGTGATTGTGATACCGCCAAGTGTTTCGGGGTTGAGTGCCTTATTAAAGGGTACTTCTATAATTCTGCTTTCTGCATCAACGATGCCTGAAAAGCTGTCAAGAACTGAAAGGTCTGAGTATTCATACACCTTTACATCATCTATATAGTACACTTCCTCATTTGACCATGACTTTGTACCGAAGCCGATTTTGCCGATATCGGGAAGCGGATATCCTACATTTGCAGTTTTTAAGCCTTCTGCCTTTATAATAACATTTCCGTTGCTGTCTGCAAATTCAAATGAAGCCATTGTATCTCCGCCGCTGAATACAACCTTTAAACTGTACCATGTATTTATTTCGGGAATATATGCCTTTGATGAATCGGCAGGGTCATTAAAATATCCTGTCAAATTTTTTTCATAGGTTGAAGGGCTCAATGTTGCTGCCAAGTAATTGTCCTTCAATCTGTATAACCATGCAAGACCGTTTCCGTTATTTCTGCCTGTATTTGTACCGCCAACAATTGTGAACAGCTTTTTATATACGTCAAGCTTTGTTGTAAATCTTACCTTTGTTTCAAAAACAAGAGGCTTTGCAACAGATATGGGATTATTAAAGACCGCATCTGCTGAAAATGTTGTGTTTTTCCCCGATACAATCTTTAAAACGCTTCCGCTCTCGCCAACGCCCTCAGCTGATGCATTAACAATTTCAGCACTTCCGCCGCCGGATACTGTAGAAAACGGGTTATTATCGTCTTCAAAGCTTGCATTGATATAGTAGCCGTCTGTCGGCTGTGCATAGGTTGTTGCCGATACAGGCACTGTAAACAGCCCCGCTGTAAGAGTTAAGCTTAAAATAGTTGAAATAAATTTTTTCATATTTTTTCCCTTTCCTTTCTTGTTTATATGTTGTCGGGCGGATAATATCAATATCATTCAAGTACAAAATTAATAATTTATCGGGATGTTGGAACGAAGGTACGGGGACTGGTATGCGACGTTTCGTCCGCAGGATGAAACCAAAGCGTGCCTGTCCCCATCTTGTGTGGTAGTTTGAACGGTTGTGGGGACAGGGCCACTTTTGCGCCCGAGTCCAAATCT
>JAZRMB010000054.1:0-46793 GCA_045647245.1 Clostridia bacterium
CATACACTTTTTTAATAACTTATTACTCATCTCACTTGCTCCAAACATTTATTTTATTTCTGACTACATAGTATGCAATAACGTGTTTTTTATATACTAAAAAACAAAAGCTGCAACAATATAAAGTCTCATCAGACCTCGTATCATTGCAGCTGGACTGGCATAGTATAAAACCTTAGCCTCTTTGCTTTGCGTCACCGACTTTCGTCGATTTTGCTAACTATTATCTTCTGTCAGTATATCACAATGATTCGCCTTTGTCAATTCTATTTACTCTTTTGCAAAAACCCAAAGTGTGTCAGCGACCAATTCGTCTGCACCGCCAAGCTTGTAAACACTTAATGTCACAGTTTCGTCGTCATTCTTTTTGTATGTAATTTTAGGAACTTTGTCTTCCATCAACTGGCGCTTTAATGCATCATAGTTCAAAAAGCTTAATACTGCTCTGTGATAATCAGGATCTACTGCTTCATCAACATATTTTGAAAACAAATTTGAAAAATGTTCTTCATTTTCGTTATACTTTAAATATGCCGGCATCAAAATGCGTCTTGCTTTATCGTTTAAGAGCGAAACACGATATATACCATTGTATTTTTCTTTTAAAACAGAAATCATTGTATCAATTTCAAGTATTCCTGTTTTTGCCTGAACATATTCCTTATCTGTGGCAACAAGAGCATTTTGCTGTTCCTTGTTTTGATAATACTGAGCCTTTTCGTCATACATTCTTACTTCAGCTTCTTTTACCAATTCTTCGGCACTGTTATTTTGTGCTCTGTAAGACATTCCGATTGCAACATGGTACCCTTTCGGTTTTAATTGACGGGTAAAAATCTCAATGCTTTTTTTCACCTCATCCTGCAGGGCATTTTGGCAAAACACTAAAAATTCATCGCCGCCTATTCTGTAAATCTTGTGACCGTAGAATGCTTCTTTCAAGCTATTTGCAATGTATAAAAGCATTTCATCACCGGCAGCATGGCCGTATCTGTTGTTGCAAAGATGAAGTTCATTAACGTCGATATAGATACAAGAAAAATTCAAAGATTTTTCCTCATCAAAAATCAACATATCATTTTTGTACGCCACACGATTCAGTGCCCCGGTAAGAGAGTCTGTTGTTGCGGCAAGTGTAGTTTTAGTAAGATGATTTTTATTATAAAGTGCCATCGAAAAACAAGCCGAAACTTTTTCAGCGAGCAGTCTTACCTGATTGCCTCGTTTAGAGTTAACAGCAGCCAAAATTGTAATATGATTAGCTTTATTGATTGTTGCTGAAAGAGAAACTTCTCTGATTTTGTGTTCTTTCAAAAAGCTATAAAAAGAAGAATTTGTTTTTAACATATGCTTATCCGGTTTTATACACAAAATATTAACAGCTCTGTTGTTAAGCTTATGGAACTCAGAAGCATAACGAAACAGCTCTGCACGGAAATGCTTGCTCTCGCTTTCCGTAAGCATAACTTCTTCATATTGAGGAGCAATATAGTGATAAAATTCGCCGTCTGTATCAAAGAATATAGCAGACCTTGAATTTGCAAATCTGCAAACTTCAGCCAAGGCATCTTGAATGTTATCCTGATCTCCAATAGTTTCCAGAAGTTCCTTTCTGACATTGGATGCACACTCAGTTACAGCATTAACTTTTTTTTCGTTTGCCATCAACACCATGACATATAAACCTATTATGCCAAGCATAATCAAAAATACTAAAAACAAAATATTAGCCATAGTATATGTCCCGGCATGCACCTGTGAGTCATATCTTCCCAATGCTATCATCCATCCAAATTCATCAATGGAAGAATAATGCAAATGGAGATTTTCATTTCTGTACGCAGACAGAAATGACACGAACCCCTTATCGTTTGATAGCAATTGCTCATAAGAAGAACCATTGTTATACTTACGGTCTTTTAAGAACACGATATTACCAAGGTTATCTTGAATTGTGTCTATAAGAATGTCACCTGAATCTTTCTCGTAAACAAAAAGCTGCGCATCAAGCTCATCTACCATATTCTTATATCTCGCACCAAGTTTGTCAGGCTTTATAGCACCATATAATATACCAACAGTTTCACCGTTTACTTCAATAGGAACAGCACTTCTTATAAGTTCATAGTCTTTTTTTGTAAGATCGTTAATTCTGCCGCTTATGTATATGCCTTTTTCCTTTTCTTCCTCAAAAGAAATAACACCATCCATATTAGTAGAGCCTGCTTTAGTCACAAAGGTATTATCAGCATTTAAAATACCTATGTTTTCAATCATACCAATGGCCTCAAAGGACTCAAACAAAAGACTGTAGTCGTCTCCATCGCTATAAAGTTTTGCGGCAAAGCTTGCCATTGTTGCAAGATTTTCTCTGTCAGATGTTAACTGCAGAATGATGTCATCCTTTATCTGCTTGGTCTGAACATGAAGATTTTCATATTCATCCTCTTCGATTTTATTATATAAGTAACTTACCATAGCAAGAAAAACCACGCATAACAATATCGCGGTGATAATCGTGTTTATAATATTATGTTGTTTAGATTTTTTCTTTCCGTACTTTATTGCCATAACTATTACCTCTTAAATATATAACACTTTCAAAAGTTACATACACCCATATAAAATTATATCATATATAATTCAAATTTTCAATATTTTTTACCATTTTTCTGCAAAGACCTCAATTTTTTTAACAAAAAACACTAACTTTTGTGCAAAGAACATTTTATTTGTTTTTTTCTTCGTCTTTTTCAATAAATTTACCATAGTTTGTTTGTAAATATGTTGATTTAACACTATAACCTTCAGCAATAATGCTCCGGACAGTAAAATTCTTCAAAATAAAATCAACAGTTAAAATCCACACAACGCAAGTAAACATCAAGCTTTGTTGGCATTTGTTTGAAACAGTCGTTTCGGTGAAGCTTTAAATAAACTCCAAGCAAAAGCGTGTAAAAAAAACAAGTTTTATATAGGAATGAATAAATAGCCTTATAGTCAGCTTAAACCGTTCTATAAAAAAGCAAAAGCTACCAAAATTAGTTGCTTTTGCTTTTTTAATGTCTGTTTATCATAAAAAGAAACGCAGTTATGATGTAATTTTTTATTATTCTTTTTCGACAGGCAAAACAAGAAAAGATTCCTTCAAATACACCATATTTCTCGCCGTTTTTGATTCTTCTATAAGGCTGTAGTCACCCTTTATATTGGTATGACAAACATACGTGTTTTTATCTGTAGGTGCAATATCAATTCGCAGCATCTGCCCCTTTTGGACTAAAAAGGCATATTCGTCAAATTCAAAATCCAGCTCTATCCTGTTATTTTTATTGTAATTTTCCTTCTGATACAAAATTGAGGTGATGTCATGTCTTAAAGAATAGTCACCGTTTTCAGTACAAATTCCTATCATAATATAAAAAGATGTATCGTCACAATCCGATTCAACGCAAAGCCTTGCCCTCATTTTCCCCTTCACAAATATATCCTTGTCAAAAGGTTCTGTGTAAACTGTTATTATGTCATTTCTTTTATCCGACGCATCCATAAAAGTACCCTCAGGACTAAAGCCCGGCGGATTTTGCGGATTATATATTATAGTTTTTACGGCGTTACCGACAGGAACTATAACCTCCTCAGTTTCGTCCATATAAAAATCCTCATCCCACTTATCTTCAAACGTGCGATAATATGTAACCTTCCCCGTTTTTACAAACGGCTCTTCCTTATTTAAAATCGCATTAAACCATTTCATGCGATAATCCTTCCCGAACTTTTCAGCTACCGAGGCTTTATTAAAGCATATACCGTTTTTTTCATCATACGTTTGCCCATGGTTATACGGTGAGACAATGAGTGCGCTCTTCTCCTTCGTAGCTTCTTTAATCTCATTCCACATTTTAAACATACCGCCTACATAAAAATCGTTATAGCCTGTAGTGAGCAAAACAGGTATGCCCGCATCCGAAACAGCATCTCTTGCTTCGTTTCCTCCGTAGCGTGTTTTCCAAAACGGATGGTCAAAGCGTTCTGCCGAAAGCATTTCTTCAAAATCTTCGGCAAGTTCTCCCAAAACTCTTTTCGATAGATTTTTAATAGGCATCTGTGAAAAAGATTCAATCGTATGACACTTCTTCAAGCCCGACTTTGCCTTGTAAAGGTTAAAATGCCAGTTCGCATGGCCTCTTCGCATCTGTCCTCTGCGGTACCACAAGCGATAACGCTCGCTGTCCTGAACATCAAAAACCGCACCCTTTATATCCTCTTCAAACGGCGCAGTAGAGTAATGAAGCGACGCAGTATAGCTTCCGCCCATAAGAAAAAGCTGTCCGTTATAGAAACTTTTTTTGCGTATCATTCTTCTCAGTGCCAGTCCGTCCTCACGCTCGTGTATGTACGGAACAAACTCCCCTGTACTCTTTCCCTGCCCTCTGCAATGCTGAAATACTAGGACATAGTTATTCTTAGCCCAAAGAATATTATCTTCTTTAAAGCGTTTTAAAATTTCCTCCTCATCTATATCCCGAAAGCCACCAACATAAGGAGACCTCGTAATAACAGTCGGAAACTTGCCGCTTTTATCAGGCATCAGAACCAAAGTAAAAAAGCTTGCACCATCAAAATCATAATATTCATAATATGCATACGGCTCCATAAAACTCCTCCATATTGCTTTATTCGTTATAAAAAATGCAGTCTGCCCATAATTGACATACTGCATTTTATTTATGTATAATTAAGGCTTTTTGATAAATAGATTAAGTACCAGTGCCACAAAGGTCAGGGCAAGCAGCATCATAAATGTAGCTGTATAACCGCCGGTAGCTTCAAGCACCTTATTTGATGCAGTGGCAATGAACGAACCAATCATAACAGTGAAGGTCATAAGAGCCATATTATTTGAAAAATGCTTCATACCGAAGAATGAAGAAGTAAATGCGGCAGTAATTGTCGGGCAAGCCCCGTAAGACATACCTGTAAGACACAATCCAATAATACACATCGGCAGAGAATTGACTGATACAGCAAGCAATGTAACCGCCGCAGCACAAATGGTGAATATATTTGCACTGAGCATCGTTTTTCGACGACCTATAACATCAAATATTGCACCTGTCAGAATTCGCCCAATTCCGTTACACACAGACAGCACACCCACCAAAGACACAGCAAGTGCCTCGGGTGCATCAACAGACAGCGCCAAATCCTTTGCAAAGCTTATAACCGTGCTTCCGACTGCCGCCAAAAATGAGATACATATAAACGCCATCCAAAACGATTTGCGGCAAAGCATCTCACGAGCTGTGAAATCCTGCACATCAAAAGTTTCGTTTTTAGTGTTCTTAACAGTCTTTGGTTTGGGAAGAACAATATCTGAATTCGGTTTTTTCAGCAAAAATCCCGAAAGAAAGAGTACTGCAAAGATGGCAACACCTAAAATCACATAAGCAGTACGCCAACCTATTGTACTTTTAAACATAGCATCGGCGACATTGCCCAAAATTAACGCAGATGCGCCAAATCCCATCATCAGGCACCCCGAACACAACCCCTTTTTATCAGGAAACCATGCACTTACAGTTGCTATAACCACATTGTATGCAATACCGATACCAAGCCCTGCCAGTACTCCATATGTAATATACAGCATTACAACAGAGACATTATCTAAAGCTGCTGTCAATGCAAAGCCTGCTCCGGAGAGCACACCGGCAACTATTAAAGCAATGCGGTGACCTGCCCGTTTGGACAGTCCGGCACCCAACAAGCCTCCTATACAAAAGAAAGTCATTGCCAGAGTGAAGTTGAGGGCAAGCCCTGATGCACCCCATCCAAACTCGGCGTTCAAAGGAGACTTCAGAATAGACCACGCGTACAAAACTCCTGCAAACAGCATAGCAATTACGCCCACTGCCATATATACCCAACGTATTGAAATATTTTGATTCGTTTTATTCATTATATAAACCCCAATCATACTAATCTCTATTCCGCCACACTGCGGCACAAATTATAACGTGGAAAAGAAGCGGTACAGATGACTGTTTTGAAGTGGGTGGTGCCGTACAAGTGTACTGCCCCGAACGAAAAGCAGTGATATGTGCCGCTTCTTTTTCACGTTAATCTTATGTGTTAGATACAGTATATTATATTTTGCCTGAAAAATCAAGACACCTTTGCAGAAAATTTAATTAATGTAAACTTTTTGTGTAAACTTTTGATTGACAAGCTTATGTAAATCGGGTATAATTTAGATATCAACTACAAAGTAGGTGTCAGAATTGAAAAGAATAAAGGATATACAGGAAGAAATAATGCGTCTTAAAAAGGAAAAGGATGTTATAATCCTTGCTCACGCTTATCAGACGCAGGATATACTTGAGATAGCAGACTGCGTGGGAGATTCCTTCGGCTTAAGTCAAAAAGCGCAAAATGCACCGCAAACGACAATACTGATGTGCGGCGTGCGTTTTATGGCAGAGACAGCAAAAATACTCTCCCCCGACAAAAAGGTTATTCTCTCCCACCCCGATGCAGGGTGCCCGATGGCGGAACAGCTTACAAAGGACGAGCTTTTGGAACTGAAAAAGCAATATCCCAATGCGGCTGTTGTAGCCTATATTAACACAACGGCGGAGTTAAAAACCGAATGTGACGTATGCGTAACCTCTGCATCCGCTCTTGAAATAGTAAAGAATCTGCCAAATAGCGAAATACTCTTTATCCCCGACTGCAATCTGGGCTCGTGGATTGAAAAGCAGGTTCCGGAAAAAACCTTCCACTTTATAAAGGGCGGCTGTCCCGTACATATGGGTATCACCCCCGAAGAAGCAGAGCTTGCTAAAACAAAGCATCCCGATGCACTTTTACTTGTTCATCCCGAATGCCTTAAAGACGTTACCGAAAAGGCTGACTATGCCGGAAGCACTACCGGTATTATGAGCTTTGCCGAAAAAAGCGATACAAAAAGCTTTATAATCGGCACCGATAATACAATTGTTCAACATTTGCAGTTTTCCCATCCCGAAAAAGAGTTTTTCCCTCTTTCCAAAAACTGCATATGCAACGATATGAGACTTACAACTCTTATGGACGTGTACAACTGTCTTACAGGAGTGGGCGGCGAGGAAATTGTGCTTGATAGTGAAACTATTACCAAAGCAAGAAAATGTATTGATGCAATGCTCAATTAAGTTTATAAAATCAATCCCGATTACATCTTTGAAAACATAAAAATCTTGCTCTTTTCTTTGTAAAATAAATGAAGAAAGAGGTTAAAACTTCAGCATAATTGTATACTTTTTTTATAAAAAATACTTGCAAAGAGCCAAAAAATGTGATATACTTTTGTACGGTGTGTGAATGCACCGGTAAAATATTGTAAGGAGGGATACCAATGAAGGAAGGAATTCATCCCGAATACAAGCAGACTACTATCAGATGTGCTTGCGGCGAAGTAATTGAGATTGGTTCTACAAGAGAAGATATTCTCGTGGAAATCTGCTCAAAGTGCCATCCTTTCTACACAGGTAAGCAGAAGCTTGTAGATACAGGCGGCCGTGTAGAAAAGTTCAACAAGCGTTTCAACAGAAAGTAATCTTTGGCTTGTATTTATCAATTTTATCGCAAATTAAGGTTAAACCTGCGCTTGGATGACCGATTCACCTACGGTTTCTCAGCGACAGGGGATCATTAAGACATAGGAGGTGAAAGCAATGACAAAGGAGCGTAAGCAGGAAATTATCGCTACCTACGCAACACACGAGGGCGATACAGGTTCTCCGGAGGTTCAGATTGCTCTTTTAACAGAGAGAATCAACCATCTTAACAACGAGCATCTTAACATGCACAAGAAGGATAACCACTCAAGACGTGGTCTTCTCATGATGGTTGGTAAGAGACGTGGTCTCATGAACTACTTGAAGGCTCAGGATATCGAAAGATACCGTGCTTTGGTTGCTAAATTAGGTTTAAGAAAATAAGCTATTTTGTTTATGGGCAGGCATTTTATGTTTGCCCATAAATTTAATTGTAAGGGATATTTTAGCATATAAACAGAGAATATTGTGCCAATTTGCAGAGTATTTTGTGTTTATCTGCTGACATATCCCGAAAAATAATTTTAACAAAGGAGATATGTAAAATGTTCAGAACTTTTGAAACAACTTTAGCAGGCAGACCGCTTGTAATTGAAACAGGCAAAATGTGCTGTCTTTCAAACGGACACTGCCTGGTTCGCTATGGCGACACAGCAGTTATGGTAAACGTAACAGCATCACGCACACCCAGAGAAGGCGTTGACTTCTTCCCTCTTTCAGTTGATTATGAAGAAAAGCTCTATTCTGTAGGTAAAATTCCCGGAGGATATGTAAAGCGTGAAGGTAAGCCTTCAGAAAAGGCAATCCTCACATCAAGAGTTATCGACAGACCTATCCGTCCATTATTCCCGTCAGACCTCCGCAACGACGTATCTGTAGTTGCAACTGTTTTGTCGGTTGAATACGACAACCCCCCCGAGGTTGCGGCAATGATCGGTACTTCAATTGCACTTTCAATTTCCGACATCCCCTGGGCAGGTCCTATCGGTGGTGTATGGCTCGGTCTTGTTGACGGCGAGTTCGTAATAAACCCCACAGAGGAACAGCGTGAAAAGTCACAGATGCACGTAACAGTTGCAGGTACAAAAGAAAAGGTTATAATGATTGAAGCAGGCGCTAACGAAATCCCCGAGGATGTAATGCTCGACGGTATCAAGTTTGCTCATAAGGCAATCGGCGAAATCTGCGATTTCATTTCTTCAATTCAGGCAGAAATCGGAAAAGAAAAGTTTGAGTATGTTCCGCATACATTAAATCAGCCTCTTTGGGATGCTATCAAGGCTCTTTCATATGAGAAGATTAAGCTTGCTCTTGATACAGACGACAAGAACATCCGTGACGAACGTATGGGCGTTGTTGAGGCTGAAATCAGAGAAAAGCTCACAGAAGAGGAATATCCAGAAATCGCAACAGAGCTTGGCGAAATCCTCTACAAGATGCAGAAGGAAATCGTTCGTGCATGGCTTTACGAAGGTAAGCGTGTAGACGGCAGAGGACTTGATGAAATAAGACCGCTTGCCGCTGAGGTTGACCTTCTCCCCAGAACACACGGTTCAGGCCTCTTCACAAGAGGACAAACTCAGGTACTTACCGTTGCAACTCTTGCACCGCTTGCTGAAATGCAGAGACTTGACGGTATCGATACAGAAGAAACAAAGAGATATATGCACCACTATAACTTCCCATCATATTCAGTTGGCGAAACAAAGCCTTCAAGAGGTCCCGGAAGAAGAGAAATCGGTCACGGTGCTTTGGCAGAACGTTCACTCGTTCCCGTACTTCCCTCTGAGGAAGAGTTCCCGTATGCAATCCGTACAGTATCAGAGGTACTTTCATCAAACGGTTCAACTTCACAGGGTTCAGTCTGCGGTTCAACACTTGCACTTATGGCAGCAGGCGTACCCATCAAGGCTCCCGTTGCAGGTATCTCCTGTGGTCTTATCACAACAGATGAAGGCTTTACCACAATGGTAGACATTCAGGGACTTGAAGACTTCTACGGCGAGATGGACTTTAAGGTAGCAGGTACAAAAACAGGTATCACATCAATTCAGGTTGATATTAAGAACGACGGTCTTACCTACGAGGTTATCGAGGAAGCATTCAAAAAGACAAAGATTGCAAGAAACCACATCATCGACGATGTTCTTTTAAAGGCAATTCCCGAAGTAAGAAGTGAGCTTTCACCATATGCTCCGAAGGTTATGACAATGCACATTGACCCTGATAAGATTCGTGAAGTAATTGGTCAGGGTGGTAAGGTAATTCAGAAGATTGTTGCAGATACAGGTGCAAAGATTGACATCGAGGATGACGGTACAATCTACATCTTCGCAGTTGACCAGGCATCAGGCAACGCCGCAAAGGAAACAATCGAGCTTATCGTTAAGGAGCCTGAGGTTGGCGAAATCTATACAGGTCTTGTTAAGACAATAACCGCTTTCGGTGCATTCGTCGAAATCCTTCCCGGAAAAGACGGTCTCTGCCACATTTCAAAGCTTGCTCACCACAGAGTAGAGCGTGTTGAGGACGTTGTAACAGAAGGTCAGATGCTTACCGTTAAGGTTATGGAAATCGACCCGAAAACAGGCAAAATCAGTCTTTCACACAAGGATACACTCCCCAGAGAAGAAAGACGCCCCGAGCCGAAAAAAGAAGATCAGGAATAATAAAAAACAAAAGGTCGTAGCTATTACGACCTTTTATTTTTTCTCCAATCTCACACAAGAGAACCGTCCCCATGTGTGAGGCTTATTATATCATTAGTTTAATTCTTTCTATATTGCAAACTATAACTCTGCCTCTCCCGGTCTTTACAATACCTTCCTTTTCATACCACGACAACATTCTTGTTACAACTTCCCTTGCTGAGCCTATTTCCTTTGCGATAGCTTCCTTGGTTGCCGCAAATTCACAACCACAAGCCTTGCAACGGTCGTACAAATATCTTGCAAGACGTTTTTTTACACTTACAAATATAACGTTCCCCATCTTTTCAAGTGCTCTTGCAGAAAGAAGGAGCATTATATTATATACAGCAGTCTGCACTGCCTGATTATTCACAAATATTTTCTCAAACACATAACCGGGCAGGATAATAGCGGCACTCCCTTCCTCCGCCATCCATACTAACTCAAAGCCCTCGGGCTTAGGCATTGTATCGGTTGCAACGGGTGCACATTCGCCATCCGAAACAGAAAAGAGTAAAAACTCTTTCCCATCCTCCGACACCGCATATGCCATAATTATTCCCTTTACAACCAAAATCATCGTTCCGGGTTCATCGCATACAATTACCTGCTTCTTTTTATATTCCTTGAAAATTAAGTGCTCTTCTAATATTTCACGCTCTTTTTCACTCATTTTATCAAAAAACGGTAAAAGTTCCAATTGCTCCATATCGTCCCCACCTTTTCGATGCCGTTAATCATCGTTTATCCAGCTCTTTATATTCCACAGGCTTCTTTACATTGATATATGCAGGACGGATAATCTTGCCGTTATTCTGTATTTCCTCTATTCTGTGTGCACTCCATCCGGCAATTCTTGCCATCGCAAATATGGGAGTGTACAGCTCGCCCGGAAGTTCGAGCATTTTATATATAAGTCCCGAATAGAAGTCAACATTCGGACTTACACCCTTGTATACCTTTCTCTTTTCTGCAATTATCTCAGGTGCAAGCTCTGCCACCGTATGATACAGCATATAATCGTCGTGACATTTCTTCTCCTCAACAAGCTCTTTGACACACTCCTCAAGAATATCCGCTCTCGGGTCGGACTTTGAATAAACTGCGTGACCCATACCATATATAAGCCCTGCCTTATCGAATGCCTGCTTATCAAGAAGCTTTGCAAGATAGTCCTTAATCTGTCCGCGGTCTTTTATATTGATACTGTTTTTCATATCCTCAAACATTCTTACAACCTTTATGTTTGCACCGCCATGCCTCGGACCTTTCAAAGAACCCAAAGCCGCCGCAACGGCTGAATAGGTGTCTGTTCCCGATGACGTTACAACGTGAGTGGTAAAGGTTGAATTGTTACCGCCACCGTGCTCTGCGTGCAAAACAAGTGCAAGGTCAAGTATCTTTGCCTCAAGGTCTGTATATTTACCTTCACCTCTTAATAAATGCAAAATATTCTCCGAGGTTGACATATCAGGCATAGGAAGATGTATATTAAGACTTTTTCCATTATAGTAATGACTGTATGAATGATATGCATAAACTGATAAGAGCGGAAAAACCGATATCAGAAAAAGACACTGTCTTAAAACATTTTCAACCGATATATCATCAGGATTTTCATCATACGTATACAGAGCAAGCACACATCTTGCAAGAATGTTCATCATATCATTCCCGGGTGCTTTTAATATCATATCTCTTACAAATGACGTCGGAAGAGAACGCATTTTTGAAAGTTCATCTGTGAAACGTGACAGTTTATCATTATCGGGAAGCTCGGAAAATAGCAGAAGATATACTGTCTCTTCAAATCCGAATCTGTCATTCTTTCTGAATCCTTTTACCAAATCGCGCACATTAACGCCTCTGTAGAAAAGCTGTCCCTCGCAAGGTACCGTTTCACCCTTTTCATTAATCTCCTTTGCCTTTATATGCGAAATCTCGGTAAGACCGGTTACAACTCCGTTACCGTCTATATCACGAAGTCCTTTTTTTACATTATGCTCCGGATACATCTCGGGCATTATATTATTATTTGAATCTGAAAGTGTTGCAAGCTCTTTTATATATTCGGTTATTTCAGAATAATTCTTTTTCACATAAATTCCTCCCTACTATTAATGTTTTTCAATAAAAATTTTACGTGATATAAAATTGTATAAAAGCACTATAATTGTTGCAATAACCTTCACCCACATATAATAAAGGCAAGTAAAACTGCTTCCTGCCCACATTATAAACTGATTAAGCACAAGTCCGATAACAGAAAGCAGGATAAATACAATAAACTCTCGTCCTTTGTTTTTATCCTTTCCCTCAAATACAAACCTCATACTCAACAAATAATTAACAATTACTGAAAAGCTGAAGGAAAGCCCGGATGAGAGTAAAATCCCAAAACCTACCGTCTCCTTCAGCCAAAACAGTCCTGCCATATCCACAATCGTTGCTATAATGCCAACCGCCGAAAACTTTATAAACTGTATTATAAGCTCATATGCATTTCCCAAGCCATTATTTTTTTAGTATATACTTTACCAAAAAGCCGTCTCTTACACTGATTTGGGGTGCTAAAAGCTTTGTAGCCCCAAGCCCTTGTGCAATAGCTAAAAGTGTCATTGCACCGACGGGAACAGTTTCATATCTTTTTCCCGAAACACTTTTTAAAAGCTCTGTGCTGCTTTCTTCTTTTGTCAGCTCTGTCAGTTTTTTAAGAGTTTGTACACTCATTTCGTCCTCGCTCTGCTCATATCCTGCAGCTACCGACAGACGCGAAAGTGTTCTTGCAGTGCCGCCGAACATTATAAGAGTATCACTGCTTTTTAAATATTCGGAAACTGCTTTTTCGGTATGTTCATATACCAAGCGAAGCTCTTCTTCATCGGGTATATCCTTTTTAGAAAACATCATTTTGAGTCTCACGCATCCAAGCGGAAGTGATACCGAAAGGCTCACCTTTTCCTCGTCAAATGCGATTATCTGACAGCTTCCGCCTCCGAGGTCAACAGCAACACCGCTTTTTATACCCTTATTTATAAGTGCCTCTCTGTCACACTCTGCCTCTTCCTCACCGCTTAGTATGTAAACTTCAATACCGCAAACAGTCTCCAAAAAAGTCTTCACATCATAACGATTTTCAAGGTCACGGAATGCCGAGGTTGCAAATGCACAAAAACTGCATTCTTCACCGGTTTGTGCAATTAACTGCATAACTGCCGAGGACAACCATTTTATACCTTCATCGGACAGTGCCCCGTCTATTGTATACGCAAACAGCTTTGAGCCTACCGCAATATTTTCCAAAACCTCAAAACCCGAATCCGATACATCATATACTACGGCTCTTACTGTATTGGAACCGATATCAATTATTCCGTATCTCATCTTCTCTTTTCAAGCTCTTCAAAAATATCATTCCAACCCATCTTGTTATCTACAAGCATAACTGTCATATGATAGAGAAGGTCTGCAACCTCATAAGCGATTTCTGCCTTATCCTTGTTCTTACCGGCAATAACAACCTCTGCCGCTTCTTCTCCAACCTTCTTTAAAATCTTATCCTCGCCCTTTTCAAAGAGGTAGTTTGTATAGCTTCCCTCCTGCGGATTTTTGAGTCTGTCCTCTGCCACAAGCTGAAGTCTTTCAAGGATGTCACTTCTTGCCTCGGTGGGTCTGTCAATAATTTTACCCTCGTCATATCTTCTGAAGAAGCAGGTTTCATTTCCTGTATGGCAAGCAGGGCCGTCAGGATTTACGCTTACTAAAAGACAATCTCCGTCACAATCTATATCAACCGATACAACATTCATATAATTACCGCTTGTCTCACCCTTCTTCCAAAGCTCCTGTCTGCTTCTTGAGAAGAAGGTTGCTTTTTTGTCCTTTAATGTGATTTCAAGGCTCTCACGATTCATATATGCAACCATCAAAACCTTTTTTGTAACATTATCCTGCACAACCGCAGGAATAAGACCGTTTTCGTCAAACTTCAATGTATTCATTAATTCTTCCATTTTTCATTATCTCCCTGTTATTTTCTTTAAATCAACTCTGTCAGTATATAGTGCCTTTCCGACAATTACGCCCTCAACTCCCGTATCCTTTAAAGCTTCAATATCAGCCTCGCATCCGATACCGCCCGATGCTATGACATCCATCGAGACAGCAGCTGCCATCTCACGCATTGCCTCAACATTCGGGCCTGCAAGAGTTCCGTCTGTTGCTATATCGGTGTATATGATTGTTTTAACGCCTATATTTTCCATCTTCTTTGCAAAATCAACTGCCGTTTCTTTCGATACCTCTTCCCAGCCTGCAATTGCTACATAACCGTCTTTAGCATCAATTCCGACAGCAATCTTATCGCCGTATTTCTTAACCGCCTCTTCAACAAGCTGTGGATTTTTAACAGCCTGAGTTCCTATTATAACACGTGCAACACCGGCATTTATCTTGGCATCAATATCCTCCATACTGCGGATGCCGCCGCCCGTCTGAACAGGCACTTTTACATTTTTACATATATCGGCAATTATTGCGGCATTCACACCCTGACCTGCCTTTGCACCGTCAAGGTCAACTACGTGAATATACTCGCCACCCTCACTCTCCCAGCGAAGAGCCATTTGGACAGGGCTGTCACCGTAAACCGTAACCTCGTTATAATCACCCTTAAAAAGACGTACACATTTTCCATCCTTTATATCTATAGCAGGATAAATTCTCATTTTTATTTCTCCATTTCCTTCTTAAAGCCTTCAACAATTGACATAATTCTGTCAGGCTCCATCTTCATACTTACCCGGTTTACAACAAACCATGCAGACAGCGGACAAATATCATATAAAACCTCAAGTCCGTTCTCTTCAAGTGTTTTTCCGCTCTCAACTATATCCACTATAACATCTGCAAGCCCTACGAGCGGAGCAAGCTCAACCGAGCCGTTTAATTTTATAAGCTCTATCGTCTGCCCCTTTTCGTCACAGAAAAAGTTTTCTGCAATACCGGGGTACTTTGATGCAACCTTCAGATTATTCACATTGAATATCTTATCCTTCATCTCTGCTTTTCCGCAAACCGCCATTTTACATTTGCCGAAGCCGAGATTAATCATCTCATAAAGATTTCTTCCCTCTTCCAAAAGGGTATCTTTTCCAACAATACCGATATCAGCCGCACCGTATTCTACATAGGTAGGCACGTCCGATGCCTTTACAAGAATAAACTTCATTTTATTCTTTTCGTCAGTAAAAATCAGCTTTCTTGATTTCTCCTTCATTTCGGAGCAGTCCATACCGATTGCACCAAACATATCCATAGCAAGCTCTGCAAGTCTTCCCTTTGCAAGAGCAACCGTTAAATATCTCATATCAATTATCCCTTTCAAGCTCTGTATGCTTTATTATTAATGATGTTTGCATTTACATTCGTGGTCATCTCCGTGATGATGCCCACATTCACACTCGTGACCGTCTTCATGGTGATGTCCGCACGTGCACTCGTGTTCTTCATCGTGATGATGTCCGCACCCGCAGTCTTCATCCTCACAGTCATCGTCATAGTAGCCGAGGAAATCATTCGCCCAGGTTTCGGTGATTTCATTTTTCAGAAAATCCTTAATCTGAATCTTTCCGTCGGGATGCACACGCATCATACAGCCTGCTTTAACCTTATTGCAGTATTCTTCGCAATCGTTATAATCACCGCCGCCGATATACCCCTCTACCATACAGCCGTTCACTCTTAATGTATATGCCATATCATAGGCAATGCCCTCTGCATTGAATTCCGGGAAAATAACGGTCAGCGAGTTATCGTGCACACCTGATGTTCCCTTGGATTTAAGTGCCGACATAATTCTGTTTATTCCGAACGCAACTCCAACAGCACCCGCTTTTACTCCGAAGTTTCCTACAAGATTATCATATCTTCCGCCCGCACAAATCGGGAATCCTACTCCGAGTGTATAGCACTTGAATATCGAGCCTGTATAATAATCTATACTCTGAAGCATTCCCAAATCAAGTGAAACATACTTTTCAAAGCCGTAAAGACACAAAAGCTCATATATTCTCTTTATGTTCAAAAGTGCCTGCTTCGACGTTCCATTAAGCCCCGAAACGTCTGCCTTTTCGAGAATTTCACAGCCTCCGAAGAGTGTGGGAAGTGCCGAAAGAAGCTTCTTTATTCCTTCATCAATATCAAGGGTTGACACAAGCTCTGCAATTCCGAGCGAATCCTTTGAATCTATTCTTTCTCTCAATCTCTCGGTCTGTTCCTTCGAAAGCCCTGCCTGTTCAACAAGACCGTTAAAGAATGCAACCTGACCGATTTCAACAGAAAACTCTTCTATTCCTACTGCCAGTATCGACTCAATAGCCGCCGCAATAACTTCAGCATCCGCCTCGGGTGCGTATGAGCCGATAAGCTCTATACCGCTCTGGGTAAATTCTCTTAGTCTTGCACCTTGCGTTTCACCTGCTCTGAACACATTTCCCGTATAGCAATATCTCTTCGGAAGTATATCCATATTTTCCTTCGTTGCGGTCATTCTCGCAATTGAGGTTGTGATATCAGGGCGAAGAGTCAATATTCTTCCCTTTTCATCGAAAAACTTAAACATACTCTCCTGGTCCATCTGACCGCCCGAATATGCAAAAACATCATAATATTCATACGTCGGCAATTCTACCTCTTTATATCCCATAGACGCAAAAACCGACCATATTGTAGATTCAATTTCCTTCTTCCATACACATTCCTCGGGCAGAATATCGCATACGCCCTTCGGTGTGTGAAGCTTCCATTTTGCCATATCAATTCTCCTCTTTCGCTTTAGCTTGCTAAATCACTAAAGTTATTTTACACATATTTTATGCTTTTGTCAAGCTTTTTTATTCCTTTTATTAAATATTATACCCAACCTATTATATTATACAAAATTTTACACGTATTTTCAAGCATTTAACGCAAAAAAGAGCGTATTTATGCCGATTTACATAAAAATACGCTCTTATCCTGCTTTTAATACATATATAATAGTGAAATTATCTGAATTCTGTGATTTTTTATTTCATTTATCAGTAGGTTCCGAGCTCTATTCCCTTCTTTATAAAATATTTATATGCTTCATAATCTACAGTTTTCGGAATCGAGTGGTCACTGTGCAAAACGTAGCCGTAGCCTTCTTTAACATATGGAATCTTACTTTCAAGTTCTTTATCAATCACTGCCTTGTCGTTAGAGTACAGTGCTCTCACATCAATACCGCCCATTATTGCGATTTTATCTCCAAAGGTTTTATGAATTTCCAATAAATCCATACCTGCCTTCACCTCAAGTGCCTGCAAACAGTCGATACCTGCTTCTATCATATGCGGAAGAAGCGGTCTTACATATCCGCAGGAGTGCATAATAACGGGAAGCCCCAACGATTTTGCATAATCTATCGTCTTTTTATGACCAGGCATAATTAAATTGCAATACATCTCAGGGCTCATAAACGGCTTATCCTTAAAGCCCATATCCTCGTAATACCAAATGCCGTCGGGAAGTCCTTCCCTCTCGAACAAAATCTTCTGAAGCTCAACTGTAAGAGTTGCATATGTATCAACCATATCCTCTATCCACTCGGGGTCTAAAATCATACCCATAAGCATATTTTCATGCCCGCAGATGGGATGCATACATTCAAACACATTTATGCCCGACCATACGAAAAAGCGGTTTGCCTTTTTAGCGGCTTCTCTTGCCTTTCTGTAGCCTTCAAAATTTATTCTTCGCTCGTCAATTTTTGTAAGCAGCGGCTTGTATTTTTCCCAACCCTCTCTGTCGGTAACTGTAAAGCCGATATGCTCGGGAGTTGTAACATGTTCCTTATGATACTTTAATTTTGCACCATTGCCGTCAAGTCTTGTAATGGTAGTTTCTGTTTCATCAATAATCTCAGGCTCATAATCAATATCAGCCACCATTTTAAACGCCGTGAATTCCTGCATATCATAGCCAAAATGGTCCTCAAAAGACTCATCTTGATTAATATACCCCTGTTTGACATATTCTTCCTTTGTATCTCTCCAGAAATGCTCATAAACCGGGATTCTGTCCACCGGCTGATGATTCAAAACGTTTTTTATTCTTTCATATCCTGTCATAAAAATCTCCATTCCGCCGCCATACATCGGCTTAAGTAGTAATTTAATATCTCTTATCTGTATGGCAAGGAATGATAAGAGATTTTTCCGCCCATGTGCGTTTCTGAGCGAACGCGAAGAAAATTTCGCACGGGCATTTAAATCCGCCGGAGGCATAACGGGAAAGGAACTTTCACGTTTTCCCCCTTTACAAGTTAAGAGAATTATAATATAATAATATCAGAAAATCAAGTATGTAGATATATATTGATAATTTTAAGATATAACACATCATTTTTTTGATATCGGAGGAATTTTTATGTATACAAGCAACGGAGCTTTCGGAAAGGTGAGAATCGCAAAACACACACCGACTTCAAATCACAACGCACTCTTTCTCCCTGACGTATGCGGCTGGCACAGATGCAATGATCTATACCACATAGACCGTTACTCAAAACCCTTTGACAAGTATCTGATATTTATAACAATCTCAGGGACAGGCAGTATGACCATAAATCACGAAGAATACATTTTACCGGCGGGAACTGTCGCACTTCTTCCCAGAGATACCGGAGTTAGCTACCGCACGCCAAAAGGCGGGTTATGGGAATTTTACTGGATTCATCCATCCCCATCCTGCAACGCTTTTCTTGATGAAATTTCCAAAAAAGGAATTTTTGTAGGCAGATTCGGTAAGTTTCATAATTACATTGAAAGAATTGAAAAGCTTATCAAACTTATAAACGAAAAAAAGCCCGAAAGCGAGCTTGATGTATCTATGGAAATGAGTACAATTCTTCATTTTTGTGGAATGGATCTTGCACAAAAGTCAGAGTCTGTCAGCCTTGCTCAAAAAGCCTGCACATATATAACCCGAAATTTCAGGGAGAATATTTCACTTGGCAAAATCGCTGATGAACTGTACGTGTCAACAGCGCACCTTATACGTGCTTTTAAAAAGGAATACTCCTGCACACCGCATCAGTATCTCATAAGCTACCGCCTCTCCTACTCAATCGAGCTTTTGAAATTCGGCAATATGCAGATTGATGAAATAGCCGCCGCTGTCGGCTTCTCTTCGTCAAGCCATTATATAAGTGCCTTCCGTGAAAAATACGGCTGCACACCGGGGCAATATGAGGGATAAAAAAATACCGCCGACCGAAAAGGTCAGCGGTTAATTTTTTTACGCCATCTTTGCGAGCTTAAGAGCAAGCTGTGACTTCTTTCTTGCAGCGTTGTTCTTGTGAAGGATTCCACGATTTACGCTCTGGTCGAGCTTCTTAACTGCATCGTTGAAAAGAATCTTTGCGTTTGCTGCATCGCCGTTTTCAACTGCTGTCTCAAACTTCTTTACAGCAGTCTTCAAAGCAGTTTTGTGCATCTGGTTAATCAATGTCTTCTTCTGAATAACCAAAACACGCTTCTTTGCTGATTTGATGTTAGGCATAATTTCACCTCCGAGTAAATAATACATAATACTCAACTATTTTAACACAAACAGCCAATAATTGCAAGTCTTTTTTTTAATTTTTTAAAAATTTTTTTTAAAAAATTTTATTCTCTTATTTTTCTTATCATCGCACCGGGCACAACAGTCTCACGGCATATGAATTTAACGGTCATCTGTGCGTGGTTTGCAACCTCTATTTCCTCACCGTTTTCATCCGTCATCCCTTCAACAGTTACCGTCATAAAATCTTTTCCGGGCATTATGATTTCAACCTCATCACCCTTGAAGAAACGGTTTCTCTGCGTCATTGTGAGTATTTTGTTCTCATTATCATACTCTGTCACAATTCCGATGAGGTCGTAGTCCCTTATATATGAGCTGTCGGTGTATACCTGGGCATCCTCACCCGGCTTTCCGAAATAAAAGCCTGTTGTATACGGTCTGTGGCTTACCTTACAAAGCTCTGCAAGCTGTTTTTTATCAAATACATACTCATCGGGATTTTCAAAATAGCGGTCAATCTCCTCACGGTATGCCTTAACAACCGTAGCAAGATAGTAGGACGTTTTAACTCTTCCCTCAAGCTTAAAGCTTGTGATTCCGCTTTCTACAAGCTCCGGAATATGCTCTATCATACACAAATCCTTTGAGTTCATAATAAAGCTTCCGCGCTCTGTTTCGACAATCGGCATATATTCACCCGGTCTTGTCTGTTCAACAAGGGCATAATTCCAACGGCAGGGGTGTGAGCAAGCTCCCTGATTTGCGTCTCTTGCAGTCATATAGTTAGACAAAAGACATCTTCCCGAATAGGAAATACACATAGCACCATGAACAAATGCTTCAATCTCTAAATCCTCAGGAATTTTTGCTCTTATTTCTTTTATCTCATCAAGGCTCATTTCTCTTGCAAGTACAACTCTTTTTGCTCCCATCGAATGCCACACAGTTGCCGAGCGATAGTTTACATTGTTCGCCTGCGTACTGATATGTATGGGAAGCTCGGGAGCAATTGTCCTTAAAATATCAAATGTGCCCAAATCTGCCACCAACACGCCGTCAAAGCCCATCGGACGTATTTCATTTATAAAGCCTTCAAATTCATCTATATCCTTATTATGCGGAATGATATTAGCCGTAAGATATACCTTCTTACCTCTTTCGTGGGCATATTTAATACCCTCCATCATTTCCTCATAAGTAAAGTTTTCCGCCGCTACCCTGAGGCTGAATGCTTCTCCGCCTATATACACGGCATCTGCACCGTAATCAACTGCCGTTATAAGCTTTTCAAGACTTCCTCCCGGTGCAAGCAATTCGGGTTTCTTCATAACCGTATCCATCCTTTATATATATTTCATCACTTTTTCACTGCAACAGTCATACCGTCACCAAGCGGCAGAACAACCGTTTCAAGCTCATCTCTTTGCATCTGTGCCTTTATAAAATGCCTGAGACGCTTTACAATGGTGATTTTTCGTCTTATCACATGCTCGGGGTCTGCAGTCATTCCCTTATAGAGAATATTATCCGATATAAGAAGTCCGCCCGGCTTTAAAAGCCTTATACAGTCATTGAGCATATGTATATAGTGCGCCTTCGGACCGTCCAAAAATATAATATCATATTCCCCCGTTAAAGTAGGAACAGTTTCGACGGCATCACAGCACCTGACGGTGATTTTGTCTGTCATACCTGCTTCTTCGATATTCTCTCTTGCCCTTTTTGCCATATTTTCATCAAGCTCAAGAGTTAAAAGACTTCCGTCCCTGTCAAGCTTTTGTGCCATTAAAATTGCAGAATAGCCGATAGCACAACCGATTTCAAGTATATGATGCGGCTTTTTCATTTCGCAAAGCACCGAAAGGAGGCGTGCCGCCTCGGGCTGTATTATAGGCACTTCGTCACGCGCTGCCTCTTCCTCAAGCTTTTTGAGTATTCCTTCTCTTTCCTTTATTCCATCCCTTAAAAACTCGGTTATATAGGGATAGACTATCGCATCCTTATCATATTCAACCATTTAAAATCTCCCCGCAAGCTTCAACTACTTTTTCTAAAAGCTTATCAAGCTCCATAACATCAACCGACGCACCGCTTGCCTTCATATGACCGCCGCCGCCGAATTTCGCCGCCACCTTGCTTACATCCGCATTCTCATTTGCACGGAAGGACATCTTTATCTTATCCTCCGTTTCACGGATTGAAACAGCTATCTCACATCCTGCAACTTTTCTTGCAATGTTGACCGTATCCCCCGTCGAACCCGGTTCAATACCGCATCTTTTTATATCTTCATTTGTTATAACAAGCACCGACAGTTTTCCGTTATAATAAGTTTTCACACAGCTCATAAGCTGACCTTCAAACCTCATATAATTCTCGTCCATCGTATCGAAAAGCATACGTGAGATATATGCATTGTCAATTCCTTTTTCAAGAAGCTTTGCCGCCTCTTTAAAAGTAGCAGGGCTTACGTTTGAATACTTAAAGCTTCCGGTATCCGATGCAATAGCCGCAAAAAGATAGCCGGCTGTTTCAGTGTCTATGGTAACTCCCATTTTTTCTATCATACGGCACAGAATTTCACCCGTTGCAGACGCATCCGCTTCTACGTGATTATACATGGCAAAATATGTGTTTGTCATATGATGGTCTACCGATACGGTGGTTTTTGCCTTATCAAATATCTCAACACGCTCGCCTATTCTTTTTAGCTCTCCGCAGTCAAGACACAGGCATACATCATATTGTTTTGCATCGCCCTCATATATAATCGCATCAGCCTTTAAAAAATCAAGACGCGACTCAAGAGGTGCACTGATATAGATATCGGTTTTTTTCCCCATAGCAGACAAAACACGCTTCATAGCAAGCGAGCTTCCGACACAATCAGCATCCTCACTGATATGCGGGCATATTGCTATAGTGTCTGCTTCCTTTAATATACGGATAATCTCTTCCATTCCAACTCACCTCCGCCGTAAAAATTGCAAAGTGAACACCCAAGAGCAGTCCCTATACGTTCACCATTCCCATAAAAGTAAACAAATAGGGACAGTCCCTATTTGTTTACTTTTTATCCATATTGGTTCAAAATCTTATAAATCGCTGATAATTTGGTTTATGTGAGCTCCGTGCTCAATTGAGTGGTCAAGCTCGAATATTATCTCGGGAGTATGGCGAAGGTCAACTCTTCTTCCAAGCTCACGTCTTACAAATCCCTTTGCACTTGTAAGTCCGCGAATAGCCTGCTTTTGAGTTTCTTCATCCCCCATTACGCTTACGTAAACCTTTGCATAGGACAAATCGTTTGTAACCGATACTGCCACAACACTTGTCATAAGCGGAATTCTTGAGTCTTTAAGTTCTCTTACTATAACTGCAAGAGCACGGTGAACCTCTTCATTAATCTTATTAATTCTATCTTTTGCCATTTCTACCTCCGGCGTCAGCTTCTTTCAATCTCCTGCATCTGGAAGCATTCGATTACATCGCCTTCCTTGATATCGTTGTAGTTTTCAACACCGATACCACACTCAAAGCTTTCGCTGACTTCTTTAGCATCATCCTTGAATCTCTTTAGAGAGTCAATCTTTCCTTCAAATACAACAATACCGTTTCTTACAACTCTTACTTCTGCATTTCTTGTTATCTTACCGTCAGTTACATATGAACCTGCAATCGTGCCGACGCCCGATACCTTAAAGGTCTGACGAACTTCTGCATGACCGAGTACAACCTCCTTGAATTCAGGATCAAGCATACCCTTCATAGCAGCTTCTATCTCTTCAATAGCCTGATAGATGACTCTGTAAAGACGGATATCTACCTCCTGACGCTCTGCCGCCGCAGATGCACCTGCGTCCGGTCTTACGTTAAAGCCTACTATAATTGCATTTGATGCATTTGCAAGCATTACGTCAGATTCATTAACAGCACCAACGCCGCAGTGGATTGCCTTTACTCTTACCTCTTCGTTTGAAAGCTTTTCAAGCGACTGCTTAACCGCCTCAACAGAACCCTGAACGTCAGCCTTGACGATAATGTTAAGCCCCTTCATATTACCTTCATCAATCTGTGAGAAGAGGTTATCAAGCGATACCTTAACTGTCTGATTGAAGATACTTTCCTTCTGTTCCTGCTTACGTGAAGAGGCAACATCACGTGCTAGCTTTTCGTCTTTTACAACGTTAAATGTGTCACCGCCTGAAGGAACTTCGGAAAGTCCGAGAATTTCAACCGGTGTTGACGGGCCTGCAACCTTAACTCTTCTGCCCTTATCGTTTACCATTGCTCTTACGTGTCCTACGGCTGTTCCTGCAATTACGATATCGCCGACATTAAGTGTACCCTCCTGAACAAGCACTGTTGCAACAGGACCTCTGCCCTTGTCAACCTGAGCTTCGATAACAGTACCCTTTGCCGCCTTGTTCGGATTTGCTTTTAATTCCTGCATATCCGCAACAAGAAGAACCATTTCAAGAAGACCGTCAATATTGATATTCTTCTTCGCTGATACCTCAACGCAGACAGTGTCACCGCCCCATTCCTCGGGCACAAGTTCATGCTCTACAAGCATCTGCTTAACTCTGTCAACATTTGCACTTTCTCTGTCTATCTTATTGATTGCTACAATTATCTGTACACCTGCCGCTTTTGCGTGGTTTATAGCTTCTATTGTCTGAGGCATAATACCGTCATCTGCCGCAACAACGATGATTGCAACGTCTGTTACCTGCGCACCTCTTGCACGCATTGTTGTGAACGCCTCATGGCCCGGTGTATCAAGGAATGTTATATCCCTGTCGTTAAGGCGTACACTGTACGCACCGATGTGCTGTGTGATACCGCCTGCCTCGCCTGATGCAACAGATGTGTTTCTGATAGCGTCAAGGAGTGATGTCTTACCATGGTCAACGTGACCCATAACAACTACTACCGGAGGTCTGGGCATAAGGTCATCAGGATTATCCTCTTCCTCCTGGAAAAGAATATCCTCTTTTGTAAGTATAACCTCAAGTTTAACTTCTATACCGAAGTCCATAGCAATAAGCTGTGCAGTTTCAAAATCAATCGCCTGGTTAACTGTTGCCATAACGCCGAGCATCATAAGCTTTTTAATTACTTCAGCCGCACCTTTTCCGAGCTTCTGTGCAAAATCTCCGACTGTGATTGTGTCGGGAATTTCTATAACAGACGGAGTCTGAACCTTCTTCGGCTCTTCCTTCTTCTGCTGCTGGGGCTGTTCCTTTATAAAGTTACGCTCTTTGTTAGCCTTTTTCTTCTTTTTGCTTCTGCCGCCCGACATATTGGACATATTGTCGCTTACCATATCCTCAAGTCTTTCACGGCTGTCAATCTTTTCAATCTCAACGGTAGATGTACGTGTATCTACGTATCTTGATTTGCTTTCTGCCTTGATTACAAGATCTTCATCGGAAAGCTCCTCCGCAACAATGGGCTTTTCCTCTTTAGGCTTCTTCTTCATAGGTGCCGGAGGAGGCGGCGGAGTCTTCTTCTCCTTCTTGGGCTGTTCAGCCTGAACAGGCTTTTCTTCCTTCTTTTCAGCAGGCTTTTTCTCCTCAACAATAACCTTTTCCTTCGCCTTTTCTTCTGTTTTCTTCTCTTCTTTTACCTTTGCTGCAGGTTTCTTTTCTTCTTTAGCCTTTTTCTCTGTCTTTTTCTCTTCCTGCTTTTCTTCTTTTTTCGGCTCTTCCTTCTTTTCTTCTGCCTTTTCTTCTGCCGGAGCCGTCTTTTCCTCAGCTTTCTTTTCATCTGCTTTTTTCTTCGGCTTCTCAGGCTTTACAATAGGCTCATCGCCCATATCTGCCAAAGATGTAAAGATATCAAATATCAAACCGAGCTGTACCTCATCAAGCTGCGAACTCGGTCCTTTAACATTTTGCTTCATTTCAGCAAGTCTTTCTATTATTTCCTTGCTTGTTACCTTTAAATCACGTGCAATTTCCTGCACCTTCGGTTGTAATATAGCCATAGATTAACCCTTCCTTTCTATAACCCCATCGGTAATTTTAGCTTCAATCGCTTTTGCAAAACCCTCATCGTTCACAGATACTGCCACTGCAATATCAACTCCGATTGCTCTTGCAAGCTGTTCCTTATCGGAATATATCAAATATTTTACGTTATAATATCCGCAACAGTCGGATATTGATTTTCTGCTATTTTTCGCAGCATCGGAGGCTATAACAACAAGCCTTGCTTTTCCTGATCTAACGGCATCCTCTACCATATCGGCACCGCTTGTAATTCGTCCTGCACGTTTTGCAAGACCTATCATAGACAAAGCCTTATCCATTTTTGCACTCCTTTATCAATTCATCATACCTACTATCGGGAACATTTCTTTTGAAGCTTCTTGACAGTGCTTTCTTCTTTTTCGCCTGCACAACACACTCTTCTGTTCTGCACAGATACACACCTCTTGATAGAAGCTTCTGCTTTTCGTCCGTCACAATTTCGTCATTTTCTAAAACAAGTCTTATAAGCTCATTTTTCGGAAGCATTTTCCTGCATCCTACGCACATTCTCAGAGGTACGTGTGCCACAAAATCACTTCCTGTCTTACTCTGCTGTTGCAGAAATATCAATCTTCCAGCCGGTAAGTCTTGCCGCCAAGCGAACATTCTGTCCTGATTTTCCGATAGCGAGTGAGAGCTGATATTCGGGAACGGTAACCTTTGCAGACTTTTCCTCTTCGTTAAGTTCAACACTTAAAACCTTTGAAGGGCTTAAGCTTGCCGCAATAAATTCTGCCGCATTCTCACTGTATTTTATAATATCAATCTTTTCATTCTTAAGTTCATCGCCTATCGCCTGAACTCTCGCACCCTTAGGTCCGATACAAGCACCCTGCGGATCAATGTTCTCATCAGCCGCCCATACAGAAATCTTCGTTCTTGAGCCTGCTTCTCTTGAAACACCTTTTATTTCAACTATTCCGTCTGCAATCTCGGGAACCTCAAGTGCAAAAAGCTTTTTAACAAGTCCGGGATGAGTTCTTGAAAGCATAATCTGTGTACCCTTTGTGGAATTTCTTACGTCCGATACATAGCACTTCAACATCTGTCCCACTTCATAATACTCACCCTGCGGCTGTTCTTTAATGGGAAGCATAGCTTCAAGCTTGCCGATATCAACGAAAACATTTCCCTTTTCAATACGGCTTACTCTTCCCGATATAATATCATTTTCCTTCTCTGTAAACTCACCGTATATAATTCCTCTTTCAGCCTCTCTTATACGCTGGGTAACAACCTGCTTTGCAGTCATTGCCGCAATTCTTCCGAAGTTCCTCGGAGTAACCTCAACATTTACAACATCTCCGATTTCATAAACGCCGCTAATCTTTTTAGCATCTTCAATCGGCATTTCTTCCTGCGGATCTACATAATCCTCTTCATCAACAACCGTCTTCTGCATATACACGTGAATTTCACCTGTCATTCTGTCAAGCTGAACTTCAACATTCTGTGCAGAATTGTAATTTCTTCTGTATGCCGCAACAAGTGCAGTTTCAAGTGCGTCAAGTACAATATCCTTTTCTATCCCCTTTTCCTCGCACACATCGGCGAGCGCGGTTAATAACTCTTCATTCATTTTAACACTCATTCCTTTCAAAATTTAAAATATAATCGTATATACACAGCTTCCTTTAAAGGAATTTCTGTAATCTTCCCGTCCGTTTCAATCTTTGCAACAGCATCCTCAAAGCCCTTTAATACACCTGTAAATTCCTTTCCGAATTCACCCTGTGCATAAAGCTTTACCTCAACCTCTCTGCCGATATAGTAATCAAACTCTCTCTTTGTTGTGAGCTTTCTGTCAACTCCCGGCGATGTCACCTCAAGCATATACGCTTCCTTTATCGGGTCAAGTTCATCCATTTTATCAGAAAAAGCTCTGGAGAAAAGCTCACAGTCATCAATACCGACACCGCCTTCCTTGTCTATGGCGAGTCTTAAAAAGTATTCATTGCCTTCCTTTTTGTATTCTGCATGGATAAGGCTCACACCCTGCACTGCCGCAATCTCATCTCCGATTTCATATGCCATCGTCTCCGTCTTATTTGCCATACACGTCACCTCACTTTTTTCCTCAAATGAAAGAGTGGACTCTCAATAAAGAAGTCCACTCATAAAGTACATTATACATTATGCTCTTACCTTAATTATACCACACATATATTCAAAATACAAGTATTTTTTTTGATTTTCTCAAAATATTTCTTCATATTTATACTTTTCATATTAAATTTATGTTAAAAATACAGATTTTTCCTTGACATATAAAATGTATATTATATAATAATATTTTAATAAGTAGTTTTTCAGCTATCGGAGGAATAAATTTGAAAACAAAACAAAATCAATCATTTATGAAAAATGTATCTATAATACTTTTTTCACAGTTTGCAGTAAAAATTCTCGGCGTTGTTTACCGTATGGTTATCACAAACGTGGACGGTTTTGAAAACTCGGGAAGCGGATATTACAGTGCCGGATTTAACGTGTACACACTTCTTTTGGCTCTTTCTTCCGTCGGCATCCCCAACGCCATCGCAAAAATGACTGCGGAGAAAATCGCCTTAGGCGACAGACAAGGTGCGCACAGAATATTCAAAACAGCCCTGCTTCTGTTCTCAAGCATTGGTATAGTACTGACCGCACTTCTCTTTATCGGTGCAGATGCGATTGCAACATACGTTATCGCAATGCCCGGGGCGGCAAATGTTTTAAAAGCATTGTCTCCGTCGATACTGTTTGTGTGTGTTTCAGCGGTAATACGCGGTTACTTTAACGGAATGAAGGATATGAGTGCAACCTCCGCCTCACAGATACTAGAGCAGATATTCAAATGTATATTCACTATAGGAATAGTTCTTTTAATGGCTTCATATATGCTATTCCCCGACGAGGATACAAAGGCACAGCTTCTTGCCGCAGGTGCAAACTTTGCCACTACAATCGCCACAGTACTAAGCTTGTTATATCTTTTCGTATTCTATACAAAAAGAAGAGGGGCAATCCTATCTTCTTTTGAAAACGAAGTTGCAACAACGGTAGAAGGCTCTTTTGTGAGCGTGGCAAAATCTATTTTGATGATTTCGATTCCGATTTCGCTCGGCTCGATAATATCGGCAATAAACAGAATTGTAGACACTGCAACCATCACCAGAGGCATCCGTGCCGGTTTTTCTGATATCATACCGGCACATGACGGTATTGCGGCAATTGTAAATCCAACACTTGAACAGCTTGACAAAGAAGCGGCACGGCTTTCGGGACAGCTTGCAAAAAGTGATACACTTTTGAATCTTCCGATTGCACTTAACATTGCTTTTGCAACGGTTCTTGTGCCGAGTCTTTCGGGTGCACTTGCTGTTGGGAACAAAAAGGAAGCATCAGACAAAGTTTCCCTTTCGCTTCTTATATCGCTTCTGATAATTCTTCCTTGTGCTGTAGGATATATCACCTTTGCAAAACCGATTTATATGTTCTTATACCCTGCAGTACCCGATGCATATGAGCTTTTGCAGTTATCGTCAATTGCACTTATATTTATTGCACTTAATCAGACACTTTCAGGCTCATTGCAAGGCTGTGGCAAGGTGTATGCACCGGCAACGGGACTTTTTATAGGATGTATTGCAAAATTTATTTTGAATGTCATACTGATAAGACAGCCCGAAATAAATATTTACGGTGCACCGATAAGCTCGATTGTGTGTCAGGTAATTTCCTTCACCTACAGCTTCAGTGTACTGAAAAAGAATGTGGACGTAAGCTTCTCCTTTGTACGGTATATATTAAAGCCTCTTTTGGCCGCAGTCATTATGGCGGTGGTATCATATCCGATATACTTGATTATATATGCAATTACAAAAATCAATATAATCTCACTGCTTGCGGCAATAGCCGTTGCGGTATTGGTATATGCAGTATCTGTCTTTGCCCTTAAGATTCTCGGCGAAGATGAGCTTAGTCAGATTCCTATGTTAGACAAGCTTACCCGTTTTGTAAGGAAAAAATAATAACTGTTAAAACTATAAAACATACAAAAGAAAGGATGTTGATTGTGGACTCGCTCCCGTCTCGATTATTTATCTCTTTAGCACTCCTGGTGCTTATTGCAGTAAACCGCGCAAGCTGTGTATCAGCTGATGAAGCAAATGAAGCACGTATTCAAAAGGAATCGGAAAACGGCAACAAAAAAGCCGCACGGGTTCAATGGCTCATTAAAAACCGACCGAAATTTCACGCAAGCGTTCACCTTGTGAATTTGTTTTTGGTTTCGCTTTCGAATGTGATATCGTTAAGTATGCCTCTCGTTTGCCCGTGGCTTCACCCGATAATTCATTTACTTATATGCGACCTCGTTATACTGACCTTCGGAATCTATATCCCCGGCAGAATGGCAAAGTGTACGGCAAATCAATCTTCCCTGCCACTTAGCCTGTTCGGAAAATCGGCAACGATTATTCTTATGCCTTTAACATTTATATTACTCGGCTTTTCCGATTTGTTCTTAAGACTGTTCCGCATCACTCCCGACTCGGGCGATGATGAGGTTACAGAAGAGGAAATTCTTATGATGGTTGATATAGGAAGCTCAAGCGGAGCTATCGATCCCGAAGAGAAGGAAATGATAAATAACATCTTTGAGTTTGACGACACTCCTGCAAAGGATATTATGACACATCGTACCGATGTAGAGTTTTTATGGATTGAAGACGGCATTGACGAATGGAACAAATCAATATCAGACACAAACCATTCGGTGTACCCAATATGCGGTGAAAGCGTTGATGATATTGTCGGAATCCTTTCAAGTAAGGACTTTTACAGATTTTTACAGTCGGGTGATACATCCGATGTTAAATCCATTTTGAAAGACCCCTTCTTCATCCCCGAGTCGTTAAAGGCTGACGAGCTTTTAAGGCAAATGCAGAGGAATAAGAACCACTTTGCGGTTGTGCTTGATGAGTACGGCGGCTTGGGCGGTATTATAACGATGTCCGATCTTTTGGAAGAGATTGTAGGTACACTTTCAAGTGACAGCGAAGAGACGGAAGAGGATATTGTAAAGCTTGATTCCAATACCTGGAAGATATCAGGCTCTGCCGATATAGATATCGTATGTGAAACACTCGGAATAGAACTTCCCGTTGAAGAATACAACACCTTTGCAGGTATGATTTTGGCGGAACTCGGCACAATTCCCGATGACGGTGCAACACCCGAACTTGAAGCATTCGGACTTTCAATAAAGGTAACAAAAATTTCCGAGCACCGCATCGAAGAGACTCTCGTTGCCCTTATAGAGCCGGAAACAAATAAAGAGGATGAATAAATTTATATGGAAGAATTTATAAGAACACAAATGTTACTTGGCGAAGAAACACTTTCTTCCCTTAAAGAAAAAAAAGTTATAGTATTCGGAATCGGCGGTGTGGGTTCATACTGCGCCGAGGCAATAGCAAGATGCAACATCGGAAACATCACACTTGTTGACAATGATACGGTATCAGTTTCCAACATAAACCGACAGATAATTGCCCTTCATTCAACCGTCGGCAAATATAAAACCGAGGTTATGAGGGAGAGAATTCTGGACATAAATCCCGGATGTGATGTTAAATGCGAGAATGTTTTCTATACCGATAAAAAGGAAATTGATATATCAGGGTATGATTACATCGTTGATGCAATAGATACAGTTTCTTCAAAGCTCTCGCTTATTTCAGAAGCACAAAAACACAATATCCCGATTATATCCTCAATGGGAACCGGTAATAAACTTGATGCATCACGTTTTCAAATTGCAGACATATCAAAAACAAGCGTATGTCCGCTGGCAAGAGTTATGCGAAAAGAGTTAAAGGAAAGAGGCATAAAAAAATTAAAGGTGCTTTTTTCAGATGAAGCACCGCTGACACCCACATTATCATTAAGCGATGGTTCAAGGCGTCAGATTCCTGCAAGCATCGCTTTTGTACCATCTGTTGCAGGTCTGTTAATTGCAGGAGAGGTTATTAAAGATTTAATAAAATGATAAAAAGGCCCGGCATTTTTCACAATGCCGGGCTCTTTAATTACTTACTTTCAGCAGATTCTGTTTTCTCTTCTGTTACTTCTTCAACATTTTCCTGAGCCTTTTCTTCTGCCTTCGGCTCTGCAGGGGCATCCTGTGAAGGTGCGCCGCCTGCATTCGGGAGTGTGATATGAGTATCCTTCACCGTATAGAGCTTTTTAACAGTTATTCCTGTAAGTGAAAGGTCTATATAAGGTGCAATTACCTGCAAATCAAATGCATAACCGGTAGGTGCGGCACCAACCTTTGTATAGCTGAGCTTTTCAGATGTGCTTCCGTCAGCGGCAGTCTTTTCTACCATACCGGGAGATGCACAGCCTCTGAACACAAGTCTTCCGTCAACATTGATATTGTCAAGTGTAATACCCTCAGCAGGCACACCGTCACCTATTATAAGGTCACCCTTAATGTTTGTACCGTTAAATATTGCACCCTGACCTCTTACAAGCACGTTACCCTCGCCAAGCTCTCCAACCTCACCCGCATCGGTGATGTATGTTTTTATCATATTATCCATAACAACAGCAAACTCACCTCTTGTTATGTATGAAGTAGGCTTCAAAAGCTTATCCGGGCCGCCTGCCCAGTAACCATTTTCAAGAACAGATGCGTAGTATTTCTTTGCCCAGCCGGCAACCTCCGCACCGTCGGTGTACTTTGCAAGCTCTGCCTCTGTTTCCTCATCTGTTGTTCTGTACCACAGATTGAACACATTTGAAAGAACTGTAAAGCATTCCTGGAATGTTATGTTGTTCTCGGGATTCATTTTATTTCCGTCACCTGCAAATGCATTCATATATACTGCCTTCGCAAGCTCCTTGTAATACCACTTATCTTCACTTACGTCAACGAACTTTGAAATATCTGCCTCCTCAGCAGCACCGAGTGCACGCACGATAATTGCTGCCATCTGCGCTCTTGTAATATTCGCATCAGGTGCAACAGTACCGTCGCCCATACCGGAGATAAGTCCGTTTTTAACAGCATTTTCTATAGCAGTCGTTCTCCAATCGGACGGCATATCGGTAAAGTCTTCCGCATATGCACCGATTGCAAAAGATGCTGACATTGCACAAACTGCTGTCAATGATACAATTTTCTTTAAAAGCTTATTCATTTCATTCTATCCTTTCTGTTATAGAGATACTTTAAATATTATAACACATAAACCGCTTAAAGTCTATATTATTTTCCATAAAAATACGACATTCTTTTTGTTAAAATATCCCATCACCAAAAATGAGACAGCTCAAAACTAAGCTGTCTCACATAAGTTCTATTAATCCTTGGGCTGACCGATTTTTTCCATAAGCTTCTTGATTCTTGTTACGGGAACAAGAAGATTGCTTATTGTATCGTCGTGGTTGAGTGTATCTATAAGAAGTGATACGTACTTTGTCATATCAACTTCCCAATACCATTTACGCTCTAAAAGCTCGGGTGAACGGTATACGAGGTTTGTTGTAAACACCTTATCAATCTCGCCATTTTCATAAGCTTTATCAAACTCTTCAAGTCCGCTTACAAAAAGACCAAACGCTGTGAATACAAATATTCTCTTTGCTCCCTGAGCCTTCAATTTACGTGCAATATCAAGAACAGACTCACCGCTTGAAATCATATCGTCAACAATCATTACATCCTTGCCCTTAACATCTCTTCCGAGATATTCATGAGCCTCGATAGGATTCTTTCCGTCAATGATAACAGAATAGTTTCTTCTCTTATAGTACATACCAAGATCAAGTCCGAGAACCGATGAATAGTACATACATCTGTTCATTCCGCCCTCGTCGGGAGAAATAACTATTGTGCTGTCCTTATCAAACTTAACATCGGGCACAGCTCTTGTTAGTGCTTTAATCATCTGATATGTTGTCTGAACATCGTCAAAGCCCGATATGGGGATTGCATTCTGAACTCTTGCATCATGTGCGTCAAATGTAAGAATATTTGAAACACCCATCTTCACAAGCTCCTGAAGTGCGAGTGCACAGTCAAGTGATTCTCTTGTTGTACGTCTGTGCTGTCTGCCCTCGTAAAGCATCGGCATAATAACGGTAATTCTTCTTGCCTTACCGCTTATTGCCGCAATAACTCTCTTTAAATCCTGGAAATGGTCATCGGGACTCATACAAGTTTCCATCTGATACATTTTGTATGTAACACCATAGTTGAATACATCACAAAGAATGTATATGTCATGACCTCTTACACTTTCGCTGATTACACACTTTGACTCACCTGTTCCAAATCTCGGGCACTTGATGTGAGTAACATATGTATCAACATCCTCATACTCTTTTCTGAACTGCTTTAAATACCAGTCAATTTTCGCCGTAATCTCCTCGCAGCCCTTCATACTTATAATACTGAGCTTACCGTAGATAGGATTATCCGCTTCATTATGCTGTGACATTTGTTTTCCTCCTTGATAGTTAAAACTGCTCTTTTTACCAAATATATCTTACCACACTACCGAAACTTTTTCAAGACAAATCGACATCATTTTTACTTTTTGCCATTCTTAACAAAAAATGCTCCTTTTCATATGAACTTTTTTGTTATACCCGTTCTGTCAAGACTTTCAATAAGGATGATTGTTATTATAATCTGAAACGGAAAAACTATAAGATTTTTTATACTTCTTGAAATTAAGAACACAAAATATGCTTTTTCATAAAGGTCAGCAAGCCAGAGTGTATTTAAAAGCATATTTACCCCAACTGTTATCACAACCGTTGCACCGATAACCCTTAATCTCATCAGGCTTCCTTTTCTACCCAAGAAGAAAAGACCGTATATCACACCGACCATCATTGATGATACCGTAAACCCGGGATAATACGGCCCCGACGGAAACAAAAGACAGGATAGCAAGTCACCGATAGCGCCAACCAAAATCCCTGCCGGGACACCCATCAGATACGCCGCCACCGCAACCGGGATAAAGGTGACAGACACCCTCGACTCAACTGCAATCGGGATTTTTATGGCATAGAGTGCAACATAAAGTGCCGCCATAAGTCCCATAGTTACAACATTTTTTGTAGAAAACATCTTTTTTGCAGAAATTTTAAGCATAGAAAAAACACCTCCGTATAATATGCTACTAAAACGAGGTGTTCTGATTTATGCCTCAATTTTGGCAGCGGGATGCAGCAGCCGTACCGCAAGAAACGGAAAAACCGTCTTTTCGTTTGCGTGACAACTCCCCGTTCACACAACACTTAACGCACAACTGCTTACTCTGCATTTTTTCTTTCATTATACACCCTATTTATCCATAATGCAACATTTTTTTCAAAAATATCATAACCTTTCCAAAAAAACTTTTCTTCTCTTCATTTTCAAAAATATCCCTATCCGCAAACAGCGGTGTTTCATCGGTCAGATAACCGTTATGCCACAATCTTGCAACGCCAACCTGCTCATTTTTATTAATCGGTGCTTTTAATTCCTCTTCCTTATGTACAACCACATCACAATCACTCACCACACCATTCACCGCAACAGCAGTAAGTGCTTCACCGCTCACAAGTCCAAGTGTTTTACCGTCTACCGTAACCTCTCTTAATGTCTCCCCCTTTTTCACAACCGCTTTATGGTCACAGACAGAAAAGCCGTAGTCAAGCATATTGGTGTGGTCTTTCCAGTCATCGGGGGCATTCAATGTAACTGCGACAAGTCTCACATCGTCTCTTTTTGCAGACGTTACAAGGCATCTTCCCGACCGTTTTGTATACCCTGTCTTAATCCCTTCCATACCCTCATACCGCCACAAAAGCTTATTATGATTGCGAAGATATGTAACTGTCCCGTCCTCATTTTCTATCTTCATTTCTTTTGTTGATACAATCGGTGCAAGTCTTTCATTTTCAAGTACGGCTCTTCCTATAAGGGCAAGGTCATAGGCTGTCGAAAAATGTCCTTCGCTGTCAAGCCCGTTGGGATTTTTAAAGCTTGTATTAACCGCTCCGAGTTCTTTAGCCTTTTTCGTCATAACTTCTGCAAAGGCTTCACAACTTCCGCTTATATGCTCCGCAATTGCCACAGCCGCATCGTTGCCTGAATTGAGCATAAGTCCGCACACAAGCTCCGACATTTTGATCTTTTCCCCTGCCTTTAAATATATCTTTGAACCCTCCTGATTCTGTGCATTCAAAGAAACCGTCACAATATCCTCCCACGTATCCGACTCTGCCGCAACAAGTGCCGTCATCATCTTTGTTGTGCTTGCCATGGGAAGTCTTTCACTGCTGTTTTTTTCATAAACCACCTGACAGCTGTCTGCCGCAATAACACACGCCGATTTTGCCGACAGCTCAACGCCTTGTGCCTTAACTGTCAAGACAAGCATTATCCCTAAAATCGCTAAAATTTTTCTCATAAAAAAATCACCCCATACCATATGATATGAAGTGATTTATAAAGCTATTCCAAATCCGCTCTCTTTCCGCCGAGATACTCATATGCGGTAAAGAGCTGGTCGTCCACCATTTCCTCAAGAACATAGAATTTATTCTCAAGAGTTGCCTGCGTAGAAATATCTAAAACGCCGTAAGGGAACAATTCCGTATCCTTCTGGAATTTATTAACAGCCTCTTCAAGTGCCGCGTCAAAAGTCTCATTAATATCGCCGTTATAATAGCCTAAAATGTAAAGCCTCTGTTTCGCGGCAAGAACTCCCTTTCCGTTATCACCAACACGCCATTTCGTTGCATAATCAAAGGTTTCATATTTTGAAAGGTCAATAGGCTTTTTTGAATTTATAATATATTCATCAGGTTCTATACCCTTCAAATTGATATTATGACCGTCACGTGTTACATAGCTTCCGGTAGTGATTTTTATAGCATCACCGCCGGGCAGGGACAACACATTCTGTATAACGCCCTTGCCGTAGGTAGTCTCACCAATTACATATCCGACGCCCGAATCCTGCAATGCACCCGTTAAAACCTCTGCCGCAGATGCGGTGTTATTATTAACGAGTACGCAAAATTTATACGGAGCAGTTTTTAATGAAGATGTAAAGACCTCATTTTGTCCCTCATTACGGTACATTGTTTTCACAATCACACCCTCAGGCACAATCTGCTCGGCAACACCAACAACAGAACCAAGTATACCGCCCGGATTATTTCTTAAATCGAGTATGATATTTTTGATATTTTTACTGTCAAAATCATCAAGCACCTTTCTCATTTCTTCGGGTGTGCCAATCGCAAAGTTTGTTATTTCAATATATCCAATATTACCTTCAAGCACAAGGCCCGAAACGCTTTCCGTCTCAATCTGCTTCCTTTCAATATCAAAGGAAATTATCTCTTCTCCTCTTTTTACCTTTGCGTTAACTATTGTGCCTTCTTCTCCCTGGGCAAGCTTTGTTATCTCTTCAAGCGACTTACCGTCGGTTGATTCTCCTGCAACCTCAATCAGTATATCCCCTGCCTTTACGCCTGCAAAAAACGCACCGCCCGACTCATATACACGGACAATTTCATTTATATCTCCCTTTCGCTGTATAATCACACCCATGCCGCAGAAGATATGATTGAGCTGTTTGACATATTCCTCATACTCCTCGCTTGTATAATACTCGGAATACTCATCAAGGCTCGAAAACGCCGCTTTAATCATTTTATACATCAGCTCGGGATTGTCCTTTAAAACCTCTTCAACAGCGGCTTTCATAAGGTCAACCCTCGTCACATTCTCATCTATATAAAGATTTGCCGCATAGTTCGTTAAAACGTCAAAATAACGGCTTTCATCATTTTCCTCCGCAAATGCGACAGGTGATATTCCCAAAAGTACCGGTGTAAGCAATGTCGCAATCAGTTTTTTTAATTTCATACTAATCATTCCTTCCTGCACAGGCAAAATACCTGCTAAAAGCTTTATCCCTTCCTCTTAATTTCAATATCAAGCTTGTTTGTCTGCACCTCTCCGGCAATTGAAAGGTCGTAAATTATTTTTATACTGCCGCCGTTTTCATCAAGACTGCGCGAAACCTTCTTTGTCGCTTGCGTCATATTAATCTCACCGAACGGCATATAATATACCACACTCTCGCTCTCACCCTCGCAATAGGTAAGCTTAAGCTCATATCCCCCGCGCCGTCTCATCGTTACCGTATCACCGTCAACCACTATCGTAACGGAGCAGTCCGCCATTCCCATTTCTTCATTTTCTCTATAGAGGACATAAAACTTATTCCCCTTCATATAAAAGCTTCCGTCGGTTATAAGCTCAACATTATCACTTTCGCCGTTTTGAATGTGCTTCGCCACAACCTTTATTATAGCATTTTCATTAGTATTTTTCAATGTCAATTTTTTGTACCATACCGCAAATTTCCTTTTTGAGGAATACACCGCCAAGTTTTGAAAAGCCTTCCACGTCATCACTGACAAAGTACTGTGCTTCTCCCTTTGCGGATTCGTCGGCAAGATTATCCTTTCCTAAAATATCGGCAAGCGTTTTTGCCAGCTCTGCCGAAGGGCTTATAAGCTCAACATCGCTTCCCATATAATCACCAATCGCCTTTTCCAAAAGCGGATAGTGAGTGCAACCGAGGATTAGTGTATCAACACCTTCATTTTTTATTTCTTCAAGATATTCCTTTATCACAAGATGCGTTACCTCGGTGTCAAAGTGACCATTTTCAACAAGCGGAACAAAGAGCGGACACGCATTCTGATATACTAAAATTTTCTCATCAAGCTCTTTAATCGCACGAAGATACGAGCCGCTCTTTACCGTAGCACCCGTACCAATCACTCCGATTTTCCCGTTTTTAGTCTTTCCGACCGCCGCTCTGCTTGCCGCCTCAACCACTCCGACAATTGGAGTTTTAAACATTTTTCTCATATCGCCAAGGGCAACCGAGCTTGCGGTACCGCACGCAATCACAATCAGCTTTACGTCCTTAGAAAGAAGGAATCTTATATCACTTGCGGCATACTGCTTGATTGTATCCTCAGTTTTTGTGCCATATGGGATTCTTGCAGTATCGCCGAAATATACAATATTTTCATTTGGCATAAGCTCACAAATACTCTTTACGGCTGTGAGTCCGCCAAGCCCGGAGTCAAACACTCCGATACTTTTATTATTCACCGTCTTATGCTCCTCCCTTTCATAAATCAGAACTTATCTCTTAAGCCCAAGCTCAATCAGTTCATCCAAAAGACCGCTGTAGCTTTTTCCTTCTGCCTGCCAGAGCTTGGGATACATACTTATATTTGTAAAACCGGGCATTGTATTTACTTCATTAAGAACAATACCGCCGCCATTTCGTTTTACAAAAAAGTCCGCACGTGTGAGTCCCGAGCCGTCTAATGCAACAAATGCTTTTTTTGCAAGCTCTTTTATTTTATCGGAAGTTTCCGAAGGAAGCTTTGCAGGAATTTCCAAAACCGTTGTGTTATCAACATATTTTGCATCAAAGTCGTAGAATTCAACCATCGGAATTATCTCACCTATAACAGACGCCTCAGGTACGCCGTTACCCAAAAGTGCACATTCAACCTCGTGTCCGTCGATAAATTCTTCAACAATAACCTTTCTGTCAAACGCCATCGCATTTTCCAGTGCCGAAATAAGCTCCTCCTTTGTATGCGCCTTTCCCACACCTACAGATGAACCCGTATTGCACGGCTTTACAAAGCAGGGATATCCGAGCTTCTTTTCTATCTTATCCGTAACGCCTTCAATGTCCGACATTTCATGGCGGTGTACAATAACCCAATCCGCCTGCGGTATTCCTGCAGAATTAAGTACAATTTTTGTATATGCCTTATCCATTGAAACAGCAGATGATAAAACACCCATTCCGACATATTTTATCCCGGCAAGCTCTAAAAGGCCCTGAACAGTTCCGTCCTCGCCGTTTTCGCCGTGAAGAACAGGAAATACTATATCGGGGCAGATTTTCTCGCCTGTTTCCAAAAGTATCGCTTTATCTGTTCTATCGGGCGATATTACAGCCTTTTTAAGCTTTGTTTTATCCGAAAGCCAGCCGTCCTTTTCTAACTTTTCACCCTCACCGCCATATAAGTACCAGCCGCCTTCTTTTGTTATTCCCAAGAGATACAGCTCGTATTTTTCCTTATCAAGATTCGTAATAACCGATGTAGCCGATTTTAAAGAAATATCATGCTCCGGTGAGCATCCGCCAAATATTACACAAACCTTTAACTTTTCCACGTTATCAAACCCCTTTGTTCTACTTTCTCTTTATAGATGATTGCAAAACACATATTTTTGCGCCATTCAATGTGGGGACGGAGCTGTTTTGGCTCAAAAACTTTCGTTGTCAGCAACCGTCAGATTGTGTAAAAACTCAAATTATTATTGCAATCATTTGGGTTTCAATGATTTTTCGGTATGGAAAACCGTAAAATCGGAGCACATATTTCCCTTACACACGTGCCCGATTTTAGCTCGACAGCCGCATGAGTTGCGGCTTGAGAGCGGCGGTTTGGAATGCCGAAAAATCCTTGAAACAAAACCGCAAAAGTGAATTTAACCAGCATTTGTGCGACTTATCGCCCCTGCGAGGTCGTTTAGGGGTCCGGGGGAATCGAAACCCCCGGACGGGTTTTGGTTCTTTTGCACGGGCGCAAAAGAACAATTTTGCCAAAGTAAACTTTATGCAAAAAAAGCAATTTAGAAACTTATGGTTAAAATTTTTATTTATACCCTTAAAACTAAAAACCGAGTTTTTACACAACCTGCCGTCCCCGAATGGCTCAAAAATATCTTACATTTCTCAATCATCTATACTTTTCTTAAGTTTATTCATTATATCTGTAAAATAGCACGGAAGCTCTATTGCAAACTCCATATACTCTTCCGTTTTCGGATGATTAAAGCCGAGTGTTTTTGCAACTAAAAGCTGTCCGTCTGCTTTAATCTTATCATTTTTTACTCCGTAAACCTTATCTCCCGCAATCGGATGCCCGATTGATGCCATATGCACTCTTATCTGATGCGTTCTGCCCGTTTCAAGCACACATTCCAAGAGCGTGTAGCCTTCAAAATGCTCTATCGGAGTATAGTGCGTGACAGCTTCTCTGCCACCCGGTACAACTGCAATTTTCTTTCTATCGGATGATGAGCGTGCAAGCGGCTTGTTTACCGTACCGCCCTCTTTGACATTTCCGACAACCAAAGCATAATATCTGCGGTTTGCCTTCTTCTCTTTAAGCTGACCGGCAAGCTTTGTATGGGAGTCGTTATTTTTGGCAACCACCAAAAGTCCTGCTGTGTCCTTATCTATTCTGTGCACTATTCCGGGTCTTACAACACCGTTTATGCCCGACAAAGTCTCGCCCGAATGCCATAAAAGTGCATTTACTAAAGTACCGCTGTAATTGCCCGGTGCAGGATGCACCACCATTCCCTGAGGCTTGTTTATCACAATAACGTCCTCATCTTCATAAACGATATCAAGCGGTATGTTTTCAGGCTCAACATCAAGCACCTCAGGTTCGGGAACGTCCACTTCAACCAAATCGCCGCATTTTAGCTTATAGTTTTTACGAACGTTCTTCCCGTTCACAAAAACCTTCCCGTCTTCGCACAATGTTGCCGCATACGACCTTGAAATACCGTCGGTATTATCGGCAACGAAGGAGTCAATCCTCACTCCGTCACTTTCCGATACAAACACCAATCTTTCCATCTTATCCCTCTTTTATATCCTGCTTTTCTGACCTTGCCGCCGCAATTATCAAAAGTGCGGCACCTACCGTTATTGCAATATCTGCAATATTGAATACAGGGAATTTTATAAATACGGTTTCTATAAAATCTATAACAAAGCCTCTTGCAATGCGGTCTATTCCATTACCCAACGCACCGCCTAAAAGTAATCCCGAGGTCAGATTCAGAAGCGTCCCTTGCGGCTTTTTCTTTATCATATATATGACAATTCCCACACAAAACACTACCGAAACAATTCCGAGAATCCACGTGTGGTCACTCAGCATACTGAACGCCGCACCGGTATTTTTTACCGATACAATGTCAATCACGCCCGGTATAAACACAAATCTGTCCGCGGCATCAACAAAGTTGCTTATAAACAGCTTTGAAAGCTGATCAAGCACCGTCACAATAACGGCTGTTATAATAAAAAGATACATATATATCACCCAACACTCTTTCTTGATTTTTAAATGAATTGACAACTTTATTGTCATAAATTGGCGTTCCACCATGAATTCTCGCTGTCGCTCCATGATTTGAATTGCCCTTTAATGCACCGCAGGTGCAATTCATGAGTCCCAGACTCAATTTATGAAATCTTTGATTTAATTTCATGCCGCGAGGCAATTCATTGAGTTTATTTCATAAACTTATTGTATCACATTTATAAAAAAAAGAAAAGACCTAAATCGTCCTTTCTTTGTAAAAGTTTTATTAATTTTTCATTTTCGTACCGCTTCGTACATCAAAAGTGCCGCCGCAACTGCCGCGTTTAAGGATTCTGCACTTCCGAAAATCGGTATAATAACCTTTTCATCGCACATAGCCAAAAGCTCATCCGACACTCCGTTTGCTTCATTGCCTACAATTATGCACACATTGGAGCTGTAGTCCGCTTCCCGATAGTCCTTGCTTTCTTCCGACAATGCACCTGCGATAAGATGCAGTCCGCTATCTTTAAGCTCTTCATAGCTGACCCCTTCTGTCACAATTGTATGAAAAAACGAGCCCATACTTGCACGAACGGTTTTGGGGCTAAAAAGTTCACAACATTCCTCCGACAAAAGCACCGAAAAACCTGCCGCATCTGCGGTTCTTATAATCGTACCTAAGTTTCCCGGGTCACGGATTCTGTCGCAGTATACATATCTTTTTCCCGACAATTCTCTGCCGTTTTCAGCTTTATTTATAACTGCGATTATTCCCTGCGGCGTTTTCGTATCGCAAAGCCCGGGAAATATTTCGCTTTTTACAAAAAGCTTCTCACCCGAAAAAGCGATATCCCCATCAAAGTCGCTTGAAATAACAAGCATTTTTATCGGTGCGGCTGCGTCTATCGCATCACGCACCGATTTTATCCCCTCAACGGTATAGCACTTTTCTTCATCACGTCCCTTTTTGGTAAGCAATGACTTTATATATTTGTAGGTCGAATTTTTAGCCGATGTAATTTCCAAGATAATACCCCTTTTTATATTAGATGAATAATATAAGACTTGCCGCCATAATCATCATTCCTGCCACTGCACCTATGATTGTCACCCTGCTCTTTTCAAGCTCTCTTGCCATCGGCAAAAGCTCTTCGAGCGAAATGAACACCATTATCCCCGCAACCGCTGAAAAGAGTGCACCGAATACATAGTCGCTAAAAAACGGTGCGAGCAATATATATCCGATTATTGCCCCCACAGGCTCTGTCATACCCGATAAAAAGGATATACCAAACGCTTTTTTTCTGCTTCCTGTCGCAAAGTATATAGGTGCCGAGGTTGCAATCCCCTCCGGTATGTTATGAATTGCAATTGCCACTGCAATCGCTGTGCCAAGATGCGGGTCTTTAAGTGCCGAGGTGAAGGTTGCAAGACCTTCGGGAAAATTATGTATTCCTATCGCAAGTGCAGTCATAAATCCCATACGCTTAAGCCCGACTTCAATTTTATCCATTCCGCTCCTTGACAAACTTCCTATATCACCTTCTGCCGACGGTATGAAAAAGTCAATCAATGCAATCGCAATGAGTCCGACAAAAAAGAACAGTGCCGCCATACAAGCGCCCTCCTTTTCAGATGTTGACGCCGAAATGAACATAACTCCCTTTTTATATATCTCAACCATTGCAACATAAAGCATAACACCTGCCGAAAAACCGAGCGAGCCAGCAAGGAATTTTGTATTTGTCTTTTTGGTAAATAAAGCAAGCACACTGCCCACTCCCGTTGCAAGACCTGCAAAAACAGTAAGCGACAGTGCGAAACAAAACTCACTTCCCATTTTTTTGTATCCCTCCATAAAATCCTGCTGTTATTATGTTATTCAACAGTAAAAATTTTGTGAAGGGATATAGCCTATTTTATTTCATCGAAACACACTGCACATTTTTTTCCGCTTCTTTAGCCTTTAAAATAACCGAAATAACCTCTTCAAGCGATTCGGCTATCTGCTCACCGCTTTGCATATTTTTAAGCGTAACCTGTCTTTTTTCCTCTTCATCCGTTCCGAGAATAACGCTAAACGGAATTGAAAGCTTATCGCTGTATGAAATCTTTTTCTTGAACTTTCCTTCTTCAAGATAAACCTGAGCACTGATGCCTGCATCTCTTAGTTTTGTTGCAACCTCAATTGAATATGAAAAATCCTCACTCATCGGAAGAACAAGCACGTCAACCGGGTTTTCCTTCGTACGGTTCAAAAATTCATTTTCCAAAAGCACATGGAAAAGTCTTGTAAGACCGATTGAAATACCCACACCCGGCAATGATTTCTTTGTATAGTATTCCGCAAGATTATCATATCTTCCGCCACTGCATACACTGCCGTACTCGGGATGCTTTTTGATAAATGTCTCATAAACCGTCCCTGTGTAATAGTCAAGACCTCTTGCAATCGTCAAATCAACTGTATAATACTCAGACGGCACACCAAAGCTTCCGATATACTTAATAACAGTTTCAAGCTCCTCAAGACCTTTATCAAACAGCTCATTCTGCCCCTTCAAGTTATTTAGCATTTTAAGTATTTCGCTGTTATCTCCGCTGACAGTAAGTGCATCCATCAGCTTTTTTGAAACTTCCGTATCAATTCCCTGCTTAGAAAGTTCTTCAAGCACAGCATCCTTGCCTATTTTATCAAGCTTGTCGATGGTACGCATAATATCAGACGCAGACTCTCCAAGACCAAAAATCGCAAATATGCCGCTTAAAACCTTACGGTTATTGATTCTTATTACAAAATCGTCAATTCCGAGACCTTTGAAAAGATTATATATAATACTCGGGATTTCCGCATCATTTGCAATGCTCAAGGTGCCGTCGCCGATAATGTCAATATCCGCCTGATAAAACTCTCTGTAACGGCCTTTTTGTGCACGTTCACCACGATACACCTTTCCAATCTGATAACGTCTGAACGGGAAAGTCAGCTCGGAATAGTTTTTTGCAACGTATTTTGCAAGCGGAACCGTCAGGTCAAAACGCATCGTAATATCGGTGCTACCCTTATTAAAACGGTAAATCTGCTTTTCCGTCTCCCCTCCTGCTTTTGCAAGCAGAATGCTGCTGTCCTCAAGAATAGGCGTATCAAGCGGAAAGAATCCGTACTTCAAATACACCTTTTCAAGATGATAACGAATTTTGTCAAATAAAACCTGGTCTTTGGGAAGTAATTCCATAAAACCCGACAAGGTTCTCGGTTCAATTATTGTACTCATAACATTTCTCCCGGTTATTCCGCCGCAAGGAGTTTTGTGATGTCATTTCACAAAACTCGCGCTGCAGTCGGTTATTATATAAATTTTACCTGTAAAATTATATAATATTTCCATACAGTTGTCAAGGTTATGTCACAACTTTCACTCAACCATTTCAAAAACACCATCGCCCACCGAATAAGATTTTCAGTAGGCGATTTACAACGACAAAAGACAAGGGTACGTTGACAGTATTCACACTATCCGTCCCCTTGTCTCATTCTCTTCCTCATATCAATAATAAACCTTGACAAGCCTTAGTCCCGATGCAGGAAGTGTTACACCTGCTTTTTCCCTGATTTTTTCTTCAAAGATTTCTTCAATAACACTCTCATCGAGTGCACCGTTTCCTATGTCATATAGTGTTCCCGAAATAATCCTCACCATATTATAAAGAAATCCGTCTCCGTTAATTCTGATTTTTATAAGACCTTTCATCTCTTCTATTTCTATAAAATTAACTGTTCTTACCGTCGATTTCTTAGTTTTTCCCACCGAGCTGAAGCCTTTGAAATCGTGCTTTCCCGTAATCAGCATCGCAGCCCTTTGCATTTTTTCCACATCAGGCTTTCTGTCAGAATAAAACACATACTTTCTTATAAATACATCAGGTTTTTCCGTTGCGATTGTGTACTCATACGTTTTTGACACAGCATTCAGTCTGCTGTGAAAACGTGTATCAACCTCTTCAAGCGATGTTACACGAATATCTTCAGGAAGATATTTGTTAATGTAATATAGCATTTTGTCCACATCCATCGGAGCATCGCATTTAAAATTTGCAGTCTGTTCATCAGCATGAACACCTGCATCGGTTCTGCCGGAAGCAAATATTTCCACATCTTTTCCGCACATTCTTGTAAGTACGTTTTCAAATCTCTCCTGAATCGTGTTTTTAGTGTTCCCCTGCCTCTGCCAGCCATTATATTTAGTTCCGTCATATTGAACTGTTATTTTGAAATTTCTCATAAGTTCCTCCGAAGTTGTTTTCAGTACCGATTGGGGACTACAGACCGTGTATAAACTCGCCCTTTTAAACAATTTGATATGCAAATAATGCGAATTTGTAGGGAACGTGCTTGCTCGTTCCGCATTTTTTAGCAGGAATACACTCCTGAGTGCCTTTTCTTGCCTTTATTCAGGGACGTCAGGTTGTGTGAAAAGCCATTAAATTATAATTTATCGCTACGCGAGAAATTATAATTTCGGGGACTGGGCTACGACGTTTTGCCCCGGAACGGGGTGAAACCAAAGTGGCCCTGTCCCCACAACCGGTCGAACTACTACACAAGATGGGGACAGGCACGCTTTGGTTTCATCCTGCGGACGAAACGT
>JAZRMB010000055.1:0-4778 GCA_045647245.1 Clostridia bacterium
CGGATGCGTTGCAATGGCAGAGCATATAAGCGGCTCGGTTGATGCTTTTGTGGCACGTATGAACGAGCGAGCAAAGGAGCTTGGAATGGAAAATACAAGCTTTATAAACACAAACGGACTTGACGCAGAGGGACACTATTCTTCTGCATATGATGTTGCAATTATGGCAAGAGAGCTTATAAAGCACGAGAAGATATTTGAATACACAACCATATGGACCGATTCTTTAAGGGACGGTAAATTTGCACTTGCAAATACAAACAGACTTGTAAGATTCTACAGAGGTGCAACAGGGCTTAAAACCGGTTCGACCGACAATGCAGGGTGCTGTCTTTGTGCGACGGCAGAGCGTGACGGTGTATCTCTGATTGCAGTTGTGCTCGGTGCACCGACATCAAAAGACAGATTCTCGGATGCAACTAAGCTTCTTGATTTCGGCTTTGCAAATTATTCGGTTGCACACCCGATATCGAAGGGTGAAGAGGTTGGAGAGGTAAAGGTAAATAAAGGCGTTAAGGATAGTGTAAAAGCTGTTGCAAAAGATGATTTCGAGAAGGTTATAAAAAAGGGAGAAGGGGATAAGGTAGAGATGCGTCTTACCCTTGCAGAGGAAATAACAGCGCCTGTGCAAGAGGGCGAGGTTGTTGGCAGAGCGGAGTTTTTTATAGATAATGAAAGTATAGGAAGCGTAGATGCTGTATGCCTCGAAGCGGTTGAGAAAATGTCGCTTCTGCAGATGATAAATGAAATTTTAAGAAAAATTGCGGGAATTAAATTATAATTTCTCGCTCGAAGAGCGATAAATTATAATTTACGAAAGGATTCAGGTATGATATTAAACAGAACAGATCTTGCAATGGAGATAGAAGGGATATCTCATGGGGCGGAGGGGATTTTATATGATGAGAGTGAAAGGGACGGAATCACGACCGTACGTATTACGGTGGAAACAGACGATGCCGCCAAAAGAATAGGGAAGCCGAAGGGAAAATATATAAGCATATCAGCGCCCGGGATTTTGTATGATTCGGAGGTTTATGAAAAGACGGTTGATGCTGTTTCGGAAATTATAAAGGAATTTGGGGACACTAAAAAGAGCGTGCTTGTTGCAGGGCTTGGGAACAGAAGTATAACGCCCGATGCGCTTGGGCCTGAGGTTGTGTCAAGAATATTTGTTACAAGGCATATGAAGGGAAGGCTCGACTTTGATTTTGTAAAAGAGCTTGGTGATGTATCGGCAATTGCCCCAGGGGTGCTCGGCACTACCGGGCTTAAGACCTCTCAGATATTAAAAGGGATTGTAAATATTGAAAAGCCGGGGCTGATAATTGCGGTTGATGCCTACTGTGCAAAATCCCTTGACAGAATTTCCACAACTATTCAGGTGTCGGATTCGGGCGTTATTCCGGGCGGAGGTGTCGGGAATCGTCAGGCGGCAATAAACGAAGAAACAATGGGTGTGCCTGTAATTGCAATAGGAATTCCGACAGTTGCCGATGCGGTGACGGTTGCCGCGGGAATTATGAAATCGGAGGATGAGGACGGAATAAGAAGAAATCTCGGAGAAGACTGTGAAAGCCTGATTGTCACGCCTAAGGATATTGACATTATTATAGACAGAGGTGCAAAAACCGTCGCAAATGCTATAAACAAGGCTTTTAATCCTACGCTTTCACTTGAGGAAATTGAAAGCTTTACAGCTTAACGTAGAATTGTTTTGCTATTAATTGACAATACACAAAATATATGGTAAAATCTAATTGGTATACAGGAATGGTGGCGACTGTTCCGACACTCTCATAAAGGGGGTGTTTTTATGGAAGATTTGAGCATAATATTATTTTTAATACTTATGATAATTATCTACATAAAGAAATAGTCGCCCATTTCGCAGATGGACGACTTTAAATAAATAAATCCTTTGCGGAACGTCAACGCCATTCCTTATATCATTATTGTAGCATAATATTTATAATGTGTCAACCCCTTTGTGAAGGGTGTTTTTATTTTATGGTATGAAAGGAAGATTGATATGCTTACAACAAGGGAAATCAACAAAAATATTACCCTTACCTATATCCCGATGGGTAAGCTTAAAACCACAACTGTGGGTTTTTATATCCACCGTCCGCTGTCGGAGGATGAGGCATCTATGAATGCACTTTTGGCGGCTGTAATGAAGCAGGGGTCAAGCGAATATCCCGGTATGGAATATATTTCAAAAAGACTCGACAGCCTCTACGGCTCACGTTTTTCGGCAAGCGTTTCAAAAAAAGGTGAGGACCAGATTATAGCATTTGAAGCGGAAGGTATTTCGGATAGATATGTCCCCGAGGGGGAGAAGCTTTTAAAGGAGCTTATCGATTTTATACTCGGCATCATTTTCAAACCCTTAACAGAGGGTGACGGCTTTAAAAGCGACATATTCATTCAGGAAAAGAAAAATCTTATCGACAAAATTCGCGCTTCAATAAATGATAAGCGTGTATACGCACATGAGAAGCTTTGCGAAATTACTTCAAAGGGCTCAAGATATGCAGTTACAAGACTTGGAGATGAAAAGCACGCAAATGCTGTTGAAAATGCTGATTTATATGCGCATTATAAAAGCATTATTACATCATCGCCCATAGATATTTACATTGCAGGAGATGCAGATATTGATATGGCAGAGGAGACGGTAAGAAAAGCTGTCAGCGAAATGAGCTTTGTAATGAGCGAAATTCAAAGAGCTGAGATTCTTGTAAAGAGGGAAGAGCCAAACAGAGTAAGTGAAGCAATGGATGTTACACAAGGAAAGCTTGCAATGAGCTTCACAACCGGTATTAAGCCGACCGATGAGGCATACTGGGGTCTTGTTGTTGCAAACAGTATTTTCGGAGCAGGTGCACACAGCAAGCTGTTCAATAATGTAAGAGAAAAGCTGTCACTTGCATACTATGCAGGCAGTCAGATGCACAAGCACAAGGGCTTTATAGCTGTAAATGCGGGTGTTGAATTTGAAAACTTCCAAAAGGCGTATGATGAAATTTTAATTCAGCTTGATGAGCTTAAAAAGGGTAATATCAGTGAGCTTGAGATGACGGCATCGAAAATGGCACTTATTAACAATCTCAATTCTTATTATGATGACCAGTTCTATATGCAGAGCTTTTATTTGGGTGAGAAGGTCTGCGGTACGAATTACGATATAGACTACTACATTGAAAAGATTAGCGCTGTAACGGTTGAGGATGTTGTATCCTCGGCAAAGAACATTACGCTTGACAGCGTGTATTTCTTAAAAGGAAAGGAGTGATTGATTGTGCAAAAGAGATATGATGATGTGACGGGTGAGTATTTATATTTTAAAAAGCATCCGAGCGGACTTTCAATTTATATTATGCCGAGGAAGGGTTATTCTTCTTCATATGCACTCTTCGGCACTCGCTACGGCTCGGTGGATTCCGAGTTTATAGTGCCGGGCGAGGATAAGGTTACAAAGGTGCCCGACGGAATTGCACATTACTTAGAGCATAAAATGTTCGACCAGCCTGACGGAAGCAATGTATTTGATAAGTTTTCAAAGTACGGCGGAAATGCCAATGCTTTTACAAGCTTTAATATGACGGCGTATCTTTTCTCTGCAACAGACTGCTTCTATGAGAATCTGGAAACGCTTATGGACTATGTGCAGTCACCTTATTTTACAAAGGAGAGCGTAGAAAAGGAGCAGGGCATTATCGGTCAGGAAATTAAGATGTACGACGATAACGCACCCTGGCGAGTTTTCTTTAATCTTTTGGGCTGTTTGTATCAGAATCATCCGGTAAAGCTTGATATTGCCGGAACGGTTGAGAGCATATCAAAGATTGATAATGAGCTTCTTTATAAGTGCTATAATACCTTCTATAACCTTTCAAATATGGCTATTTTTGTAACGGGTGACCTTGATTGTGAGGAAACCTTGAAGGTGATTGAAAAGGGAATAAAGAAGAATGAGCCGTTTGAGGAAAAGATTGAAAGAATATATCCCGATGAGCCTTGTGAAATTGCGTCAAGCTATAAGGAGCAGAAAATTTCCGTTGCACAGCCGCTGTTTATGATGGGGTGGAAGGATAACGATGTCGGATACGGCGGCGAGGCTTTGATGAAGAAAGAAATAGAGATGGATATTCTTTGCGAAATGCTTTTTGGCAAGAGCACAAAGCTTTATAACAGACTATATAAGAGTGGTCTTATAAATAATACCTTCTCGGTGGAATACAATCCGCAGATTGCATACGCATTCACAGCCATTGATGGCGAATCGCCCGATCCGAAAAAGGTGTATGAGGAAATACTCAATGAGCTTGATAAAACAGAGCTTATTGAAGAGGATTTTGAAAGAATTAAAAAGGTTGTATGGGGAGACTATATCCGTTCCTTCAATGATATAGAAGGCTATGCGCATACCTTCCTTACTGCACTTTTCACCGAAGAGGACTATTTCGATTACCCGAGAGTATTTAAAACAGTTACCTTTGAGGATATCAAGAACAGATTCCAAAAGAGCTTTAAAAGAGAAAGAGCGGCTTTGTCTGTAGTTTTGCCGAGTGATAAGTAAATAAGATATTTTGGGGATGTCAGACTGTGTAAAAACTCAAATTATAATTTGTCGGTGCGTCGGGGACTGGTATGCGACGTTTCGTCCGCAGGATGAAACCAAAGCGTGCCTGTCCCCATCTTGTGTAGTAGTTCGACCGGTTGTGGGGACAGGGCCACTTTGGTTTCACCCCGTTCCGGGGCAAAACGTCGTA
>JAZRMB010000056.1:0-2653 GCA_045647245.1 Clostridia bacterium
TCATTGTACCATCCTTTCGTGAATTATAATTTGTCGGTGCGTTGCACCGCCAAATTATAAAGTTTGGAGTTAGGAGTGTGAAGTTAGGAGTTATGGTAGAAAACCTTGCGGTTTTCATTTATTAATATTGAGAAATGCGAAGCATTTCTTTATCAATCATTTCAAAAGCGTAAGCTTTTGTACATTAACTCCTAACTCCTAATTCCAAACTCCTAACTATTATAATTTCTCGCTCGAAGAGCGATAAATTATAATTTATTCTCAATCTGCCAGTCTATTTCAGACTTATTCATTGCCTTTAAAATATTGTTAACCTCTTTAAAATGTCCGCAGCCGAAGAAACCGCGTGAAGCGGAGAGCGGACTTGGGTGCGGTGCTTCCAATATAAAATGCTGTGGTGCTGTAATAATCTCTGCCTTTTTCCTTGCGTTTGCACCCCACAAAAGGAAAATAACCGGTTCGGCTCTTTCGTTCAAAAGCTCTGCCACTCTGTCGGTAAACTGTTCCCAGCCCTTGCCCTGATGTGAGTTGGGCGTATCGGCACGAACGGTCAGTGCGTTGTTTAAAAGTAAAACACCCTGCTTTGCCCACTTTGTAAGACAGCCGTTATCGGGAATATAAAGTCCAAGCTCGTTTTTCAGCTCCTTGTAAATGTTTAAGAGTGACGGCGGAATATCCACGTCGGGCAATACCGAAAAAGCAAGCCCGTGTGCCTGTCCTTCGCCGTGATACGGGTCCTGACCGAATATCACAACGCGAACCTCGGAAAATGACGTGTATTTGAGTGCGTTGAAAATATCACGCTTATCGGGATATATTGTATGATTTTCGTATTCATCCTTTAAAAATTCCCGCAAGGCTTTGTAATAATCCTTCAGAAATTCGGGTGATAAAAGAGAATCCCAGTCATTTGAGAACATAATATATTAGTCCTTTCAGATAGTCTTTCCACTATTATACAATATATTTCTGATTTTTGCAATTAATTATGAAGGAATATTTTTGATTTATAGTAGTATAGAATTAGTATTGTATTTTGCAAAGAAGTGTAGTAAAATAAAAAAACCGGAGTAAATCCGGCGGAATAGGTGAGACTAAAACGTAAAGCGGGCGGTTATGCCACTCTCCGGGAGGAGGTGGTTGTTATGAAATACATAATTAGAATATCAATTTTAATTTTTGTGGTTTTTATAACATTTGCAATAAAAGCAAAATAGCCCCCACCGACCAAAGTTAGGGCTATTTTTATTTTAGTTAATACTTTGGCATAACCGTTTGCAGTCTTGCCTTTTCTGTTTACAATATATCATACTATTGAAAAATTGTCAATACAAATTTTCAGAGTCGGCACGGTTTTTGTGTGGAATTGCAGTGATGTTAGAAACAATGATTACATAAGTATTTATACCTTTTATAAAAAAAGTATACTTTACACGGTAAGAAGTTATATAGTATAATAAAATAAGGAAAGGTGGTATGTACTATGAAAAAAGCATTAAGAGTAGGATATAATCAGTATTACACAGATGCAGAGTTTGAGAAGCATCTTGCATATGTTACGGAAAACCTTGACGTTCTTGATGAAATAGCTATGTTTACCGAGTTTTCGCATGAATTTCCACAGCCTCAATGCTCAGACGCTGCGGAGGCAGATGGGATTTGCTGACACGTATAAATGAGGATTGCACACCCTGCGGCGTTTATTGCAGAGACAACCTTACAGCAAGATTCTTTAACGAAATCGGTGTTCCCATCACACGCTATAAAGACAATGCGGTTATGGAAATTGTAACGGGAGAAGACGCCGGAAATCTTTCAAATACACAAATCAAGGCACTTGCAGATGTAAATATTATGACCGACGGTGAGGGCGTAGCTGTGTTTAATGAAAGAGGCTTCGGCAATGTCGTGTCGGGTAAGGTAAAGAAGTGCTATGATAACGGTATGGCGGAAAGATTTTCATATGATGAATTTAACGGCGGATGGAAAAATCATTTTCGTGATGTGTTTATGAACTTCAATACCGTACATCACAAAAGCAGACATAACGCCTATGAGCTTGTACCGGGTGATGGTGCAAGGGTGCTGTCAAGGCTTGAAACAATCACGCACATTCCGGGTGATGTATCAATGTATATAAAGGAAGAGGGCGGAAGAAGAATTGCAGCGGACGGATATCTGATGCCGCCTTCAATAAAATCCGCTCCCAAAAGGGAACAGCTTCTTAACGTAATCGATTGGGTGAGCCATAATAAGCTTCCTGTTATGATAGATAAGCCGGTAAAGGTTATGCCGACAGTCACCACCGATAAAAACGGCGGTATGAACATACTGATTGTAAATGCATCCTTTGATGCAACGGGACGTATCGAGTGTACCGTAAGAAATGATAAGGATTTTTATGTTATATCCGAAAACGGTGAGCCTGTAAAGGCAGAGCAGATGCATAACGGAAAAGAAACGATTGTGTCGATAGACAATATCCCGGCTTGGGGATATGTGGTGATGACGAATAAATTATAATTTATCGCTCTTCGAGCGAGAAATTATAATAGTTAGGAGTTTGGAATTAGGAGTTAGGAGTTAATGTACAAAAGCTTACGCTTTTGAAATGATTGATAAAGAAATGCTTCGCATTTCTCAATATTAAATA
>JAZRMB010000057.1:0-8731 GCA_045647245.1 Clostridia bacterium
TTCGCATTTCTCAATATTAATAAATGAAAACCGCAAGGTTTTCTACCATAACTCCTAACTTCACACTCCTAACTCCAAACTTTATAATTTGGCGGTGCAACGCACCGACAAATTATAATTCACGAAAGGATGGTACAATGAAAAAGCTACTTATCATAGATGCAAACAGCCTTATCAATCGTGCTTATTACGGCGTGAGATTTCTCTCATCTCCCGACGGCACGCCGACAAATGCGATTTACGGCTTTTTAATGATGTTTTTAAAAATCACATCGGAGCACAAGCCCGATTATATCATGGCGGCATTTGACTTAAAAGCACCCACCTTCCGTCACAAAATGTTTGACGGCTACAAGGCACAGCGAAAGCCGATGCCCGATGAGCTACGGGTACAGATGCCGATTGTAAAAGACATTCTTGATGCAATGGGCATTATGAGGCTCGAAAAGGAAGGCTATGAAGCAGATGACATAATAGGAACAGTTTCACGCACCTGCTCCGAAAAGGAAATAAAATGCCTTATAGCAACGGGTGACAAGGATGACCTCCAACTCGCAGACGATTTCACGTCAATTCTTCTTACCACTACCCGAAGCGGCAACACCGAAACAGAGGAATATACTCCCAAAGAGGTTTTTGACCGTTTTGGCGTAACACCCACCGAGTATATTGATGTAAAGGCTCTTATGGGCGATACTTCCGACAACATCCCCGGCGTTGCGGGAATCGGCGAAAAGACGGCTATGGCAATGATTGCCGAGCACAAGAGCATTGAAAACATATACAATAATTTTGAAAATCTTAAGTTCACTCCCTCGCAGACAAAGAAGCTTGAAGAAGGCAGGGATATGGCGTTTTTATCAAAAACACTTGCAACAATCGACAAAAATGTGCCCATAGAGCTTGATTTTGAAAAGGCATCCTCCGAATATTCACGCTCACCCGAGCTTTTGGAGCTTTTAACACGTCTCGGACTTTCAAGCATTATAAAAAGAATGGACTTTTCCGAAACAACAGCCGCTCCCTCTGCCGAGGATCCGACAAAGGACTGTTCAAAAACCGAAATAAACACTTTAAGCGAGCTTCGTTCTGTTATTGAAAGAATAAAAGAAAATGGCGAGGTATCTTTATATTTTGACATAAAAGATTCCGACATTGTTCACATAGGTATTGCTACCCAAAAAGACGGTTACTGTCTTACTCCGTCATCCCTCGGAAAAGAGGAGGTTTTTGCCCTTCTTTCACCCGTTTTTGAAGATGCGGACATAAAAAAATGCTGTCACAGGGCAAAGGAGGCAATTGTTGCACTCTCTCCGTTTGCAAGGCTTTGCGGCATATCTTATGATACCGAGATTGCGGCATATCTTATAAATCCCGCACGTTCCGACTTTTCAATTGAAGCCCTTTCTCTTCACTATCTCGGAGCATCGGTTATTTCAGAGCGCGGTGAAAAGCAGGTATCACTCTTCGACGATGAGGATGAGGACGATTTATATGCAATAAATATCGCCTCAGGTGCACTTGCATTGAACTTTTTAAGAGAAAAAACACTTGAACTTTTAAAGGAACAGGAGCAGGAAAAGCTTTATTTTGACATCGAGCTTCCGCTCGTGACCGTACTTGCAGATATGCAGCTTGCAGGAATGTATGTTGACAAAGACAGTCTTAATGCATTCGGTGAAATGCTCAAAAATCGCCTTGATGAGTTGACCTTAAGCATATACGCACACGCAGGAAGAGAATTTAACATAAACTCACCCAAACAGCTTGGCGAAATACTGTTTGAGGACTTGAAGCTTGCAACAAAGAAAAAGACAAAAAGCGGTTATTCAACAAGTGCCGAGGTTCTTGAAGCTTTATCGGACAAGCACCCGATAATTGAAGAGATACTTGAATACAGACATTGTGCAAAATTAAAATCCACCTACTGCGACAGTATAAGTGCGCTCATTTCTCCCGAAACGGGCAGAATACACTCTGTATTCACGCAAACCGTTACCGTAACAGGAAGAATAAGCTCAACAGAGCCAAATATGCAGAATATCCCCACCCGAACAGAGCTTGGGCGTGAAATCAGAAAGATGTTCACAGCAGAAGAGGGCAAAATCTTAGTCGATGCCGACTATTCGCAAATTGAGCTTCGTGTGCTTAGTGCAATTGCAGATGATGAGGCTATGAAAAATGCTTTCCTTTGCGGTGCGGACATCCACACCGAAACCGCTTCGCAAGTGCTTAAAATCCCTGCAAGCGAAGTTACAAAGGAGCAAAGAGCAAGTGCAAAGGCGGTAAACTTCGGAATTGTGTACGGAATTGGCGAGTATTCGCTTTCAAAGGATTTGAAAATATCGGTTCAGGAGGCAAGGGACTATATAAACGGTTATCTTGAGCATTACAGCGGTGTTAAGGCATATATGGAAAAGACAAAAGAGACCGCAAGAAATCTCGGATATGTCAAGACAATGATGAACAGAATTCGCTATATTCCCGAGCTTAAGTCAAGCAATTTCAATACAAGAATGTTCGGCGAAAGAGTTGCACTCAACACCCCCATTCAGGGTACAGCGGCTGATATAATAAAGCTTGCGATGGTGCGTGTGCACAAGAGATTATCCGATGAAGGCTTACAGTCAAAGCTTATCCTTCAGGTGCACGACGAGCTTATTATTGAAGCTGTTCCCGAAGAGCTTGACAGAGTAAAAGAGATACTGAAGGCTGAAATGGAGAACGCCGTAATTTTGAGCGTTCCGCTCGTTGCCGATATGGAAAGCGGGAGGTCGTGGTATGACTGCAAATAAAATCATTTTCGGCATAACCGGGCAGACCGGGAGCGGAAAAAGCTATATTTCGGACATATTCCGTAAAAAGGGCGTGACGGTTTTTGACTCGGACAAAATCGCACACGAGGTTATGGAGGCAGGAAAGCCCTGCCTTCTTGAGCTGAAAAAGCATTTTGGCGATACGATAATTGCAGAGGACGGAAGCCTTATCCGCCCCGCTCTTGCAAAAATTGTTTTTTCCGACCCGGAAGAGCTTGGAATATTGAACCGTATCTCACATAAATATATTAAAGAGGAAATCGAACACCGTATAAGCCTCTGTGATACGCTTGCCGCGGCAATTGACGGTGCCGTTATAATAGGAAGTCCCGTTGAAGAGCTGTGCAGTTTTCTTGTAGGCGTAACGGCACCTGATGATATCAGGCTTGCACGAATCATTGCACGTGACGGTATCAGCGAGGAAGCGGCTCTTGCACGTATGAAGGCTCAAAAGGGCAAAGACTTTTATAATAGTCATTGCAAATACATAATCGAAAACGACAATATAGCAGATTTATCGCAAAAAATAACGCACATTTTAGAAAAAGAAAATATCAAAACAACGATTTCAAATGCATAATATCGAAAAAATGCACAGAATATTGTACAATATGTAAAAATGTATAAATTTCACAAATTACTATTGAAGTTTATACATTTTTTTGATATAATACATTAAATATACAATAACGAGGAGGCAGAATTATGGAAAATAATGTTGTTGTAACCATAGGAAGACAATATGGCAGCGGTGGTAAGGAAATCGGCAAAAAGCTTGCCGATGCTCTCGGGGTAACATTCTACGACGAAGAGCTTGTTACTATGGCGGCTGAAAAAAGTAATATAAATAAGGAAGTTTTATCAAATGCAGATGAGCGTGCAACGGGAAGTCTTTTGTATGCACTTGTAATGAGCGGCGGCCTGCGTGGTCTTACCACTCCGCTCCAGTATGAGATGCCGATAAATGACAAGCTTTTCATCGCACAGTCCGATGTTATCAAAAAGCTCGCAAAGGACGGTCCCTGCGTAATCGTGGGACGTTGTGCCGATTATGTGCTTGAAAACGAAAGATGCAAAACACTCAACATATTCCTCTATGCAAATATGGAATATAAGACAGAGCGTATACAGAAGCTTTATAACCTCGACAGAAAGACGGCTATCGACCGTATTCAGAAGACTGAAAAGCAGAGAAGGTCATACTACAACTACTTCTCCGATAAGGAATGGGGAAATATGAACAGCTATGACCTGTGTATTGATGTGGCTACAATAGGTATTGACGGCGCTGTAGAGCTTATCCGACAGTGTGCCGAGAACTTAGGCAAGTAAAAGGGGACGTATTGATGCAGACATTTATTGAAGTCTTAAAGGCGGTATTTCTCGGTATAATCCAGGGAATTACCGAATGGCTGCCCATTTCAAGTACGGGGCATATGATTCTGGCTGATGAGTTTATCAGGCTTTTGAACGGCACAAACAAGGATTTTGTAGATTTGTTCCTTGTTGTTATACAGTTCGGTTCAATCCTCGCGGTTGTTACGCTGTATTTTAACAAATTGAACCCGTTTTCGCCGAAAAAATCAGCACAGGAGAAAAAAAGCACGTGGACAATGTGGATGAAGGTGCTTGTTGCAACTCTGCCTGCAGGCGTTATTGGGCTTTTGTTCGACGATGTTATAGACACATATCTTTATAACTCGTGGATTGTTGCCTCAACACTTATCATTTACGGAATTATGTTCATAATTACCGAGAGCAGAAAGCGCGAGCCAAAGGTCAACACAATATCCGAAATGAGCTTCAAAACCGCTCTTTTAATCGGCTTGTTCCAGGTGCTTGCCTTAATTCCCGGCACATCACGTTCAGGCTCCACCATTTTAGGTGCGGTTATGATAGGTGCTTCAAGAGAGATAAGTGCAGAATTCTCTTTCTTCCTTGCTATTCCGGTTATGCTCGGTGCAAGTGCACTTAAAATCTTAAAATACGTACTTGACGGCGGCGTGTTCGCTCCGGACACTTTAATAATTCTTTTAACCGGTATGGTGGTTGCATATCTCGTGTCAGTTTGGGCTATTAAGTTTCTTATGGGATATATCAGAAAACACGATTTCAAAGCCTTCGGCTATTACCGTATCATTCTCGGTATAATCGTGATTGCGTATTTTACTTTAAGAAATGTGGCGTTATAAGAGTTATTTGGCAAATTAAAAGACCGCATTGTGCGGATGCGGCCTTTTAATAAAAATATTAAGGGGAAGGTATATTGCAGATTGAGATTTCTCTCAACCTACAACTTGAGTATAACACGTTCTTATGTATACCGTATGAACGAATTATGAATTTTTATTTAACTTTTGAGGGAACTATGAAAAAACGTGATTTCATATTTATTGCGGCGGTATTTTGTGCTGCCGCATTGTTATTTTTTATTTTAAAGCTGCTGCCTGAGGCTGACACAGTGTACATACACAAGGACTCAAAGCTAATCGGCTCATACTCACTAAGCGAGCCGCAGACAATCAACATAAACGGCACAAACACAGCCGTTATCGAAAACGGATGTGTATATATGAAGGATGCAACCTGCCCGGACAAGCTGTGCATTAAGCAGGGTAAGCTTTCGGACAGCTCAAAAACAATTGTGTGTCTGCCGAATAAGGTGGTAATTTCAACTATATCGGATAAAACCGCCGTCGATTCGGTTGCACGCTGAAGAGAAAGGCAAGGTGATACCATCAATGAAAACGACAGCCTTAACAAGAATTGCCCTTCTTTGCGCTTTATGTGCGGTACTCGGCTTTTTAGAATCACTTTTTCCGCCGTTTATACCGATAAGCGGTGCAAAAATCGGACTTTCTAACCTTGCAGTGCTTTTTGCAATAATGCGATTTGATACAAAAGAAGCTTTTTTTGTTGCATTCATCAAGGTTTTAATCGTATGCTTCTGGTTTTCGGGACTGAATGCACTTTTTTATTCACTTTTGGGAACTGTTTTTTCCTTTATCGCTATGAAGCTTCTTATAAAAATGAAGTTTTCAGCCATATCCGCAGGCGTGGGCGGCGGAATATTTCATAATATAGGGCAGATTTTTGCAGCGGCAATTCTTTTGGGAACAAAAAACGTGTTCTATCTTTCGCCCTATCTTCTGCTTTTAGGCGGCTTATGCGGACTTATAACAGGTATTATTTCACAGCTTGCCAATAAATATATTCCAAAAAATTTTTGAAATAGAAAATGAGATATCAGGAGAAAAAAAAAGAAAAACGGCGATTTTTAAAGCATTAAAAGAATATTTTAATTTTATTTCAAAAAAGTGTTGACAACGCAGTAAAAAAGTAGTAGAATACATTCTGCGCGGTGAGAAAAGCTCACCATTGATATTATATAGAAGGGAAATTCCCTACGAGAGAAAAGGAGGAAAAATCAATGAATAGCAGTTATATGGCAAAACCGGCTGACATTGAAAGAAAATGGTATATCATTGATGCTGCAGGCAAGCCTTTAGGTAGAGTTGCAGCAGCTGCGGCAAGTATTTTAAGAGGAAAGCATCTTCCCACATACACACCGCACGTAGATTGCGGAGATCACGTAATCGTAATCAACTGTGAGAAGGCTGTTCTTACAGGTAACAAGCTTATGGATAAGGTTCGTTACTACCACACAGGTTGGGTAGGCGGAATCAAGGAAATCCGTTACAACAAGCTTATGGCTGAAAATCCCGAGAAGGCTATGATGTATGCTGTAAAGGGCATGCTCCCCAACAACACAGTTGGTAGAACTTCTCTTACAAGACTTCGCGTATACAAGGGTGCAGAGCATGAACATCAGGCTCAGAAGCCCGAGATGTGGACACAGGAAATTAAATAAGGAGGAAACGAGCAATGGCAAAAGAACAGTACTGCGGAACAGGCAGAAGAAAATCATCAGTTGCACGCGTTCGCCTTGTTCCCGGCAACGGCAACATCACAATCAATAAGAGAGATATCGACGATTATTTCGGTCTTGATACATTAAAGGTTATCGTACGTCAGCCCCTTACACTTACATCAACAATCGGTAAGTTTGATGTAATCGCAACAGTAGAGGGCGGCGGCTTCACAGGCCAGGCAGGTGCTATCCGTCTCGGTATCGCACGTGCTCTCCTCGAAGTTGATTCAGACGCTTACAGAGCAACCTTAAAGAGCGCAGGCTTCTTAACAAGAGATTCAAGAATGAAGGAAAGAAAGAAGTACGGCTTAAAGGGCGCAAGAAGAGCTCCCCAGTTCTCAAAGAGATAATTTTATTATCGCTTATACAAACTCCCACAGAAAACTGTGGGAGTTTTTTGTTGCATAAAACTATCCGCTGTGTTATTATATAATTGAAGACGTATATGGACAGTCCCCATACGTTTGGACACAGATCCCAAAAGTCCCAAAAGGGGACGTCAGATTGTGTAAAAACTCAAATAAATATTGAGAACTGTATTGATTTGTGGTATAATTAAGTTAATAAAATAACTTAAAAAGCAGGTAAGAAAATGAGCAAATATATAGAAGGATTCAACACAAATCAATACAGTCTCTTTCCGGTTTCATTTGATGAAATGGTTGAGGAGGACAATCCGGTTCGAGGAATATGTGCAATTGTTGATTCAATGAATGAAACAAAATTGAAGTTTATTCATTCACAAACAAAACGTACAGGACGACCGCCATATAATCCCATATGTATGTTCAAAATCTATCTGTATTGCTATTACAATAAAATTCGTTCATCACGCAATATAGAAAAAGAATGCAAGCGTAACATCGAATTGATGTGGCTAACCGGCGGCTTGGCTCCCGACCATAAAACAATAGCTGATTTTCGAAAAAACAATAAAAGAGCTATAGAAGCTGCACATACAGAGTTTATCAGTATTTGCACAGAATTGGGCTTAATTGGAAAACGTACAATTGCAATAGACGGTACAAAAATCAAAGCAAACAATTCAAGAAAGAATAACGTTACTATCAGCAAGCTTAACAAGATGATAGAGCATCACGATGAAAACATCCACGAATATCTGAAACAGCTTTCACAAAACGACATAGCAGAAAGTACAGATACCATTAAAAGTAAGCTGAAAAAGGCACAGAAAAAGAAGCTTGAGTGCGAATCTTTAGTAGAAGAGATGGAATCGGAAGGCATACGTGAAAAATCACTTGTTGACCCTGACAGCCATCAGATGGGAGCTTCTAACAATGGTACTGATATATCCTACAATGTACAAAATGCAGTTGACGAAAAAGAGCATATAATTGTTACAACGGAAGTTGTTACAAGTCCGGCTGACCAGACACAGCTTTATGCAATGACGGAGAAAACTCTTGAAGAACTTAAAGTGTCAGATGATGAAACTGTAACAGTATTAGCAGATAAAGGTTATTGGCGTAATGATGATATAGTCAAGTGTGAAGAAGATAGTCGCATTAATGCAATTGTAGCAATTCCGAATGAGAAAGGTATCCAAGATTATCGCAAGTCTGATTTTATCTATAAAGAAGAAACAGACGAATATATATGTCCTATGGGACAAATCTTAAAGCGTTGGAAAGGTAAAACGCCAAGCTATTCGAATCCGAGTGCCTGTAAAAATTGTACGAATAGAGATAAATGTACAAAATCGTCAAGGGGACGCGTGATATTGCGAAATGATAACGAAGAACAGATAGAAATCGCAAAAAAGCGATACAAGGACAATTATGAGTTATACAAGCTCAGGCAGCAAATAGTCGAGCATCCGTTTGGAACTATAAAACGCACGCTTGGTTTTACCTATTTTTTAACACGTAGGTTGGAAAATGTAAAAACAGAAAATTTTCTTCATGTAATTACATACAACCTTAAACGGGTACTTAACATTTTAAAAGTACCTGAGCTTGTCGTA
>JAZRMB010000058.1:0-16805 GCA_045647245.1 Clostridia bacterium
TCGGATGAAATCATCAATCGTCATGTCATAATGCTCCATACACTTCCGCTGTGCCCACTTCTTAATGGTACGATTCAGCTCCGCATTCTGATGAATAGACTCTCTTGACACGTTGTGCAAATCTTTCCGTACATAAATCCATAATCCAAGCTCTTCAGCTTTTTTCCGATTGGCACCGCCAAACACGTGATGCTTGTCCAAATATATCGTCCTGTCATCCAATGTCAGAATACAGTACCTTCCGCTCTGTAATATACTCTTAGCCATCAGACTTCCCCCTTATATATTCTTTCAGCATTTTATCTTTTGCAAGATTATAAAATTGTGTGGAAATTTCAAAACCGTAACAGCTTCTGTTAAGTTCTGCACAAGCTCTTAATGTTGAACCACTTCCGCAAACCGGGTCTATAACAACATCCCCTTCATCGGTAAATATCTCAATTAATCTTTTCAGTACATTTACAGGCTTTTGCGTAGGATGAATCTTCGGATATTCTTTGCCGTCTCTTCTCCATTCAAACCAATCAAATATCATCTTGCCTGTTCCTCTTATCGGCTTTCCATCTTCTCCGATTTCCCTTCCGTTATTAAACTTCGGAAGCTTGTCACGATATAATACAACTGCAAACTCTGTCGCACCAACAATACGCATATTGGCTTTAAGAACCTGTGCTGAATAATTCTTCGTGAAGAATAACGGGAAAGCGTTTTTGAATCCGTATTTCTTTCCGTAATCGATTACTGTCTGCATTTGGTCAAAAGCACAAAATACAACCATAGCAGGTGCTTTTCCCTTTTCCTTTGGCTCCTTAATCAAAAGACGATTACAAAAATGCATATATTCCGCTATTTTGAAATTCCCATCACCATTAAAGAAATTCGCTTTTGCATATTTGCTTTCGCCGTTTGAGTTGTCCCCTCCGTTGTACCACATTGGATTTGAACCATAGGCATCAGAACCAATGTTGTACGGAATATCCGCTATAACCAATTGCGCCTTTTTAATATTGTATCTCTTGAAATTTTGAAAATTATCATGATACAACTCGATTTTTGTTTCCTTCGCCATATAACATATTCCTCCTATCGTCATCACTTGGAAAGAACTATCCCCCCCAAACTCGCATTTCGCTTAATTTAACTTCCTGTTTTTCTTAATGACACGCTTTTCCGCACTGCTGAGCAAAAACTTTGCAATCGCCGGCAGGGGAATAAACCGCCCCTTATTGGGAAGTTCACCCGAAACAATATACCCTCTCAAAGTCTCCCTCGATACACCGAGCACCTCCGCCGCCTGCTCCTTCGGCATCAATAGCGGATACCTCTCTGCAAGCACACCTATTAACTCACGATATCCGGCAACTTCCATTTAACTCACCCCCTCAATATATTCCTGAAGACCTTTGAGCGTATCCATCCATCCTTTAAAATCCACTTCACCATCAATCAGCGGTAAGTAGAATTTCTCCCCCGGCTTCGGTGGATTGTAATACACTCGTCGGATAAATCCCTGCATTCGGTTCACCGTAGCAAGCGCAAACTCCTTAGACATAACCGATTCCCCGTCCCAACTAATCACGTTGGGATTTTCATTTTGCATTTTGCATTCTTCATTCTGCATTTACATTACCCCACCCTTCTCTTAAGCTTCTCTTCCTCATCAATAATAAAGTCAATCGAAACATCAAAGCACTTCGCAAGCTTCAACGCAAGCGAAAGGTCAAGCTCCTTCTGCCGCTCTCCGCTGAGAATCAGTGAATAATAACTTTCCGAAACGTCAAGTTTTTGTGACACTTCCAATTGACTTATTCCCGTTTCAGAATGTAAAGTTTTTAAATACTCTCTCATCTTTTCATCTCCAATCTTTGCGTATTGTCAAGTTTTAAATATAAAATATCACATTCTTTACATTTTGTCAAGAGGTTTTTAAAATTTTCTTTGCAATTTGCAAATTTATATTGACTTTGCTATTTGTAAAGTTTATATTATTGGTAAGCAAGGTGGTGATAAGATGCATAAGATAAGGGAATTAAGAAAAGCACAAGGTTTATCCCTGAAACGTCTTGGAGAAATTTTAGGTGTTGCCGAAAGCACAATGTCATTGTACGAAAACGGCAAACGCCAACCGGATTATGAAACCCTAAAGAAAATAGCTACTCATTTTAATGTGTCAACTGATTACTTACTCGGGAAAGATGAACCCACAACAGTTCACGAACAACTTTCAGGGGAGCAATTCGCCCTATACGGTGAAGTAAAAGACCTGACAGATGAAGAAGCAAGAAAAGTAATGGAATTTATCAAGTTCACAAAATCGCAAAGGGGGAATTGACATTGACTCTTCATGAGCTATATGCTATTGCAGATAATAATGATATAGATGTATATCACTTCGACTTAAACCCCATCCGCTCAATGTCCGTCCCCGGAGCAATTGGTATTGATACCAACCTTATAGAAAATACAGCAGAAGAAAAAGAACAGCTCGCACATGAACTCGGTCACTGCATCCTCGGAGCTTTCTATACCGGGACATCCTCATACGAACTGAAAGAACAAAAAGAATACCGTGCTGATAAATGGGCAATAAAAAAGCTAATCCCCTTTGAAGAACTCGCAGAAGCTCTTCAAAACGGCATAACCGAACCGTGGCAACTCGCCGAATACTTCAACGTTCCGCAAAGCTTAATAAATAAAGCTACAAAACTGTATGAATCAAAACTACTTGAACTAAAGACGAAATTTTTGAAAGGATGATATGTATGGAAAAAATCATTTATTTTGTAAGGCTTATATTGTCGTGGCTCGTTTTGCCATTTCTGACCTTTGTTATATCTTTATTATTAACAACACTCCTCTCGCTAAGCTTTGCTCTTTATGATTTTTTGGAAATATATATACCCCCATTGGCATACTTAGTTTCTCTTCTCACCTTATCAATCATAGCGTCCCCATCTATAGGAGGTACTGTTCTGACTGTATTCGCAAGCGATGCAATCTGTGAGTCTTGTGGCATCCGATATATCATATATGGAATACTTCTCTTACTGTTGTACATACTTTCCTTCATTAATGAAGGATTTAGCGGAGCATTGCTTGCTATGTTTTTTCACAGTACTTCTCTTATTTATACTGGACATATGAAATGGAGAGGAAAAATTTAAAATGAAGGTTTTGAGAACCTCACAAATATCAACATACAATAATTGAAAGGCTGAAACAAATGAAAAAACTAATCACACTAATTCTAACCCTATTTACCATCTTCACCACTGCCCACGCAACCGACGAAATTTCTGTTTATATTGAGGGGCAGAAAGTAGAATTTGACCAACCGCCGGTAATAATAGACGGAAGAACACTTGTCCCTATGCGTGCTCTGTTTGAAGCTTTAGGTGCCAACGTGTCTTGGGAAGAAGAAACAAAAACCGTTTTCGGAACATCATTGGGTATCTCTGTATATGTAACAATAGATGAAAATGTTATGTTTAGAAATACTTGCGAAATAGATTTGGATGTACCGGCAAAAATAATCAATGGTCGTACAATGATTCCTTTGCGTGTTGTATCAGAAGCATTCGGTATGCAGGTGATTTGGGATAATCAATCTCGTACCATTAATTTATCGTCTTTAGGGAATATTAAAGAATTGTATTGGAATGATGATTATGTTTACTATGGTGAAACGTTAGACGGAAAAGCATATGGTTATGGCATTTTATATAAACTACCCAATTACGAAGTTGCAAGCATGGGGCTTTTTAATTCATTTGAATCAAACTACATGATTAAAGGTTCCACTTGGTTTGATGGTGGCTCCTATTATAATGGTGAATATAGCGGCTATATGTTTAACGGTCTCGGCACTTATATTTTTCCGGACGGCGAAACACAAGTAGGCGAATGGAAGGATGGAAAGTTAAATGGTGAAGCAGTTTGTTATTATACCAACGGCGATAAATATATAGGAATGTTCGTAAATGATGAAAAGTGTGGTCAAGGCACGTATTATTATTCGAGTGGCGACAAGTACGTCGGTGAGTTTAAGGATGGTAATAAGAATGGTCAAGGTACATACTATTATTCGAGTGGCGACAAATACGTCGGTGAACATAAAGACGGCACTATGCATGGGCAAGGTACATACTATTTCGCTAATGGTCGAACTCTTACCGGTCAATGGTATGACGGTGAATACATAACAACTACCCAACAATATATTCAAGCACCTTCCGAACAAGCATCTTCAGACGTGTGTATGACAGCGTTTTGCAACGAACCAAGAGTTAATAACAGCAGTTATTGCTTTGACCATAAATGCAGAATTTCAGGATGTATTTATGGTATTTTGAGTAACGACGAATACTGTATGTTGCATAAGTGTTCTGAAACTTTCTGCCAAAACCGTGGTTCTGATGGCTCACGATATTGTTATGAACATAATTGCACTGTATCAGGCTGTGAGAGTGAAAGAAAAAACAATAGTCAATACTGTTACAGCCATAAATGCACGAATTATAATTGTGTTAATAAACGTTCCGGATATTCATCATATTGCACAGAACATAAATGTTTAAAATCAAATTGTACTTATTCAAGGGCACTCAACAGCAAATATTGTTATTTACACAAAGATTATTAAATAACCCAAATGGGGACGTACCTGAAATGGGCAAATAAAAAGAAAGGAGCCTGAGACAGATGAAACGCAGAAAAGACGGCAGATGGCAGAAGTCGGTCACTATAAGCGGACAAAGACTCTACTTCTACAGCAACGAATCGACAGCACGTCAGGCAGAGCTCGATATAATGCGGCAGATGCTTGAATATACACAAAAAGAAGAGCGTGGAAAACTCTTTTCAGAAGTGTCAGAGGAATGGGAAGAACACCACACACCAACTATATCCCCCACCACCGCAAAGCGATATTCAATATTCGTAAAGCAGCTCAATGTATATTTTGGTGATATGTACATAAAAGAAATTTCACCAAAGCTCGTGAATATGTATCTTCATAAATTAGAACTCGAACAGTATTCAGGTAAAACAATAAAAGATGCTCTCTCCGTTCTGAGACTCATATCCAAATATGCGAATATTCAAAACTATATGTCGCAGGATTTTACAGCTTACGTGTCACCACCAAAAGGGAAGCCATCCGAAAAAAGAGAAGCGCTCACCGATGCAGAGATAGCAACCGTTAAAAACAGCATAGATAAACCCTTCGGCTTCTTTGCATACTTCCTTTTGTATACTGGATGCCGAAAAGGCGAAGCCCTTGCCCTTACATGGGAAGATATTGACATTGAAAATAAAGTAATACACATAAATAAATCATTGTACTTTGAAGGGGTAAAGCCAAAATTAAAAGAACCAAAAACCACCGCCGGCAAGCGTGATATTATACTTTTAACACCCTTGGCCGAAAAACTCACGATACCAACAAAAAAGAATGAACCAATCTTCAAAGGTATGCACGGCGGTTATATGAATCAAAGCGAATACCAAAGAGCATGGGAACAATACACAACCATAGCGAATTTAACTATAACCGCACATCAAATACGCCACACCTTTGCGACTCTGCTCTTTGAAGCAGATATAAATGTAAAAGATGCACAGACCCTTATGGGGCACTCTGATATAGTGACCACACAAAATATATATACACATATCAGACAATCAAGACTGCAGAATACTGCCGATAAATTAAACTCATATCTGACATCAATCTGACATCAATTTACCTTGTTTTTTGATGTCAAATCTTGTTTTTCTCTGCAAAACAAAGCCAATATAAAACCAAAGAAAACCGCATAAATGCTATAATTCCAAGCATTTATGCGGTTTTTTAATTGGAGCGGATGATGGGAATCGAACCCACAACCACAGCTTGGGAAGCTGTTGTTTTACCACTAAACTACACCCGCAGATATTAATATTTATTATATACGGGAGCCATTTATGACTCCCGTATATGTTTTTATATTAGTTGTAACGCTGTGCGATTTCTTCGATTTCGCCACTCTCTAACATTTCAGTAAGCTTTGCGTTTACCTTTTCAAGAAGCTCAGTGTTGCCCTTTGCAATAGCAATAGCATATTCCTCAGCTTCAAATGCTTCTGCATCCTCTACTACCTTAAGACCGTTCTTCTCTGCAAGTGCCTTACCTGTGTATGAGTCGATAACAACTGCATCAAGCTTGCCATTCTTAACATCCTGAACTACGTCTACACCACGGTTTGCACGTGTGATATTATCCTCGCTTACCTTAAGGTCATCTGTTACGATTGAATCACCTGTATATCCGAGAACAACGCCGACCTTCTTATCATTCTTGAGGTCTTCTGCTGATTTGATATCCTCATTGTCAGCAGCTACAACGATAACCTGAGTTGCCTTATAGTAAGGAACTGAGAAATCAACGCTCTGAAGTCTCTCGGGCTTTATTGTCATACCTGCAACAGCCATATCGATTTTACCTGTCTGTACAGATGCCAAAAGTCCGTCAAATTCCATATCTTCAATTACAAGCTCTTTACCCATTGACTTTGCAATTTCATTTGCAATAACAACGTCGATACCGTCAAACTCGCCAACAACGCCCTTATCAGCTGTTGTAACAAACTCAAACGGCTCAAATGCAGCATTTGTACCCATAACGAGCTTTTCTGCTGTTTCTGTCTTGCCTTCTTCTGTCTTTTCTGCCTTCTCTGAGCATCCTGTAAGCATGCCGAGACTCATTACAGCTGCCATTGAGAAAGCTGCAATCTTAAGTAAATTCTTCTTCATTGTGAATTTCCTCCCTTAAATATGTTAAATATTTTTTTATATTACAACGCCTTTTGCGCTATAACCACAATAAATTAAAGTACCTTACTGAGGAACGACTTTGTTCTCTCGTTCTGCGGATTACCAAACAATTCCTCCGGTGTTCCCTGCTCCATTACAACGCCTTGATCCATAAAGAGCACACGTGACGCAACCTCTCTTGCAAAGCCCATTTCGTGTGTTACAACCACCATTGTCATACCTGCATCTGCAAGGTCCTTCATAACTGCCAAAACCTCACCTACCATTTCGGGGTCAAGTGCCGATGTCGGCTCGTCAAAGAGCATAATATCGGGGTTCATCGCAAGTGCTCTTGCAATTGCAATTCTCTGCTGCTGACCACCCGAGAGCTGTGCAGGATACGCTTGTGCCTTATCAACAAGCCCTACCCTTTCAAGCAGTTCCATTGCAAGCTTTTCAGCCTCCTGCTTCGACATCTTCTTCACCTTAATCGGTGCAAGTGTGATATTATCAATTATGGTAAGGTGCGGAAACAGATTAAACTGCTGGAACACCATTCCCATTCTTTCACGGATTTTATTTACATTTGTGCCTTTAGCTGTAATGCACTCACCGTCTATGTAAATATCTCCATTTGTCGGAGTTTCAAGCAGATTGAGACACCTCAAAAAGGTACTCTTACCCGAGCCTGACGGTCCGATCACAACTACCTTTTCTCCCTTTTTTATATGCTCATCTATTCCTTTTAAAACCTCAAGCTTTCCAAAGCTTTTCTTAAGATTTTCTACCTTAATCATATCATTTATCCTCCTTCTTCCTTCCGGTTATCTGATATCCGATTTTCTGAGTCTTTCTTCAAACCTTCCCAGAAGAATTGAAAGAATCTTAATAACAACATAATATATTACTGCAATCGAAATAAGCGGCCAAAAATAATCATATGTACGGCTTTGTACCTTCTTTGCCGCACCTACCAAGTCTAAGTTATCCACCATTCCGATTACTGCGGTTTCCTTAATCAGCACGATAAACTCATTTGCAAGAGCAGGCAGTATATTCTTAACAGCCTGTGGTATTACAATGAATATCATAGTCTGCGCACCGGATAGTCCCAGTGAGCGACCCGCCTCGGTCTGTCCTTTATTAATCGACAAAATTCCGCCTCTTACAATCTCTGCTATATACGCGCCCGAGTTTATACCGAAAGCAATTATTCCGACAAGCATTTTAGGAATCGGAACAGGTGCAAAAATTACATAGTAAATAAGGAGCAGCTGTACCATTGTAGGCGTTCCTCTTATCACATCAACATATGTACCACCTATCGCCTTTAAAATTTTGGAATTGGACAGCCTGAAAAGTGCTGTAACAAGACCAAGTACCATTCCCAAAAGAACAGATGCAAGAGAAATCAGCAATGTCTTTTCAAGACCGCTCAAAAACCACGTCCATCTGTCGTCAACTATAAAGGTGGAATATATGCCGTTTTGTATTTCCTGAATTATTCCTTCCACTACGGTTCTACCTCCGCTTCATTTCTTATCTTAAACCCAAACTATTCTATATTTTATCAAATTCAGCCGGAATATGCAAGTGTTTTTACAAAATTTATGATATATTAATTTATAACACGTATTATTTTCCTACACAAAAATCTCTGAAAACAGCATCTACAATATCCTCCGACACTGTTCTGCCGTCAATTTCTCCGATTGCCGAAAGTGCCTCATTAATATCAAGTGCCGCAAAGTCCTGACACATACCACCCGAAATCGCATCTGCCGCTCTTTCGATTGCTTCATACGCTCGCATAAGTGCACCCGTCTGCCTTTCGTTAGTGAGCGTTATTTCCTCCGCCCCTATTTTTTCAAGAGCGTATAGCCTTTTTATCTCTTCCGAGAGCTTTTCCATTCCATCTCCCGTCTTTGCAGATATCGCAATCGAGCCGTCTATATCAAGATTTTTACCTGTATCAGTTTTATTTACAAGTATTATTCTCATTTTGCCTTCGGTTTTTTCTAATAGCTCCTTATCCTCATCCAAAAGCCCTACCGCCGCATCGAGAACAAGCAAAATCAGCTCTGCACTTTCGATAAAAGCCACCGACCGCTCAACGCCTAACCTTTCAATTTCATCATCGGTGCTTCTGATACCTGCAGTATCCATAAGCCTTAATGCAATGCCGTCAATTTCAACAGTCTCTTCTATAACATCCCTTGTTGTGCCTGCAATATCGGTTACAATCGCACGCTCTTCCATTGCAAGATAGTTTAGAAGAGATGATTTTCCGACGTTCGGTCTGCCTATAATCGCAGTCCTTATGCCCTCTTTTATTACCCTTCCTCTTTTGGCAGAGTCAATAATTCTGCCTGCAATTGCCTTGATTTTTAAGAGCCTTTCGTATATGTCCTCAGGGGTTAATTCCTCAAGCTCTTCATCGGGGTAATCGATTGAAACCTGCATAGCCGCCGCAAGTGTTGTTAATTCTTCTCTTATTTCTTCGATTCTCTTTTTAAGATGCCCCTGTGCCTGCGAAAGTGCGTTTTTATGTGCAAGCTCTGTTTTTGCATTTATAATATCTATAACAGCCTCTGCCTGAGAAAGGTCAATTCTTCCGTTCATAAACGCACGCTTTGTAAACTCACCTGCTTCTGCGGCATATGCACCGTTTTCGAGCACACTTTCAAGCACACGCCTCGCCGCAACGCTTCCGCCGTGAGTATTAATTTCAACAACGTCCTCTCTTGTGAAGGTTTTAGGTGCACGCATTACGCTTACCAAAACCTCATCAAGCACCTCGCCATCTGATATGATATGACCGTAGGATATTGTATGACTTTCTGCATCCTTAAGAGCCTTTTTACCTGAAAACACTCTGTCCGCAACAGCTATTGCATCAGGTCCGCTTATGCGGATAACAGCAATACCGCCCACGCCTTTCGGAGTGGATATTGCCGCAATTGTACGGTTATTCATCCTTTTTCATTGCCTTTCCGATTCAATTTAATATATTCTTACAGCAAAACAAACCGTACCGGAGTACGGTTTATTCAAAACTCTTTTTATTTTTCATCCTCCATAAGCTCCTGCAGTGCACTCATAAAGGTTTCGATATCACTGAAATGCTTATGAACAGACGCAAAACGCACATAAGCGACCTCATCAAGGTCTCTTAAGTACTTCATAACTTTTTCTCCGATTTCGGTAGATGTCACTTCCTTTATCATTGACTGATAGAGTTCACTTTCAATATCGTCCGAAATCTTTTCCATCTGTGCAATGGAAATAGGTCTTTTCTCGCAAGCACGCATCAAGCCTCTTAAAATCTTACCTCTGTCATACGGTTGGCGTGAATTATCCTGCTTGATAACAGCAATCGAAATTGTCTCAAGCTTTTCATATGTAGTAAAACGCTTCTGACACTTCAAGCACTCACGCCTTCTTCTGATAGCACCGCTCTCCTCCGTCGGACGTGAATCAATTACCTTGCTTTCAATAAATCCGCAATAAGGACACTTCATAATTTCCTCCAATGCACAAGGCGGCATTACCTCCGCCACGAATTTTTGACCTTATGGTAATTATACACCGATTCTTGATATTTTGCAAGTATTATTTGAAAAAGGTTCACAGTTTTTGAATTAGTAAACAAATCGTGAACATATCACATAAACTACAGATATATGCTGACGACAAATTGTGTAAGACGTCATCCCTGCTAAATGGATTTTATTACTTATTTATTTTGTTGCAAGGTCTTTTTATTATATTTTATTTTCTATAGCCGCGGTGCATCGATAAACTCCGCCCCTACGATATTTCCTCAGGGTTTATTTTTTTACGCCTTAAAACCATCAACATCGTATTCAGTAAGATATTTTTTCGTATTATCTATCATTTCCTTAAAGAGCTTTCTTGCCTCAAGGTGTGATATTGTAATTAGCGGGTCATTTGCAAATGCCTTGAAAGCGAGCTCTAAATCTCTTTCTCTGCAGGCTTTTGCCATTATTTCCTGTTCACCCGACACTCTTGCGATTAACGGGAATATTTCCCCGGGAATATCTCCTGCCATAACCGGCACAACACTGTTTGCTCTGAATATCGCATTAGTTTCAACAACGGCACCCATCGGAAGGTTGGGTATCTGCCCCATATTCGGGATATTCACATTGGTTACAAGATTTGTAAGCCCCAAAATCGCACGCATCTGGTTTACACCCTCTTCGCCGGTTTTATTTATCTTCAATTCCTCTTCACCCGAAATAAGTCTTTTGCTTTTAGCAAGTCTCTTTTCAAGGTCGTCCCATCTCCACGAAATGGGAGTTAAGCCAAACTGCCAGCTATGCGCAGTACCGGGATCCTTCAGGTACCAATCGGACGGACAAAATTCCGCAAGGCGTCTGTCCCCTGCCGCCGCCATATAGCCATAGCGTCTGAAAAGGTCAATCTTTACTCTTTCTCCCGTATGGAAATGGCTGTTCAGCCAGTTCACATCCGCCTGCTCCGCACATCCGATTTCGGCATACTTTTCGGCAAATTTTGCATAGACATCAAAAAGGTCAATATTCTTATACTGTGCCTTTGTGAGCCACGTAAAATGATTAACACCCACTACATTTACGTTAATATCCTCCCTTTTCGCATCCTCTATGCCCTCAAATTCCTTTAGTGCCTTAATCAGAAGACTTTGAGTGCCAAATACCTCATGACAGCACCCGAATGCCTTTATTTCGGGGAAGGTGTAATAAAGTGCTTTAATACAAAGAGTCATCGGGTTTGTATAGTTTATAACCCACGCTTCGGGAGCATATTCCTTAATTGCAAGTGCGATTTTTTCCATCATCGGAAGAGTTCTTAATGCTCTTACAATTCCGCCCGGGCCCGATGTATCGCCTACAGACTGATATATTCCGTACTTTTCGGGCGTGTGCACATCGCTTTCCATTTCTGCAAATGTGCCCGGAAGAATTGATATAACAACAAACTGTGCACCTGTCAGAGCTTCGCCTATTATTGACGCATCCCACCGTATTTACAATCCATATATCGTTTCTTATACCAACATCGCCGTTTTCACGCCCAAATCCCACAAATCTGCGTATTTCAAAATACATTTTTTGAGATTTTCGCCGTTTTTGTCAATCAACTCACACGGAAGGAATACAAAACCCTCAAGCTTCAAATCAAATCTTCTTTTCAAAAGCTGTGTAAGCTTTGCAGGAAACTCCTTTGCAGGTCTGTCCGAAAGCTTATCCTCCCCGGAAAATTTTATACCTGCCTCCGTTGTATTTGAAATCATAAAACGAAAATCGGGGTTTTCTGCAAGCTTTAAGTATTCATCAAAATCATCATACGGCTTAACACATCTTGAAATTACATCATTTTTCTGTATTTCAACACCTTCAATACCCCGACAGACGTGAGTGTATACACAGCCTTGCTTTGTGAGCATATCGCACAAGCCCTCTTTGATAGGCTGTACCACAACAACTTCACCGTCAAATCCGGCCTCATCATTAACCTTTTTAATCATCCAGTCGGCAAAGCCTCTTAAAAATCCGCCTTCTCCGAATTGTATTATTTTCTCTTTCATTTTACCCTTCCTTATTTAATCATAAATCAACTATGATTTTATTCCTTTGGCCTCAGGTGTTGTATATTTCATAATCACCCTCATAATGCTATTATATTACATAATTAATGTAATTTCTACTGTATTTTTGTAATTTTAGTATCTTTTTACAGATATATTGCATTTTATTACTGTTTATGGTATACTGTTTTTCAGTAAAGGATGTGATTTTAGTGAAAAACTTTACCCTGCCCGCTTCTGTTTTGGGCATTAAAATAGAAAAGGATTCAACAAAAGCCGCCCAAGATATGCCTGAAATGCATTCGCACCCGTATAACGAGCTGTATTTTCTTCTGTCAGGCGAAAGACGGTATTTTATCGGGCATACAATATATGATGTACTTCCCGATAATGTGATAATAATTCCGAAAAACGAACTTCACAAAACATCTGCAAGGAATAACAAAGGATATGAAAGATATGTCGTTTATTTCCACGATGCGGACATATCCCAACTTGATATTCCCGAAAATAAAAATAACACCTCAATCCTTTCGGAGTCGGGGTGTATTTCTCTTCCTCATAATATAGCCGATACAATCAGGGCAAAACTTAATGAAATGTACCGCGAAGCAACACGCAACGACATATACACCGAGGCAATGCAAAAAAGTATATTTATTGAAATACTTATTCTTATAATGCGCTACGGAAGCAAAACCGCCGGTGCTGCAGGCGGTCACAGCGACAAAATCCAGGAGGTTGCTCGCTATATATCGGAAAATTACGAAAAGGACATTACCCTCTCCGATGCCGCTAAAATGGCATATATGGATCAGACATATTTTTCAAAAAAATTCAAGCGGATGACCGGCTTCGGCTTCAGTGAATATTTAACAGAGATACGTGTTAATGCCGCCACAAAGCTTCTTGTTTATACCGAACTTTCAATCAGCGAAATATCGGATAAATGCGGTTTTTCGTCAAGCAATTACTTCGGCGATGTTTTCAAGCGTTTAAACGGCGTTTCTCCGTCGAAATATCGTAAAAGCAGGGCATGACGACCCCCTCTCTTCATATATGCAAAACCGAATATATTAAAATCGAAAGCTTTTGCCTCTGCAAAAGCTTCCGTTTTCATTATCCCTCTGTTACAATGCCGCTTCCCGATACCGGGATTTCATCACCTAAGTATTTAGGCTTGCTTTTTAAAATACAGCAGTCAAGAAATGCCTTTACCCTTGCAGGGTACTCACGAATCATCTGCACCCTTGTGGTTGCGGCTGTGGAGTCCCGGGCAATAACCCCCTCACATTCAAGTCCAAGCTTTTGTGCAATGTACAAAGCACGCATCAGATGCAATTTCTGCGTAACAATAACAGCCGACTCAACTCTGAATATCTCTTTTGCCCTGTATACCGTATCATAGGTAGAAAATCCTGCGTGGTCCATAAAAACATTTTCCTTCGGCACGCCTCTTTCGCACAGATATTCGCGCATGGTATTAACCTCATCATAATCCTTCGCTCCATGGTCACCCGACACGATAATTCTGTCGGCCACATCGTTATTGTACAGTTCAAGTGCCTTATCAAGTCTTCTTGCAAGAGTCAGCGACGGTCTTCCTCTGATAATGCCCGCCCCCGGCACAATAATACATTGTGCCCGATTTACCGTATGCACACCAACTGTTTTCTTCATACCAACTCTTTCTACCTCGTTATATACAAGAGCCATACCTGCAAGCACAGCAAATGCCATAACAAAAAGCAGAAGCAAAGCTCTTTTAATAAATTTCTTCATTTCTTTTCCTTTCCGAACAAAAAAAGGGATCAAAGAACCGTAATCTGCAGTTCTTATTAAAATCCCCCTTAAAATCATTTACCTTTTTCAATCAGATAAGCCTTGATTTTCTCAAAACTTTTCTGACTTATGTCGTGCTCTATCTTACAGCTGTCATCATACGCCGTCTCTTCATCCACCCCAAGCGCAATCAGCGCTCTTGCTATAATCTGATGACGTTCAAACACACGCTCTGCTATTTCAAAACCCTTATCGGTAAGCTTCAAAGCGCCGTCCTCTTCAATTGTTATGTATCCTTCCTCCCGAAAGTGCTTCATTGCAACGGATACGCTCGGCTTTGACACTCCAAGTTCATTCGCAACATCTATACTTCTTGCATAACCCTTTTTCCGATTAAGCATAAAAATCGTTTCAAGATAATTCTCTGCCGACTCCTTTATTACCATTGCAATTTCACCCCCTTATACATATATTATAAAATCCTTTCGTTATTATAACATAACTCAGCTTAAAAGTCAAATACTGTGGTAGCAGACTTTCACCACCATATTATTACGCATGCCGTGCACACTATAAAACGCTGTATGGTTAAGAAGGTTTAACCGTACAGCGTTCTATAATTTTGGTACACTTTGTTTTTAATTTTTTTAACACACCTGTCTTTGAGGGCTCTTCAAGCGGTACAAAAAAGCTACATTTCCCTTTTTCCCACCACCCGAGATACGGGCATGCTTCCGATCGCTTATCAAGCTCGTAACTATCTTTTCCTGTCTTACATCTCGGACACATTTGTTTCTTACAAAACATTTCGTTGTCATCTCCTTCGTTGTTATCACCATTGTTCTCATTCTCGCCGGAGCAACCTGCGACTACCATTGCACTGTACATTGCGAATTGAATAAACACAAGAATTATAATTGTTACTGCAATAAATAATATTTTTAACATAATCAACTCCTATCTTCCGTTTTTAAAAGTGGGATGATATTTTCAATCCTCCCACCAACTACTTTTGCCTATTTCCTATCTCCCCATTTATATTTATAGCCGTCTTTAAACACAACTCTCTAACGGTTTCTTTCTTTTAATTATTCCTCGGAAGATGTTTCCTTACTTTCTAAAGAAGTTGCTGTACTCGATGTCTGCCTTTCTCCGTTTGAATTATTGTTAGTGCTTAGTGTAGGAGTAGAAGAAGCAGGGGCAATTGATGTGTTATCGCTTGCCTGCGTGCCTGCACTTGGTGTACTTGTTTCGTTTGTAGCAGGTGCAGAGGTTGTCGGCACAGTTAACGTTACGTCCGGCGAGGCATAGGTTATGCTTTCATTTGAGGCATTGCTCTGTGTACTATCCTTGCCGCTATTACTGCTACTTTCCGTAGAACTGCTATCAACACTTCCCGTTCCACCGTTGTCATCATCATTTCCACCTGTTGTAGGTTCGCTTGTATTTGGTGTTTCTGTTTTCGGTGTTTCAGGTGATACAGCAGGCTCACTTGGCTCGGCAGGAGTTGTCGGTTCTGTTGGTGTCGTAGTTTCGTCATCGCTACCACTTTCAGTATCGGGAGTAGTTTCTTCCGTTCCATTCTCGGTTGAACCTTCGCCATTTTCTTCTGTTTCTACTTTTTCACCGCCTTGCTCAATATCGGTTTTATCTTCTGTATCTGGTGTAGTAGGAGTAGTTGGCTCTGTGTCAGGTTCGAGCGTTTCAGTTCCATCTTCGTCTTTACCATCATTAGCGCCATTGCCTTCGCCATCGGTAGTGTTATCTGGGTTAGTTTCCGGGGTGGTTGTTTCTGTGTTTTCTCCGCCCGGTGCATCCGTTCCACCTTCGGGTTCTGTCTTATCCTCGGCATTCGGTGTGTCTGTGCCGCTTTCAGGTTTCTTATCGGCAGTGTCGCCAGATTCAGACTCATTTTCTTTGCCTGTGTTATCCTTATCCTCAGACTCATCCTTCTTGTCTGTATCAGAGGTTTCTTCTTTGCCTTCGGAATCTTCATCCTCTTTTTTTACGCCCTCTGCAGCAATGGTTATTGCCTCTGCATCTTCGAGTAAATCCTTGGATATGGTCAGTGTACCTGTTTCAGTATCAAATGTGATACCTTCAGGATTTTTGTCACTGTCTTCTTCGCTTGTGTAAACGATGTATTCCTCGCCGTCAATTGTAATTATAATTGTTTCAGGCAATTCATAGCCTTCTCCTGCAGTAAATGTTATTACTACATCCTCATCAGTTACAATTTCATCATCTGTGAAATCAAATGTAAGATTTTTAACCTCAAAGGTGAGTGTTGCTTTTTCTTCATCCTCGTCGGCTTCATTTTCTTCAATATCTGCTATTGCGATTTCTCTTACACCTTCAAGTAATTCTGATGATATTGTAAGCTCTCCGCTTTCTGCATCAAATTCAAAGCCTTCAGGATTATCTTTACCATCTGTGTTTATGATATATTCTGTCTTGTCTTCGATGATTTCTTCATTCTCTTCGTCCTCGACATCTTCATCACGGATGGTCTTGTCAAGAGTGATTACAATTCTCTCAGGAAGTTCCATATCCTCTTTTGCAGAAAGTGTAAGAACAAGATCTGCGTTAGTTGGAATTTGTGTTTCTTCGAGATTAATTGTTAACTGTGAAAGATTCA
>JAZRMB010000059.1:0-30912 GCA_045647245.1 Clostridia bacterium
TGTACATACGAAGCTCAAGTGTTACCTCAAGGTCGGGATTGGCTGCAATGAATTCTTTTTCAAAGAATACTCCGCAGTCAAAGTCCTTCACGCTGTTATATACATCTGCGTATGTAAGCTTAAGTCCCGGCTTGCCCATAAACTCTGCTGCATATTCCATTATCTTGAGTGATTCATTTGCTTTTAATGTAACATTCTCAAACGGTACATTTACCCAGTTCTCTGACCAACCATCATACTGTCCTGAAAGATATCCGTCAGCTCCGCCGTTTGCATTGAAGGTTACGTCCTTATTTACTTTAAGCACAAAGTCTGCATACCAGTCACCATAATATGCAAGCTGTGCTTCTGTTGCAGCATCTGCCTTGAAGTTCATTGCAAATGTGAGGTCTGCATTCTTAAGCTCTGTTACTGTTGCTGTCGGAAGTGCGGGCGGTAGCGTAATAACGCCTGCAGCTTCCAATGCGTTCTCTGCTTCAGGGCTGAGAGTATTGTCATCGAACGTAGAATTAACGGCACTCTCATCACTAAATACAAGCACGTTAATCTTATTGTCACTGATAGTCGCTGTTGCTGCATTATAAACCTTAAGTCTTACATCGCCAAAATCGTTTCCTGTTACTACAGGTGAACCGCTTACAACATTTACGGTTCTTCCCGAAATTACTGTGTTGTTTGTGAAACGCTCGTTGCTTCTCATAAGAATAACGTTGGCATCAGAAGGAAGCTCGAAGGTGTTGCCGTCAACAACAATATTTTCTCTTGCTTCTTCATAATAGATAGCAGAACCACTTGTCTTGAATGTGCAGTTTGAAATTGTAACGCCGCCGTTACCGGGGAACACGCCATAAACGCCGCCGTTAAAGGTAACGTTTGATATAGTACCTGACTTAAGTCCGATACCACCGACAAGACCGTCAGCAACATTTATTGTGAGGTCCTTAACATTCAGATTAGATGCATCGTAGAATAAATATCCGCCATTTTGTGCAGACTCTATGTCATTAATCGTAAGAGCATAACCATTACCGTCGATTGTTAAACCGTTGATTTCGAGAGTAATTAGCGTACCATTACCAATAGTAAGAGTTTCAGACATCATTATCCACTTATCAACAGTAACATCCTTAAGAAGCTCAACAGTTCCTGCAGGAGCTGCAGCCTTGATTGCTTCCTGAATGTCAGCATAATATGTATCGCCAACCTTTGCCACTACTGCCGGTACAACTACAGTCGGCTTTTCTGCATAAAAACTACCAATCATATTTGAAATACTCTCACCGTTTGCAGTTACATTTGAGTATGAAACATCAGAAACAGAGATTCCTTTACTACTTGAAATAGAACCTACTACAATTGCTGAGCTGTTTACCCACATATCACCTGTTGTTGTAATTGCAACATTCTCAACAGTGCAACCGTTGCTTACAGACGCACCATCATTGAATAATCCTGCCAATCCGCCGACAAGACCTTTACCGCTGATTGCAAGGTTTTTTACAGAAGATTTCTCAATATCAACTCTTCCGCCGTAGCCGATGATACCACCTGCACCGCTTATGGCATTGATATATGAACCTTCATTTGCTTCTACCGAGCAATCTTTTATAACAAGACCTTCGCTGTAATAGTCATAACCTGCAATTACACCAACACCATAAATACCCGGAACATTAATCTTAATGTCGCCTGTAACCTTTACGTTTTCTATCGAACCGGTACCGCTATACATAAAGCCAACTACAACACCTGCATTGTTACCTGTAAAGTCGCCTGCATTGATGGTTGCATTATTAATAGTAAGGTTCTTGATTTGTGCAGAGCCGTAAATTGCACCAAAAAGACCTGTGCATACATATTCATCTATCTTTTGAGCAGTTTCGTTGGATATAAGGTTAGAAATTGTGTGACCCTTACCATCGAAAATACCATCAAATGTAGCACTGCAGTCATCACCAATGTTTACGTTCCAGTCTGTGCCTGACATATCAATATCTGCGCCAAGTGCAACATAAACATTTTCTGCATTGTATTTTGTTTCGCCGTCGTTTACACTGTCACGGAATAATATAAGGTCTGCCATACCTTTAATAAGATAAGGATCAGCCTCTGTACCCGAACCTGTAAGGCCTGTGACAGTTGTCGTGTTTTCGTTCGCAAAAGCAGTAATACCAATGCAAGAGAAAACCATAGCCAAAGCTATAAAAAGTTGTAAAAATTTCTTCGCTTTCATTCAAAAAGCTCCTTTCTTTTTTTTCGCCTATGCCTTTATAATCTGTAATTACTTCCTTAAATCCTATAAAATATGTATTACAAACTATTTCGCAAAAGTGCGGACATAATTATTATATCACTATAATACTGTTTTGTCAATAAAAAAAGAACTATATAACTAACCAAAAATTCCGAGGTTTTATGCCATTTTTTCAACACAATTAAAACAAAAGCGCTCATTCGATATTTTTCTCAAAACAGTGTTCATCTCTTCCTTCCAAATGTCCAACAACTTATCCACGGGTGTGGATAAGTCTGAAAGATTTTCTTAACATTCTAAAACCGCATAGCTATGCGTATTTTAAAGCTTGTTTTACATTTTATTGACATTTTACTAACTGTTTTATCAACACTTCTCCCATTTTTCGACATAATTATTTGTAAACCTCGTGGAAAATGCCACCATCACGCAGTTATGCCATTTATTTTACCCCTTATCCACGTGGATAACTGTGTGGAAAATGTGGAAAAGTCAATAAATGTGATAAAATCAACGAAAAATCATTTCCTGTCCCTGCAATTGGGTGTGGATAACTTTTTGAGTTTAGTTTACATAATCACTTAAATTATAATTTCTCGCTCTTTGAGTCAGGAATTATGAAAGTAAACATATGGGGACTGTCCCTATACGTTTACTTTTTGATGTTTCACAACAGATGTCGCATTCCGGTCCAAATCAGAAATACATATGCAGGGGCGATGCCCACATCGTCCCCTACAAGGTACAAAAAGTAAACGTTATGTATTGTACCCTACAAATCCCCTATTCGTTTACTTTTGCGTTTCCCAATATTAATAAATGAAAACCGCAAGGTTTTCTACTTTAACTCCTAACTCCAAACTCCTAATTCCTAACTAATTTAGCGACAGCTAAATTATTAATTTTGCTTGCATTTTCCAGCCTTTTATGATATAATTAATGTATATGTATTATAATAGGAAAGAATCCGGATATGGAGGCTATTGCCAATGGCAAAGAAGATTAAAGAAAAGGCTCTTGACATGGAGGCTATTGCCAATCAGAAGATTATAGATGTCGAGCTTAACAACGAAATGAAGCAGTCATACATTGACTATGCGATGAGTGTTATCGTCTCCCGTGCACTTCCCGATGTCCGCGACGGAATGAAGCCGGTTCACAGACGTATCCTCTACAATATGTACGACAGCAAGCTTCTTTATGAAAACGATTTCAGAAAATCCGCCGCTACCGTCGGTGATGTTCTGGGTAAATATCACCCTCACGGTGACTCATCTGTTTATGAAGCGATGGTACGTCTCGGCCAGGATTTCTCACTCCGCTATCCTCTCGTTCAGGGTAAGGGTAACTTCGGTTCAATCGACGGCGACCCCCCTGCTGCATACAGATATACCGAGGCTAAGATGTCTAAAATTGCATCGGAAATGTTATCTGAGATTGAAAAGGATACCGTTGATTTTGTACCGAACTACGACGATAAGCTTACAGAGCCTGACGTCCTGCCGTCAAGATTCCCGAATCTTCTTGTAAACGGCTCATCGGGTATCGCGGTAGGTATGGCAACAAACATTCCTCCGCACAATCTGGGCGAGGTTATCGACGGAATTATTGCAGTAATTGACGATCCTATGATAGAGCTTGCAGAGCTTATGGAGCACATAAAAGGCCCCGACTTCCCAACGGGCGGTCTTATTATGGGACAAAGCGGCATAAGGTCGGCTTATTCTACCGGAAGAGGCAGACTTATTATGCGTGCACGTGCCGAAATCGAAGAAATAGGCGGCGGCAGAAGCAGAATTCACGTTACCGAACTACCCTATCAGGTGAACAAATTAAGACTTGAAAAGCATATAAACGAGCTTGTGCGCGACGGCAAAATTGATGGAATTTCAGGCACACGTGACGAATCGGACGAGAACATACATTTTTATATAGAATTAAAGCGTGAAGCTAATCCGAACGTGGTTTTGAATAATCTCTACAAGTTCACGCAGATGCAGGAAACCTTTGGCGTTATTCTTCTTGCACTTGTGGACAAGAGACCGAAAATCCTCAACTTACGTGAGATGATAAACTACTACATCGCTCATCAGCAGGATGTTATCACACGCAGAACAAAGTTCGACCTTAAAAAGGCAGAGGAGCGTGCACATCTTTTAGAGGGATATCAGATTGCGGTTGACCACATTGATGAAATAATCAAAATCATTCGCTCTTCAAGCTCATTCCAGGAGGCTTATCCCATATTCAACGAGCAATTCGGTCTTGACGAGGTGCAGTCTACCGCTATATGGCAGATGCCCCTCGGACGTCTTTCAGGCTTAGAGAGAGAAAAGCTTGCCAACGAGCTTCGTGAAACTCTTGAAAAAATCAAGGAGCTTCGTGACATTCTTGAAGGCGAGGGCAGAATTGATGCAATCATCAAAGAGGACCTTCTCCGCATAAAGGCAAAGTATGCCGACGAAAGACGTACTTCAATCGAGCCGTATGCCGATGATTTTGACATTGAGGACCTTATAGACAAAGAGGATATAGTTATCACACTTACACATAACGGTTATACAAAGCGTGTGCCCGTTTCAACCTACAAATCACAGCACAGAGGCGGCAGAGGTATTGCAGGTCATACAACACGTGAGGAAGACTTTGTTGAAAAGATTCTTACAACATCTACTCACTCCGATATACTGTTCTTTACCACAAAGGGCGTTGTATATAACTTAAGAGGTTATCGCATCCCCGAGGCAACAAGAACCGCCAAGGGTATGGCAATCGTAAATCTTCTGCCCATTGAGCCGGAGGAAAAGGTAACGGCTATGATACCGGTTGACGAGTTTGTTGAAGGACAGTTCCTCACATTTATAACGAAGAATGGTACTATAAAAAAGACAAACCTTATGGACTACTCACGTATCCGCTCATCGGGACTTCGTGCTATCGAATTAAACGAGGGCGACGAGCTTATCAGCGTAATGCTTACTTCCCCCGGAGATGAGGTTATCCTTGCAACAAGAAACGGTATGGCGGTACGCTTTAATTCAAACGATGTTCGTCCTCAGGGCAGAACAACAAGAGGTGTTCGCGGTATCAGACTAAAAGAGGATGACAGGGTTATCGGTGCTGTTAAGGTTGAAGAGGGCAGAAGCCTCCTGTGCGTAACCGAAAACGGCTACGGAAAGAGAACCGAGTACAGCGAATATCCGATAAGAAAGCGTGGCGGTAAGGGTATTTACACCTATCGTATCACCGAAAAGACAGGCAAGCTTATCGGTATAGGCTCTGCAAGCAGTGACGAGGATATTATCGTAATTACATCAGCTGGTACGCTGATAAGAATGTTTGCAGGCGAAATCAGTGTTATTGCACGTCATACTCAGGGTGTAAGGCTAATGCGTCTTACAGATGATGTGAAGGTTGTTAGTATGACTCTCACATCCCACGAAGAGCCTGAAGAGGGCGAAGAGGTTGTGCATCCCGAAAACGAGCCTTTAGAAGAGCCGGAGGATATCGAACCGGAGCTTGAAGAAGAGGACGAAGAGGATATCGAAGACGAAATCGAAGAATAATGTGTTATCAGGACATATAAGGCACGACGGGTTGTGTAAAAGCTTATTAAATTAATAATTTGTAGAGAGGTTTAAATCAACGTTCTGTAGGGACCGGCGTCCTCGACGGTCCCTACAGACCAAGTGCAAATATTTGGAGGCGGACCGTCGGGGACGCCGGTCCCTACAACTCTCCTTCGCACCCAACCGCCTATAAATTATAAGAAAAAGAGGACGGTCCCTATTTGTCTTGAAATCTGCAATTAAATTACCTGAAAGGATTTAGAAAAATGAAAAAAATTATCACTATTTTACTCTCTGCTATGATGCTTTTTACAGTAAGCTCATGCGGAAAAAGCAAAGAACCGATTAATTTCGTGATTGAAATGGAAAGCGGAAAAACAATGAAGGGTGAGCTTTATCCCGATGTTGCACCCATTACGGTTGACAACTTTGTAAAGCTTTGTAACGAAAACTTCTTTGAAGGACTTATATTCCACAGAGTTATCGCAGGTTTTATGATTCAGGGCGGCGGCTATGATGCTAATATGATGCCGAAGGATGCCGATTCAATCAAGGGTGAATTTAAGTCAAACGGCGTTGAGAACAAACTCAAGCACACAAGAGGCGTAATCTCAATGGCAAGAACAAATGACCCGAACTCTGCAAGCAGTCAGTTCTTTATTATGCACGAGGATTCTCCGCATCTTGACGGCGAATATGCCGCATTCGGAAAGGTTACTGAAGGTCTTGAGGTAATTGACGAGATTGCAACAGTAGAAACCTACTCACCTGCCGCAGGAATCCGCGATGTGCCCAAGCAGCCGCAGGTTATAAAGTCAATTAAAATAGTTGAAAACGAGAAATAATTAACGGAGGCAAATACTATGAGCGAAATTATAATCACAATGAAAGACGGCGGCGTTATAAAGGCAGAGCTTTATCCTAACACTGCACCGATAACTGTAGCAAACTTCATCGACCTTGTGGAAAGAAAGTTCTTTGACGGGCTTATATTCCACAGAGTTATCAAAGGCTTTATGATTCAGGGCGGCGGATATGACACCGATATGAACCATAAGGAAGCAGAGTCAATAAAGGGCGAATTTACTGCAAATGGCTTTACAAATGACTTAAAGCATACCCGAGGCGTACTTTCGATGGCACGTACATCCTTCCCGAACTCTGCAAGCAGTCAGTTCTTCATTATGCATCAGGATGCACCGCATCTTGACGGACAGTATGCCGCATTCGGCAAAGTAACCGAAGGTATGGACGTTGTGGACCGCATAGCAGAAACAAAGACAAACTTCACCGACTCACCGCTTGAGCCGCAGGTTATTGAATCAATCAGATTTTCAAAATAAGTACCACTAAAAAGATGCCATCCGGCATCTTTTTTGATTGAGATTTCTACCCCTCACACAAGGGGACGGTTAGTGTGAGCTGAAATTATTCCTTCTGCAACTGAAATGTTATACCATCATCGGAAAGTTCCATAAAAAACACATCGGCTACGGCGTCTATATTCCGCTTTTTCAGTTCTCTTTCAAGCCATTTTTCATCACGCCCGGAGCGTGTAAGCTCGGATTTATTTACTAATCCGTCTGTTATTATAAGGTATGGCAGTATGTTTTTTTTCTTCATCTTCATATCGCCGAGTGTAACAGTGCAATAATCGGGCTTTTTTACGACACTAAGCTGTCCGTTGGTTTCAAGCACAGCAACCTCAACCTGTCCTATGCCGTCACAGCCGTTAATTCTCAGTTGTTCAAGAAGGTCGGCAAGCGAAAACCTGAGCCTTCGCATTTCCTCAATTCTAAGCTTCCCCTCATATACAACAATACTCGGCTCACCTGCAAATAACTTTCTGAGTGACGGATTTTTCATACAAAAATATGACATTGTGACCTCACAAAGCAAAAGCGTTAAAACAGGCACAATCCCCGACAAAAGAGGAATGTCCACCTCCTGCATCGGGATTGATGCAAGGTCTGAAATCATTATTGCAACCACAAGCTCGGATGGTTGCATTTCTCCTATCTGTCTCTTTCCCATTATCCGCATGGCAACAACAACAAGAAAATACAGTATGAGTGTGCGGATAAGAGGTATCAGCATAGCTTATCGCTCCTTTTTTCGAATGTGAAATACAAAGATAATATATGTAAAAAAATGAAAAATATACTTTACTTTCGCACGCGAAAGTGATAGAATAGTATAAAGTATATTTTTGCGGAGGTAAATACAAAATGAATGATAAGCTTAAGGATGAAAATATGCAAAATCTTATGAAAGCAATGCTTGTGCTCAAAACACCGCAGGAATGTATGGACTTTTTCGAGGATTTGTGCACGATTTCAGAGCTTAAATCAATGAGCCAGCGTCTTGAGGTTGCGATGATGCTCTCAAACGGCGAGGTTTATACCGATATAGCCGCAAAAACAGGCGCATCGACCGCTACTATAAGCCGTGTAAGCCGTTGCATAGGCTACGGTGCAGGCGGTTACAACACCGTTATTTCAAGGTTAAAGGAAGAAGAGACTAAATGAAATACTACCTTTTGGTTATGGCAGTAACCTGCATAGTAACATACATCATCCGCGCTCTGCCGCTGACACTTTTAAGACGCGAGATAAAGTCCAGGTTTTTAAAGGATTTTTTCTATTATATCCCCTACGCCGTCCTCGGTGCAATGACATTCCCCGCAATTTTATTCTCAACAAGAAGTATTGCTTCTGCCGCCTGCGGATTTATCACAGCCTGCATCCTTGCATTCTGCAAAAGAGGCTTGCTCCTGACCGCACTCGGCTCTGCCGCCGCAGTTTACATATGCGAGATGATTATACTGTAAAATTGTATATCGAAAAGTAAACGTATGGGGACAGTCCCCATACGTTCAAGCGCTTGCATTAAAGAATTGTATAGGCGGCATCTGCGGCTTTGGTGCATCCATTCTTGCCGGAAAGATACTCTCGGCAATTCAGGCAAACGGTAATATGCTATTTGGAATACATATATATCCGCAACAGCTTTTATCCTTTATTTCATTCATCATCTGCCTTGTAATCATTATGTATATAAACCATATCGACAAAAAACAAACTTCGTACAAATAGAGACTGCACCTAATTGTCATAATGAATAATTCAGGAAAGGTGATGTTTAAAAACCCCCTAAACCACGAAAAGGATCTCTAAACGAGATCCTTTTTGAGTTTGTCAGACAAAAGGGACAATCCCTATTTGTCCGATATTGTGGCTTTTCGTGGCTATTGAAACGAAAATGTGACAAAAAAATGTACGTCCCCACTGTCACATATAAAAATTGTGTCACCAATGGTGACACAATTCGAGAATATATTAAACCTATATCGTCAAATAACCAAACCTTAGAAGATATCATACTATATTTAAAAATATAATTCATATCATCATCTATGCATTTTCCTTTGTTCTTTATTAGAATACATAAGCACATCGGCCTTTTTATATGCTTCCTCAAATGGTTTTTTATTATCAAAATCCACTTCACAACAGCCATAAGACAATGTAATTTCATAGGAATTATATAATTTTTTATTCATTTTTATCATTTGGTCTTCAACATCAGATATTTGTTTGTTTTCAAAAAGCAAAACAAATTCATCTCCACCTATTCTGAAACTCTCGCACTTAAAATGTTTAAAGTGTTCATTGATAGCAGCACCTACACATTTTAATATTTCATCTCCTATCACATGTCCTCTTGTATCATTGATTTTTTTGAAACCATCAATATCCATCATCACAAATACATAAGAAGAATTTGTCATATTATTTCTATGTGATAACGCCTGTTTTTTCGTAAATTTCATATATGCTACTCGGCTTTGAATATTTGTCAAAGTATCTATGTATGCAATTTTTTCAAGTTCTTCATTTTCCGTTGATTTTTTATTCGTTAAAGCAACATTTTTCACTGAATCAAATGCCAAAATTAATGTTAAATAAAAAATAATACTAAAGATTATAAAGTCATAAATTAGACCTTCTTTATATCCATCAAAAAAAGCATATTGGTTTAAAAACTGCACCATAAATAGAATTAATACAATATTGTATTTCCACCAACCTGAAGTAAAAAACACTTTAGATTTTCTATAGGAAGGAATTAAAATTTTATATAAAAGCATATGTATTAGAATTAATATTCCTAACGCACAAGGTAGCACATATGCAATGTTCCCTAAAATATTTGATAAAATTGTATTTATACCAATGTAAATACAAAATGAGTTTGAATATGTCAAAAACAAAAAAAGTTTTTCACCGATAGGACCTATTGATGTTATGTAAAAAATAATAGCCTGCATAAATAACAATTCAAAAAAACCATATACTATATTTTCCTGAAAAATCATAACGCACATAGCAAAAATTGCGTATACACCCCAAAAGCAAGCTGTTAATAATTTATTATATTTTTGTTTTTGTATATATAATGCCCCTACAATATGAGAGAAAACTGTCATTAGTAAGGCAATGTAATTCATTTAGCACACCCTCTTTTATCTGTTATCAACATATGTTTTAATTTTATCATTCCACGATAAGTAATATCACTAACTCCTAAAAATCTATTGTAATAAAGGATTCATTATACATTATAACACCAAACTACAAATTTTGCAATATCTTTTACCTTTTTTGAGAATTTTACCGATAAAATTCTCAAAAGTAACCATCCACCCGCATAGTTGCGTGGTTTTCATATACAACAAAAAATACACCGACCAAATCTCTTCAGTCAGTGTATCTTATTGTTTTAATTATTCAGCGTCTACCTTTACAACTTCTTTTCCGTTGTAGTAGCCGCAAGCCTTACAAACTCTGTGAGGCATTTTCCATTCGTGGCACTGGGGACACTCCACCATACCGGGAACAGAAAGCTTCCAGTTTGCTCGTCTTTTATCACGTCTTGATTTCGATACTTTACCCTTAGGTACTGCCATCTCAATCGCACCTCCTATTCAGTAGTTGTATCCTTGATTATCTCTGCCAAGGCTGCCCATCTCGGGTCGATAGTTTCTTTTTCGCAGCTGCATTCTGACACATTTAAGTCACATCCGCATATGGGACAAAGCCCCTTGCAGTCTTCGCTGCACAAATACCGCCCTTCTATATTCATCAAAAAGTTATCGACAATTATCGGGTCAAGCTCAACCTCATATCCGGCAAAAGCTATTATATCAGGGTCATCAACAATTCCCGTCTCGTCACGCACAAGTATCTCGTCAATACCAAATTCAAATTCGGTATCAAAATCCCTGGCACAACGTGCACAGCGCACGCCAACAACACCCTTTACCTCAGCTTTCAACTCGAGATTCTTCGAATTGTTTGTTATTGCACCGTCTATATGAACGGGGCCTTTTAAAACATAGTCCTCACCCATAAATTCAATAGGTGCAAGCTCAAGCAAAACGTCTATGACCTTTTGCCCATTTTCTCTTTTGATGATATCCGACAGGTCTAAAATCATAAGTATTTTCCTTTATGCAAAGAATTTGAATTAGAAATGTGCTAACGCCATACACCGAAATGCGGTATATGGGCAGCGGCTAAAAACATACAAGCTATAATTACTTAAGCTCGATCTTTGCGCCTGCTTCTTCAAGCTTAGCCTTCATAGCTTCAGCTTCTTCCTTAGCTACGCCAGTCTTAAGTGACTTCGGAGCGCCATCAACGAGCTCCTTAGCTTCCTTAAGGCCAAGACCTGTAATTTCTCTTACAACCTTGATTACGTTAAGCTTTGAAGCACCTGCATCAGCAAGAACTACTTCAAACTCTGACTGCTCAGCAGCGCCGCCTGCAGCAGCACCGTCACCTGCAGCAGCTACCATTACGGGAGCAGCAGCACTTACGCCGAACTCTTCTTCCATCATCTTTACAAGCTCTGCTACCTCGAGGAGCTTCAATTCTTTAATTTCGTCTAAAATCTTAGCTACGTCTGCCATTTTAATTTCCTCCTAAAACAAATAATTTAGTTTTAATTATTCAGCGTCTGCTTCTGCAGGTGCTGCTTCTTCGGCTGCGGGAGCCTCTTCTGCTGCTGCCTCTGCTGCGGGAGCTTCGGGAGCTGCTTCTTCTGCAGGTGCTGCTTCTTCAGCTGCGGGAGCTTCAGTTGCTTCTCCTGCCTTCTTTGCGATAAGGTCAGATATCTCTACGCCACCATCAACGATTGTGCTAAGCAATCTTGCCAATCCGGAGATAGGGGAGTTCAAGCTGCCCATGATCTTCGCAATAAGTGTTTCCTTTGACGGAGTCTTTGCAAGCTGATCAACTTCAGCAAGAGTAAGTACCTTGCCATCCATAAAGCCTGACTTGATTTCCATCTTGTCATTACCCTTAGCAAATTCTGCGATAACCTTTGCAGGAGCAACGGGATCATCAGATATTGCAAGAGCTGTAGGACCATGAAGAATGCTATCCAACTCTTCAAGACCTACCTGGTTTGCTGCCAAACGAAGCAATGTGTTCTTTACAACGAAGTACTTAACACCTGCTTCACGCAATTTGTTTCGAAGCTGTGTGTCCTCTTCAACGGACAAGCCACGGTAGTCAACCAACACACCTGTTGCAGCGCCCTTAAGAGCTTCAACAATTGATTCAACCTCGGCTTTTTTAGCTGCTAAAACTTTTTCGCTCGGCATTTGATTCACCTCCTGAAAATATTCGTGAAGTGCCTTTCTTATCAATAAAGAAAGGCTCTTTCCATAGACGAAAAGAGCCATTAGTATCATATACTAAAGAGTCACCCTCGGCAGGTCTTACTTTTATGCCTGCTGTCTACGGATATATTCAACCCGATTATAATATCATAATACGGGGAGAATGTCAAGTATTATTTTTAATTTTTATAAATTAACCAATCTTTGAACCGTTAACCTTGATTCCGGGGCCCATTGTTGATGATACAACAACGCTTCTTAAATACTGACCCTTTGCAGCTGACGGCTTAGCCTTGATGATAGCGCCCATAAGTGCGTTGAAGTTTTCTGAAAGCTTCTCAACGCCGAATGATGCCTTACCAATCGGGCAGTGGATGATGTTTGTCTTATCAAGACGATACTCAATCTTACCAGCCTTAATTTCAGCAACAGCCTTTGAAACGTCCATTGTAACTGTACCAGCCTTCGGTGACGGCATCAATCCCTTAGGACCTAAAACCTTACCGAGACGACCTACAACACCCATCATATCGGGAGTTGCAACAACCACGTCGAAATCGAACCAGTTCTCTGACTGGATCTTTGTAACGAGCTCCATTTCGCCAACATAGTCAGCACCTGCAGCCTGAGCTTCTTCAGCCTTTGCACCCTTTGCAAAAACAAGAACCTTAGCTGTCTTACCTGTACCGTGGGGAAGCACGATTGCGCCTCTTACCTGCTGGTCAGCGTGTCTTGAGTCAACACCAAGCTTGATGTGAGCTTCAACTGTCTCGTCAAACTTTGCTTTTGAAGTTTTTACAGCAAGACCAAGAGCCTCAGCCGGGTCGTACTGCTTGGTTTTATCAACCAATTTAACGCTTTCGAGATATTTCTTTCCTCTTTTCATTACTTTTCCTCCTTATGTGGTCAATCAAGATTTATAATCTCTCCCACTTACTTTAAAACTTTATCAATTATTCACCGACAACGATGCCCATGCTTCTTGCAGTACCTGCAATCATGCTCATAGCTGCTTCAACGCTTGCTGCGTTAAGGTCCGGCATCTTCTGCTCTGCAATTGCTCTTAAGTCGTCCTTAGAGATAGTTGCAACCTTTGTCTTGTTGGGAACGCCCGAACCGCTCTGAATCTTACAAGCCTTCTTAAGAAGAACTGCAGCGGGGGGAGTCTTTGTGATAAAGCTGAAGGAACGGTCTGCATAAACCGTAATTACAACAGGAATGATAAGACCTGCGTCCTTAGCTGTTTTCTCGTTAAATTCCTTTGTGAACTGCATAATGTTCACGCCGTGCTGACCCAATGCAGGACCAACAGGGGGTGCCGGTGTAGCCTTACCCGCGGGAATTTGCAATTTGATATAACCTGCTACTTTCTGTGCCATTTTGGCCACCTCCTAAAATTTTGGGATACATTTTGTTCCCATTGTGGTAAATGCGGATATTTCTTATATGAATATCCTCCCACTGTTTCCAGAGGGATATATATCAGGCGATTTTATCGCACCAGATATCATAAAAATTAATTATCCGAGACGCTTAACCTGATTCGACTCAACCTCAGTCGGGGTTTCACGTCCGAACATAGCTACCATAACGGTAATCTTTCTTGTCTCGTTATCGATTGCGGCAATCTTGCCTGAGAAGCCTTCCATCGGACCCTGTGTGATTTCAACACTGTCACCGATTGCTAAGCCTATCTCACGACGGCGTACCGAATCAACACCCATTCTCTCTACCTCTTCATCAGACAGAGGAACCGGCTTGGAACCGGGGCCAACAAAGCCCGTTACGCCTCTTGTGTTTCTTACAACGTACCAGGACTCATCGTTCATTATCATCTTGATAACTACATAGCCGGGGAAAATCTTACGCTTTACTACCTTTTCCTCACCCTTTGAGTTTTCCTCGATTACATCTTCCATAGGAACCTCAACCTTGTGGATAAGGTCTTCAATGCCGCGGTTTTCCACTGACTTTTCGATGTTTGCCTTTACCTTGTTCTCATAGCCTGAATAGGTGTGTGCAACATACCATTTAGCTTCTTCCATTTATAACACCTCGTCTAACTTTTAATTAAGCGCCGATTGATGTAAGCATCTGGAAAAGCTTGCCGAAACCTAAATCAAGTACCGACAGAATAACAGTGACAATAATAACGAATACAAGAATAACAATTGTATTGTTTACAAGCTGTGATTTAGTAGGCCATGTAACCTTCTTAAGCTCAGCCTTTGATTCGCGGAAAAACTTCATTAATCCTTTTTTCTGAACGCCGCTATTGTTTGTCTCAGCCATAATTCCTGCTCCTTTCACAAACCGTAAGCCTTTATTTTCAAGGCTTCCTGCTTACTTTGTTTCCTTGTGAAGAGTATGCTTCTTACAGAATCTGCAATACTTGTTCATCTCGAGACGATCCGGGTCATTCTTCTTGTTCTTCATAGTATTGTAGTTTCTCTGCTTGCACTCTGAACATGCCAATGTAATTTTAACTCTCATTGCGGTGCCACCTCCATATTACATATCAATGCCGCACTCTGCGACTTTTTTCAATTTAAACAGCCTCGCTTTTTTGTACACAAAAAAAAGAAGCTATTCCTTAGCCTTTATATTCTACCACAAGTATTATGGCTTGTCAAGCATTTTTTTACAATTTTTTCAACCGCCCGTTTCCTGCTTTTCACGCAGTATCTATATATTGTGTTGTTTTTTATTCGGGCGGATTATCCTATACAATGAATGGTATTGATAAATTATAATTTATCGCTTCGCGAAAAATTATAATTTTAGGTAATAGGTAATAGTTAATAAGGAATAAGTAAAGTACAAAAGCGTTGCTTTTGTTTTGATTAAATAGAAAAATGCTTTTTGCATTTTTCTTTCCTTACTTCTTCACTATTCCTTATTACTTATTACTTTAAATTAGTAAACAAATGGGGACAGTCCCTATTTGTTTACTTTTTGCATTTCTCAATATTAATAAATGAAAACCGGAAGGTTTTCTACTTTAACTCCAAACTCCTAACTCCAAACTCCTAACTAATTTAGCGACAGCTAAATTATAATTTACCTCCAAAAAAGTAAACATATAGGGACAGTCCCCATACGTTTACTTTCAAACATCTATAAGGCAATTTCTCTTGACACATTATTTAAAATTGCAAAGGCTCTTGAAATACCGCCGTACAAGCTGTTATATTTTGATGACTGAAAAAAGGACGAAGCATAAATTCCGCTTCGTCCTTTAAATATGTCAATATTTAATTTTCTTCGGTTGCTGCAGGGAAAAGTGCGGCTGTGATTTCTTCGGGAGTCATATATTCTTCCACTTCCACACCTTCTGCCTTTTCGTATATAGCCTTCTCTCTGAGACCCATTTCAACAGATGAGATATACTGCTCCGAAATTTCGGGAAGCTTTTCTCTCTTTATAATATGGTAGCCGAATGCACTTTCAACAACGTCGCTCACCTGACCGGGCTTTAAATCGTATGCCGCCTTTTCAAACGGCTCTACCATCTCGCCGAAGGTGAATACATAGCCCTCGGGGCTTTGTGTCATTCCGGGGTCCTCATTGTATTCCTTTACAAGTGCATCAAAGTCTGCACCTTCTCTTAATTTCATCAAAACTTCTTCTGCCTTTGACCTTGCCGCACCCTTCTCGGCAGGTGTATATTCCTCACCCGTTGTAAGGTTGCTTGTTGCGATAAGGATATGCTTTGCCATTATGTAGTTTTCTTCATATTCCTTTTTAATATCTTCCTCCGAAAGGATAAGCTCAAAAGAGTTTATGAAATTATATGCACCAAGCTCACCTGAGCGTATCTTTGCAATCGGTGCCACTAAAGTTGCCGCATAGATATCCCCACTTGCCTCAAGCATACCCTCTGCAATCTCTCTTGTCTCCTCCTCGGTAGGTGCAATACCCATACTCTTTCCCGCCTCGGTAAAGCTTGCATTCTGCTTCAGATAATCAATCGCCTGCGGAAGGAACTCTCCAATATTGCTTTCATTAACTCCGAAATATGTGCAAAGCGTGCGATAATCTTCTATATTATATACTATGTCGCCAACCTTCATAACATCAGGCTCATCGGTTATAATAATCTGACGTGTCATAGCCACATATTCAACTGTTTTTTGAAGCTCCTCCGAAATAAAGCGAAGGGGTACCATCGTTCTGCCGCCTGCAATTACAGCAGGTGCATCAAGCGGCTTTTCTGTGCCGTTAACAACTGCCTTATCCGAGCCTATTGTGATTTCAATAACCGTCTCACCCGATGTGATTACAGCCTTGCTCTCCTCGGCTTTCCATTCAACAGATGCACCAAACTCCTCCGATATAACACGAATCGGCACAAGTGTTCTGCCGTTTTCAATATATGCGGGAGCGTCAAGCGCTTCCTTTCGTATTCCGTTCTCGCTCACATATAAATCCGACGAGTCAACCGTAAATTCAAGGGTTTTTGCCTGTGCGCAAAGTGAAGCGACAGCCGAAATTGCCATAGTTAAAATTAACAGCTTTTTAAGTTTCATATAAAAAAATCTCCTATCGTATAAGTATATATTGTATTTTACAGCAAAATATTATATATGTCAACAATTTATCATTAAACCTATAACTTTATTTTCTGTGGAATAATTTTTCGTTGAGATTTATTTTGACACAATGAAAAATGTGGTTGTTGCATTAAACAAAATCGTGAATTAAATCTCTGTTTTTGTAGGGACAGGTGTCCACATATGTCCGAAAAGCGGGTTGATGAATCCGTCCCCTACGGTGTCCTTCGTCCACAATTACCCTGTAAATTATAATTTAACCACATCAACCTTGCCGTCTTCATCAATTCCCTCAATATGTGCACCTTTTTCCTTCAAATACGCTATATATTCCACCATCTCTGCCGTTATTGGCTCACCGAAGGCTATTAATGCAATTCCGGGCGGATATGCAGAAACGGTGGTTTTTGAAATTCTGCCGACAGCATCCTTTAAAGGCACACTCTCGCCGCACGATAAAAACGCCGCTCTTACCGACATTACACTTTCTGCAAATGGCGGCTGTTCTACCCTTCTTTCCTTATCCGACAGCGGTGTGTTATCTGCAATACACTCTGCCGCTTCAAATAAGAGGTCTATTTCTTCCTTTGTATTGGACGGCGTGGCAATCATTACGACATTGTGTGCATCCGCCATTTCCGCATCTATACCGAAGCGATTTCGCAAAATGTCAAAGACATCAAAGCCCGATATATCATACCTTGAAAAGCCGAACACTATCCTTGCCCTGTCACAGCTTCCCTCGGGCATAATAATTTTTGTATTCTTTTTAAGCTGTGCTTTTTTCTCTTCTATATAACTACACAAATCATTCCAGCCATCATCAAAAAGTCCTGACAATGCAAGCTCGGCTGACGCCACAATCGGATATGACGGACTTGTAGTGCCAATCATTGACGTAAGACTTTCTACACGTTTTTTATCTATAAGAGTGGAATTTATATGCAGATATGCCGCCTGATTGAGTGCATTGAGCGTTTTGTGTGCACTTTGAACCGCCATATCCGCACCCTTTTCTATCGCACCGCCCGAAAGCCCCTTTGCCGCAAGATGTGCACCGTGTGCCTCGTCAACAAGGAGCGGTATGTTGTGTTTGTGGCATAAATCGGCAAATTTTTCCACGTCACAAAGCTGTCCGTAATAGTCGGGGGATGTAATCAGAACCGCGTCGACCTCTTTTTCCGAAATCAGCCGCTTCACTTCCTCAACCTCGGGCGGCATCGGGATTAACAGCTCGGGATGAATTTTCTGCGGTATAAATACCGGCTCAATTCCCGAAAGTGCACAGCAGTTCACACTTGAGCGATGACAGCCCCTGTTTATCAATACTCTTCCCTTTTTGAACACCGAGTGGAGCATTATGTGTATACCCTCAGTTGAGCCGCCCGTTAAGAAAAAGCTTTCATCGCTTTTGTAAATTTCGGACAGCTTCTTTTTTGCCGCACTTATAACCTCGCCCGGTGAATGAAGATTTTCGGTGTCCTCAAGCTCGGTCACGTCTATTTTTGCGATACTGTTTGAAAAGTCCCTGTCAAAGCCTCTTCCACCCTTGTGGCCGGGCATTGCAAAGGATACTCTGTTTTTATCGGAATAGCCTATAAGATGTTCAAATAACGTCTTCATATTATTCTCTCTCTATAGAATCAAGAGTAGCACGGAAATTTCTCTTTACCGCATCAATATATTCCTTCCGAAGTGCCGCCTGCTCTGCTTTCTCCGCTTCGGTAAGTCCTTCCGCCTGCGACTTTCTGTACAATTCACTTATTCTGTCCATTTTTGCCTGTTCCATTGATATATACTCCGTTTATTTTCAATTCTTTTATTTTAACATTCCTCAAATATTTTTACAAGCCTTCTTGCCGCTTCTGCCATCTTTTCAAAGCCTTCAAAAATATTTTCCGCATTATATGCTTTAAAATACTGATCCGCCTCAAGGGTGAAATATCCGCTGTAGTTTATTTTTTTCAATGCCGCAGCGACCTCATTAAAATCTATATCCATTGAGAGAGGAATCTGATGGGAGTCGTGCAATTTGTCGTTGTCGTGGATATGAAGTGCAGTAAGCCTTTTTCCGAGTGCGAGTATCATTTCGGCGGCGGTTGTGTCGCTGCCCTTCATTTCGGCATGGCCAATATCAAGGCAGGCTGTAAAATATTCATCATTTACTGCATCAAGATGTGCGTTGAAGCTTTCGGGAGTGGCACATGCCGCAAAGGCCGAATGTCCCTTTTCTTTATCCCAGTTCCACATATTCTCGGTTGCAATTTTAACATTACATTCCTTGGCAAAGGGCAAAAGCTCCAGATACATTATTGCGTTTTCTTCAGGAGTTTTGTTATTGTCGGGGTGAATTACACAAATTTCGCCACCTGCTTCAGCCGTACACTCAATCGCACGCTTCAAATGTGAGCGGATTTCCGGGCAATAGGACGGAAACGGTGCGTGAGACTGATTGCATACGATGCCGTTGTCAAGTCCGATTTGTTTTAACTTTCTTGCGAATTTTAAATAGTCTCTGCCTGCAAGCGGATGGTCATTTTCGAGTAAACAACCGCTTTTCCAATCATACCTGCACATTGCAAACATAGAAAAATCCCACGCATCAAAGCCTGCCTTTGCAAAATATTCTATTGCTTTCTCTTCACCAATTATTCTTGCCGCCGATGCGATTTCCGATGAAATTTTCATTGTTGAATCTCCTCTTTTCTTAACACCCCATAATTTATGCATTTTCTTTGTTATATTATATAAAAATTACTGTGTGATGTCAACTAAATTATAATTTGTTTTTTCCTGAAAAACTAAAAAGCACCGGATACCGATGCTTTTAGGCTTGATATGTATAGGATTTAGGGTGGAAGTAATTCCCTACACAAGATATTATAGCACAGCCTATTGTATAATGCAAGAGTTTTTTTAATAAATATTGTATTTTTTTTAAATATTTTCGCAAAAAGACACAATATGTACCACAATATATCTGTTTTTTACCTAAATCTACAATTACTACATATTGTGTGTATTGATTTTGGGGCAAAATGTATAAATTATAATTTAATCCCGTTTTCTCAAGAGCACAAAAAATGAAGGCATCATCATTATGCCTTCATTTTTCATTGGAATTATTATCGCTGTTTATCTGTTTTCAATAATAAAGCTGCAGATTGCATCAATTGCTTCTTCAACGCTCATATCGCATGACTTTTCATCGGTACGCTTTTTAAATTCTACAACGCCCTCAGCCGCTTTTTTACCCACTACAATTCTTGCCGGGATTCCGATAAGGTCACAATCCTTGAACTTTACGCCGGCTCTTTCGTCTCTGTCGTCGATTATTACATCAATTCCGCGCTTTTTAAGCTCTTCGTATATCTTCTCGCCAAGCTCCTTTTGTGCCTCATCCTTAACATTTACGGGCACAACTGCCGCTTCATAAGGTGCGATTGCAACGGGGAGAATCATTCCGTTATCGTCATGGCCCTGCTCGATAGCCGCCGCCATACATCTTGTTACACCAATTCCGTAACAACCCATAATTACAACATTATCGTTGCCGCTGTCGTCCTGATATTTAAGACCCAATGCATCGGAGTACTTTGTGCCGAGCTTGAATATATGACCTACCTCGATACCCTGAGCAGTCTTTATAGGCTGTCCGCACTTGGGGCATACATCGCCCTCTTCAACCACTCTGATATCTGCAACAAAATCAGGTGTGAAGTCACGGTTTACATTCACGTTCTTATAGTGATAGCCCGTCTCATTTGCACCGATTATGAAATTCTTCATTTCGGCAACCTCAAGGTCGATATATACGGGGATTTCAAGTCCTACAGGGCCTGCAAATCCAACCTCTGCGTGCGTGAGAGTGCGAACTGCGCCCGGCTCTGCAAGCTCTAAATCGTCTGTGCAGCCAACAAGGTTTTTGAGCTTAACCTCGTTAATCTCTCTGTCGCCACGTACCATTGCTGCAATATACTTATCATCAGCCTTGTAGATAATAGTCTTTGCAAACATATAGTTCTCATAGCCGAAGAAGCCGACAAGCTCTTCGATTGTATGAGCGTTGGGTGTTTCCACCTTTTCCATTGCAAAATCGCCCTCGGGATAGTCCTTTTTAGTGGGAGAACAGGGTGCTTTTTCGTAGTTTGCCGCATAGTTACAAGCGTCACAGTATGCGATACCGTCCTCACCAACGGGAGATTTTACCATAAACTCCTGGCTTCCGCTTCCGCCCATTGCACCCGAGTCTGCATCAACTACAGTAAAGTCCAGACCTAAGCGTGTGAAGATTTTGCAGTATGCATCATACATCTTCTTGTATGACTCATCAAGTCCCTTTTCATCTCTGTCGAAGCTGTAGGCATCCTTCATTATAAACTCTCTGCCGCGCATCAAGCCAAAACGTGGACGTGCCTCGTCACGGTACTTTGTCTGAATCTGATATAGTGTCATAGGATATTCCTTGTAGGAACGAACCTCATTTATAACAGTCTGTGTGAAAAGCTCCTCGTGAGTGGGGCCAAGACAGAAATCTCTGTCGCCTCTGTCCTTTAACTTGAACATACTCGGCCCGAAAACTTCCCATCTGCCCGATGCCATATATGCCTCGGCAGGAAGAAGTGCGGGCATCAAAAGTTCCTGTGCACCTGCAGCATCCATTTCCTCACGGACAATCTTCTCAACCTTTCTCAAAAACTTGATTCCAAGGGGCAGATATGAATAAATTCCTGCCGCCATTCTGCGTATGTAACCTGCACGGAGCATAAGCTTGTGGCTCATTATCTCCGCTTCCGAAGGCACCTCACGAAGCGTGGGTACCAATAAGTTTGACATTTTCATTTTCTTTAGTCTCCTAACTTTGTTGGTAATTAGCTTATATTTGCCCATTTAAGGTACGTCAGATTGTGTAAAAACTCAGTTTTTAGTTTTAATAGTTGAATAAAACTTTAAACCATAAGTTTCTAAGGTGCTTTTTTCATAAATTTTAGTTTGGCAAAAATGTTCTTTTGCGCCCGTGCAAAAGAACCAAAACCCGTCTGGGGGTTTCGATTCCCCCGGACCCCTAAACGACCTCGCAGGGGCGTGAAAACTGCACCATTACTTGCTATTTTTACTTTTTCGGTTTTGTTTCAATGATTTTTCGGTATTCCGAACCGCCGCTCTCAAGCCGAATCGTCAACGTCAACCAAATCAAAGATTTGGGACGTTTTGATATAGGTGCTGTTGCCAAATCGAAGATTTGGACGAGCACCGCAAACTCATGCGGCTGTCGAGCTAAAATCGGGCACGTGTACAAGGGAAATATGTGCTCCGATTTTACAGTTCTCCATACCGAAAAATCATTAAAACCCAACTGTGTACATAAATAATATGAGTTTTCACACAATCTGACGGTCCTGTTTTGGGTTAAAAACATAGTTTTTAACCCAAAAGACCTTAAATGTCTGTCAGGAGCCGGAAGGTGAATTGCCCAAAGGCAAGAGAAGCCACCCTGGGGTGTCCCCAAATGGCTCATATTTCATATTTTTATTATTTTGCTACAGCTCCTAACCGTCCCTTTGTGTGAGGTGTATGCTACTTGCTTTCGTATGTTCCTGCGGCGATTTTTAAAAGTGTTTCGCCTATGTTGTTTATCTCCTCCGGCTTATATACCGTTATAACGCCGAGCATATCGCCACGCTGTCTTTGCATTATATTGACAGGGGTGGTATCATAGAAATTCTGTTCCTGCGTGTCTGCAATAAGTACGGCGGTTGCATTTATTCCGTACTTGCGTGCAAGCTCCGCAATCTTATAGTAGTATTCCTGTTTTATTCCGGATGTTGCTTTACATTCTATAAAGAGTGTACGGAAGCCCTTTGTTACTATTGCATCAAATTCCGAGGTTACCTCGGTGTTTTCCATATTGATTTCAAAACTGCTCACAACATCGTCGAAGCCTGAGGTCTCCTTAATTTTATGGTATACATATACCTCAAGAAGTTTGCCGCCTGTCGTCATAAGCTCTTTTATATCACTTGTTGCATAGGTGAAGGACAGCGCACCTCCGCGGTCTGTAAGATTTGTAAGATAACCTTTTCCTTCAAGGAATTTTATGATGTCACAAATCTCAGCCGCTCTGTTACCGCCGGGTCGCCAGTCTGCTACCATAAGGTTATCAAAGCAAACATACACCTCACGCGCCTTTGTATCAAGATGAAGCTTTATTGCTTCGGGCATCATAAGAATATAGGGGTTTGCAAAAAGCTTGTTATACAGATTTTTATATCCGCATTTATCCTTGATTATAACCTCGCAGGAACGTGAGGTATGGCCGGTGATATTGCTGCCCGGCTCTGCAATATCGTGCGTGCGTAAGAAGTCCAATATCTTTCTTATTACATCACTGCAGTTATATGGAATTATATATCGGTGAACCTGTGTATCGGCACTTTTGGCGTTATTATTCAGCTTTTTGAATTTTACAAGTATGTCAGAATTGTTTGAATAGTTTGCAAGCTGATCGCACATAAGCTTCCACGACAATGACATATTCTTTTTGCGGTACTGATGCCACAAGTCTTTATAATCGTTGAAAAATTCCGGCTGATTACTGCTTTCACTCGACGATTTTTCAAAGGAAATCATATCGTTTATGCTGACGTGAGGTGTCTTGTTGACATATTCAAGAGCGTCACAGCCTACAATCGACTTAAAACGTATCTTGCCCATATCGAACTCATAGCAGTCGAAGCTGTCAAAAAAGCCCGCGGTATCAAGAATATCGGTTATGCCCGACGGCTTGTATTCGGCCGCAAATATGTGCTTTCCCTTTTTCCTTGTATTTAAGTATTCAAGAACTCTGTCCTTTATTTCGCTCTTCTTCTCGGTAGCGATTACCTTTATCTGTCTTATCCTGCCCATACCTTCGGCTTTGATACGTGATATCTGCGCATCGTCAATAAATTCACCTGCGGCTGTCGGCTGTATGAAAACAAAGTCTATTCCTGCACGAAGATTCTTCTTTTTCATATATTCTGCAGTATAGGAAAGCTTTTTTGATATTTCGTCAAGATCTGCATTGTTCTTTACATACGCAAGATATATAATACGTGCCGGGTTCAATACGGTAGCCGCCGCAATATTGGAGAACTCGTCGGTATTATCTCCCGTTTTATAGGGAATGACAAGATATAACGATTCGCTGTAGGTCAGGATAAAGGGTATATTGTCAACAAGTGCAATGTCATCCTGTTTGAAGTCGCGGTATTCGAGGCTTGCAAGTATCGGGAAAAACTGTGTATCAAGAGCTTTAACCTGTTCCCTTATCGTGCGTCGGTTTTCCAATGCAAGAGATGAGAGTGAGTCTGTAAATGCATTTTTGAGGTTTTTGTAAAGCGAAATTTTCTTTCTGTCACCGCTCCAGATATCCTTAAGGCAGGTATACCATTCCTGAAATGCTACGGTTGCTTCTTTATTTGCATCTATCAATAGTCGGATTTCCGAAACGATATTTCCGGTTAGAATATTTTTCTTCTTTGCCGCATCCGCACGCTTTTTGTACATACGATGTAGCTTTACCGAGATACGGTCAAGGGGGTCGAGCTTGTTAAGCTCCTCCTTTGTTGAAATATCCCATTTCTCAAAGTTTCCGTTTTTGCAAAATTCTGTTGTAAGAATATGGTCGGGACGGCTTTTTGCTATGCACAGATGACGCTTTCTTCTCTCGTCCTTAGTCATACCAACGGCACAATCGTCTATATCGGAAATAGCCGTCCAGCCAAGGCATAGCTTTTCTGTTACCCATCTGCGGTGTTCAAGCCATATAAGTATATCTTTTGCCTGTGTGTTGGTTTTGTCCGAAAGGAATGCGTGGAATTTTCTTGCACATTCAGCATAGTCGCTATTATCTATATCAATATTTATGCTGTGGAGCTTGTATTTGAGTGCAAGCACATAGCTGAGGCAGGAGTTGTAGTTATACGGATTGCGGAACTCTCTTTTCGTATCGGCAAGGCTTATATTAAGATTTTTCTGCCATACAAGATGAACATTAAATGCCATTCTCTCAAGAGACGGGAAGACGTCTGATTTTCTTGCATCCTCGCATACATAGACCGGATTAAGCCCGGTGGGGAGCTTTCTTGTGAACTTTTTACTCTCCCAAGAGAAATTGACGGGGCAGGGGATTTCAAGCACCTCAACCGCATCACGACACGCCTCGGCGGCGGTCATATTAAGGATATCATCACCAAGAGCAATGAATATGTAATGCGGAACTTTGCCCTCCTTATCCTGAAAATCGCATATTATATCCTGCATAATTTCCTTGTTTTTACTGCGACTGTCACGATATAGCTCGGTTTTCTTAAAAACAATACTGCCGTATGTGTCGTTTCCGGGGTTTTGGTTATCAATATTAAAGAAGCTTCCGAGAGCGGGACGTTCGTTAAGATATATGTCTCTGTCGGTCATAGCGTCTGCAAATACGGTCACATTAAGGTTTGAGCCTTTCATCTGCCCTGCCTGCAGGCATATATCAAGGAATTTTTGTCCGTAGTTGCCGAAGCCGAAAATCATCACGTTCAGTGAATCAGTTCCGGGCTGCAGGTTTTGATAGAGCGGATGGGTATAAAGATGGCACAATAGTGCAAGGAAGGAGTTTTTCCCTTCTCTTTTATCAAGCGATTTTGCCGCTTTGGTCAGAACCCATTTTTCGCCGTGGCGGATTTTTTGTGCCACATCGGAGGGGAGTGCAAAATATAGTGCAGTTTCAATATCCTCTTTAAGCTCTTCGCAGTTTTTGTAGCGTTCGCCTCTTCCTGCAAGGCTCTTTTTAAGTATTGTAACAATAGCATTTCTGAGTCTCGGATGTGAGTTTGCCTCGGATGCTTTTATGAGTGATGAGTTATCTATGTCCGATGCAAGAATGTCATAGCGGTCGGGAGTGTATAAATAACCGTTCTTTTTTGTATCGGCAGAGTTTACAATAGCATAATAAAGAGTTGCCCCTATGGCAAATATATCTGTCTGACAGCTCGGAAGCTCATATCCCGTTTCGGGTTCCATATAGCCGTCTGTTCCGATAGTCATATCGGGGATGTTGAAAACCGAGCAGACAGAATCAATATCGAACATTGAAAGAGTCTGCGTAAGAGTTTTGTTTGCACGCTTTATAAAGCCGAAGTTGGACGGCTTGATGTCACGGTGCAGCATAGAAGATGAATGAAGAGCACAAATACAGTCGGTAAGAGACTCTATTGCAGATAGAACAAGAACGAGCTTGTGCTCGGGATTCTCGTATGGATTTTCGTGAATATCGTCACAAATATCCTGGAAGGATTCCAATTTCGGCTCGGGCGTCCATATGTAGGTGGTGCCGACGATGTTCATATTTTCATCACAGCCTCTGTATATTTCAAAGGGCGGTATGAAGGTTGCAAGGTCGGAGCTGTCGCTCTCTATTTTAGCACGACGAAGCATTTCATACGGCTCAATATAAGCCTTTTCGTCATTTCTGAAGGCGATAACACTTTTAAAATCGGCATCGTCACAGGTGAGCTGTCCTTCTGAATCTCTTTTGAGGAAGGAAGCTTCTTTCGGATAAAATTCCTTTAAAATTCCCTTCGTGCCATGCTCATAGGTTGCCTCGTAGCAGATTACAGACGCACCCGATGCAACGGTTTTTATAATATTGAAATTTCGTTTATACAGCCCTGTGTCACTTTTGCCGCACAGCCTGATTACACCTTTTAAGCTTTCACGTTCCATTGTCTTTTGCGCCTCCTTATTATAAATTGAGATATGCGTATGATGAGAATACTACCATCATATCGAAAATATTCTTTGTACTCAGCTTCTGGAAAAAGGATGCCTCAAGGTATTTGTCAACGCCCGATGCAAAATCTGCAAAAACGTCCTCAAAGCTTTTTCCTTTTGCACTGCCGCTGTTTTCTTTTTGAATGTTGTAGTAGTAATAATAAGCTACTAAAATAGCGGTTCTTGTTATATCCTTTGCACTTTCGATATAAAGTGCTTTTGTTCTGCCGCCTGAGAGCTTTGTCCATTCCGAAGCACCGTCACCTGTTGAAGCCTTTTCATTTACCGTATAGCCGAGGTAATCGTTGACGGCAAGCAAAAGCTCAAGAAAATCTTCAATCGTATCATTGTCTGCATCGGGATTAAGGCTTTTTATGCTTTCATAACCGCTCTTTTTAAACTGTGCCACGTCGGTGAACCATAAGCCGTAGTTACAGCCTTCAAGGGTTGTGCCCGCCTCTTCAAGCTCGCAGTTGAGCTCGTTGATTATTTTAAGATAATTCCGATATGCAGTCTCCTGCTGTGCTGATACTGTTATACTGCTTATTTCGGCAGAGGAGCCAAGCTCTTCAAAATTGTAGTTATCAAGAATAAACTTTTCAAAGCTTTTCTCATCCTTTTCGAGAATGTCCTCGGTGTAGAGCCTTCTGAAATATAAGGTGTCGCCGCTGTTTTTTTCGGTCGCATTCGCATTTGATGACTTTGCCTTTTCAACGCGCTCTATCATACTTGACGAAAGGGCGATTTTTTCTTGCGGAGTGTGGTTTGATGCTATGTAGTATATGTAAATCATTTCGGCAAAGTTTTTGTAATTAATACCCTGACCTGTGGGGTTCATATCATATTCGCAGTGCTTGCCTTTATAGGAATCTGTTATAAAACGCATAAGATTGTTGCAGTAGTAATCCCTGAAAAGGTTTTTTTCTATGTCGGTTTCGGGATTATATAAGCTGCTGTTTGAAGATGGGCAGTAGGTCATATTAAACGCCATAGCAAAAAGATATAGTCCCTTCTTTGTGCTGCCTCCGGTTCTGAATTTTCCGCCTGCAAGGTCGTCACAAAGCTTTAAAAGACCGTATTTGCCCTTTGGCTTTTTCTGCGCTTTATCTGCTGTTTCAAGACCGCTGAAAATACCGTCGTCAAGTGTCTTGAGTATCTCATCGACTGTCGGGGTGTGCTTTGTCTTTTCCTTCACATATTTTGCAATCACGCCTTTTCCGCCAAAGCCTGCGTCATTAAGGTAATTTCCGTATTCGATAAATCGCTTTAATATTACAAGCCTTAATGGTTCGCCGCGGTATTCGGAATCTTTTGAAAGATTGTCTACTATGCGCTGCATATATTCTTCAGGCGTGGGATATGCGCGATGCTTGGAGAATAAGAAGGAAAGAACCTCTTTTTCAAGGTCGTAAAAGTCCGGGAGAGTGGAATTTTTCACAAGCTCTTCATAATATTCGTTGTCCATTCCCGGTTTAAACTCTATACAGGACGCATTGAACATATCAAAAAGTCTTGCAAGAATACTGTCTCTGCCTGACTTTTGCCCTACAGAATACAGCTCTGCAATAACATCTTCAAAATCCTTTCTGCAATAAAGATTTTGAAATTTACGTTTTAAATCCACCTGAACAGCACCGAGCCGTCTTGTAATTAATCCGATACTCATAATACCCCATCCTTTTAAATATTTGATGATATTATATCATATTATGTCGTAATCAGTCAATCGGTTATGAGATTTTTATCGCAACAAAAAGACAGCCGAAGTGAATTTTCGGCTGTCACGTATGGTTTATAATAAATGTTTTATTTGGTTTTCGTCTCGCCTATGCTTGTTATATCATAAGGTGTAATCTGGTAAACAAAGTAGTTGAGCCAGTTTGAGAAAAGCAGGTTTGCGTGGCTTCTCCAACGTACAATCGGTTGCTTTTCGGGGTTGTCATCAGGGAAGTAGTGGCAGGGTATATCGGGGTTCATGCCTCTTGATAAATCACGTGTGTATTCTTCCTGAAGCGTTGTCGCATCATATTCCGAGTGACCCGTTACGAAAATCTGTCTGCCGCCCTTTGTGAATATTATGTAAGGTCCTGCCTCTTTGGAATCTGCAAGAATTTCAAGCTCCTTCACCTTCTTAATATCTTCTGCACGCACCTCTGTATGGCGTGAATGCGGCGCATAGAACACATCGTCATAGCCGCGAATGAGCTTTGCGGTACGTCTGTGGATTTTGTGGCTGAAAACGCCCGAGCATTTTTTCGGTAGTGAGTATTTGGGCACGCCGTAGTGGTAGTAAAGCCCTGCCATTGCCGCCCAGCAAATGTGGAATGTGGAGGTGACGTGCGTTTTTGTCCATTCCATAATTTCAACAAGCTCATCCCAGTAGTCCACATCGGTAAAATTGAGATTTTCAACCGGTGCACCTGTTATAATCATTCCGTCGTATTTGTCATTCTTTATATCATCAAAGCACTTGTAGAAGGTTTCAAGATGCTCAGCTGATGTGTTTTTTGATGTATGTGAGCGCATAGTAAGAAAATCTATCTCAACGTGCAAAGGCGAGTTGGATAAAAGTCTTAAAAGCTGTGTTTCGGTTGTGATTTTAGTAGGCATCAGGTTTACTATTGCAATTTTCAAAGGACGTATATCCTGATGCATGGCACGCGTCTCACTCATAACAAAAACATTTTCATTTCGAAGCTGCTTCGTTGCAGGAAGCTTGTCGGGGACTCTTATAGGCATAGTATTCATTCCCTTCCGAATTATAGTATAAGTAGTACCTATTGTAACATATATTTTTGATTATTACAAGAATAATTTCAATTTTGAAGGAAAAAATAAATTATAATTTATTGCTCTTCGAGCGAGAAATTATAATAGTTAGTAGTTTGGAATTAGGAGTTAGGAGTTAATGTACAAAAGCTCACGCTTTTGAAATGATTGATAAAGAAATGCTTCGCATTTCTCAATATTAAATATCTGAAAACCGCAAGGTTTTCTACCATAACTCCTAACTCCACACTCCTAACTCCAAACTTTATAATTTGGCGGTGCAACGCACCGACAAATTATAATTTTGCACACCATTTGGATACTCTTAAAATATGAAATGAGAGGGATAAATATGGAAAATATTTCAAAAAAACTGATTTACAGCAATCCACTTGCATCATTTGATGATATAAAAGATTTTGTGTTGGAGGGAAAGGCGGATATTTCCTTTGAAAACGGCGCTATGCGGCTTTCTTCGGCACTTGACCCCTCTCTCGGGCAGGCGGCAAATTACGTGCTCTGGTGCAAAGAGGATTTTCCGTCCGATATTATGATTAAGTGGAAATTCAAGCCACTTTCCGAAATCGGGCTTTGCATTATGTTCTTTTGTGCAAAGGGTGTCGGCGGTGAGGATATTTTTGACGAAAAGCTGAAAAAAAGAGACGGAAGGTATAATATGTATCACAGTTCCGATATCAATGCTTTTCACGTGTCATACTACCGCACAAATTTCAGAACGGTGGAGGGTGAGCCTGCGCTGAGAACCTGCAACCTCAGAAAAAGCAAAGGCTTTTATATGGTGGCACAAGGCGGAGACCCTATCCCCGAGCTTTTATACTGCAAGGGCTTTTATGACATTTGTATTATTAAAAAATCTGATGTGGTTGAGTTTTTCGTGAATGATATTCCCGTTTTTAAATTCACCGACGACGGCAAAACCTACGGTGCACCGCTTTCGGGCGGGAAAATAGGCTTTCGTCAGATGTCGCCTATGATTGGTGAATATCGCGACCTTGAGGTCTATGAAATATAAAAATAGGTCTGTAGCAAAATAAATATGAAATACAATCCATTTAGTGGGGACAGTAGGTTGTGTGAAAAGCCAATAAATTATAATTTGCAGTGATGTTGACAAAGAAGGGCTTGTAGCAAAATGAATATTTATACAACCCATTTAATGGGGACGGTCCTGTTTTGGGTCAAAAAGATTGTTTTTGACCCAAAAGACTCTGAAAAGTCTGTCAGGAGCCATCCCCAAATGGTTTGTATTGCATATTA
>JAZRMB010000060.1:0-5248 GCA_045647245.1 Clostridia bacterium
CATTATCTTTGTAACGCTTGCAATCGGGAGTCTTGCATCCTTTTCCTTTTCAAGAAGCACTTCTCCCGTTTGTGCCTCCATCAATATCGCAGATTTTGCGGTCGTCTCCACGCCGGCATATACCGGTACATATATAAATGTAATTGTAAATATAAGCAATAATGATATTAATTTTTTCATACTAAAATACGCCCTTTCAAAGTTTTATATTCTCTTTTATTCTTCTCACTTTTTTTAATTTTATCAAATTATTTTTTTACACAAAAAATACAGGTAAACAAACAGAGATAGTCCGATGTTACCTGTATAGTTAAATTCCTTACCAAAGCATTATCTGTCAAAATATTTATCCATATGAGATGAATCGTAAAAGCCGCATATCTGTGCAATTTCAGCTTTGGTGTATGCTTTTTCCGACATAAGCTCTTTTGCCCGTTTTGTGCGGCAGTTTATGACATATTCCATAGGCGTTATCCCAACCGCTCTTTTAAAATGCCGATTCAAAGTGGATTTTGACATATTTACAACCTCCGCCATTTTCTCTACGGTAATTTTATCCGCAAAATTACTGTGGATATAATCCATAACCTTCACAATATCCGTATCATTATCATTACTTTTATTGCTTGCTATATTCTCATACATCCTGACACACAAACCGCAGAAGAAAGCAAGTGTTAGAACATTCGTATAAACGTAGCTGTCGGATTCCTGAGCAGCCTGAATTTTTTGAATTTCATTCTTTACGTGAAAAAGCTCATCATTATTAAAATGCAAAAAATAATTTTCTCCCGTTGCCTGCCTTAAATACGGCTCTATATCAAACAGCATTTTGTAGCCTTTTGTTCCCACAAGCTCACTGCGGTATTTCTCAAGAAAATCGCATTTTACAAGAAAATGGTACACATCAAGCTTATTTCCCGAGATGTAGCCGTGGTGCACTTCACTCGGTATCACAAACACGTCTCCGGCTCTTACTGCGAGCTTTTTATCCTCAATATAATGACATCCGCTGCCCGAGAAAACTATGTTGACTTCATAAAACTCATGCGAATGCATACCTATACTGTAATCCCTGTGCAGAAATGCTCTTATCAAATTATCACTATTATCGGAAAAGCTATCTCTGTTCGACCAGTAGTTTTTTCCGTTATGTATCGGTAATTTATCCGGATACATCATGCCACACCCCTTATTGACTCTATTTTACAAGAATATGCCGTAATTTTACTATAATTATAGCATACATTCTGCTATAATGCAAGTAATAAACTACCAAAAGGAGAGAACAGATATGCATACTGCAGCAGAATATTTTAATAGTATACACGAACCATACGCAAGCGGCTTTTTTACGGAGCCGGAAAGGTCTAAATTCTACCGTTTTTCTAACGCTTTTTCGGAATACTTAAATACTATGCCAATCCCCGACTATACGGAAGGCAATCTGTACCCCTCCGGGAAAATACAGCACAGCGGTACAATCATACCTTCATTTTCTTTTACATACGCGATTAACTATACAGAACTCGAAAAAAAATGTTCTGATGAATATATCAATCTTTTAAAATCGGATATGGACACTTTTAAAAAGCCCGACAGCGCACACCGAGTCGGTGGTTACGCTTATACACATTCAATTCCAAACTATCAGCGAATCGGAAAGGAGGGGCTTAATTCCTACACAGAACGCGTGCAAAAATTAAAGGATTCGGATTTTAAAGACGGACTTTTGCTCCTTTTAGAAGCAATCAAAAGTCGCCATACCCGAATACTCGATATGCTTAAGCGTAAAAATGCACCCGAAAAGCTAATAACCGCTCTTACACAGGTGCCTATGGAGCCTGCAAGAAATCTCTACGAGGCTATGGTGTGTAGAAATTTTGTATATTACCTTGATTTTTGCGATGATCCGGGCAGGCTTGATATCGAGCTGTACGATTATTATAACGGCGAGGATATAACCGCACTTTTTGAAGAATTTTTTGATAACATTGATGCGAACGACGGCTGGACTGCCGCTCTCGGTCCTGATTATAATGAGTTGACCGAGCAGGTTTTAAAAGCCATAAAAGGGAAACGCCGTCCTTTGGTTGAACTTCGTGTTACAAAAAATATGCCGGATAAATTATGGCAGCTTGCGGCAGAAGCGATAAAAGCAGGTGGCGGCTCTCCGTCGCTTTACAACGAAGAGCTGTATCAAAAATTACTTAAGGAAAGATTTCCTCACATTCCCGATGAAGATTTAATAAGATTCAACGGTGGCGGATGTACTGAAACAATGCTTGCAGGAATCTCACGAGTAGGCTCTCTTGATGCCGGAATAAATACAGCACTTGTGCTAAGATACTCAATCACAAAGTATCTTCCCTATTCGGAAAGCTTTGAGGAATTTTATGAAAAACTGTTTTCAGAGCTCGATGAAGCTGTTCGTGACACTCTCGAAAAGCTTGCATATATGTATACTCAGCGAATCAACGATATACCGCAGCCTATGCGGACACTTTTGATTGATGACTGTATAGATAACGAAACCGACTTTAATGCAGGCGGTGCACGTTGGAACTGGAGTGTTATAAATTTTGCCGGTATAATTAATGTGATAGATTCTCTTCTTGCCATACGCGAATTGATATATGATAAGAAGGTATATACAAACAAGGAATTTGTCAGACTTCTGGATACTGAAGATGATGAGTTTTTCCGAACTCTTAAAACCTGCGAATGCTTTGGCGTGGATAACGAGCACGCAGACAGTCTTGCAAAAGAATTCTCATGCCGTCTGTTCGGTCTGCTTGACAATTACAAGCCTGTTTTCGGCGAAGGCTTTCTTGCTTCATCAATACAGTTTACTACTTATACAGAAGCAGGCTATCTTGTAGGTCCGACACCGGATGGCAGACACTACGGCGAACCCTTGTGTGACTCGCTTGCCGCTATCCATTCAAATGACAAGAATGGTCCGACAGCACATCTTAACAGCGTTACAAAGCTTGCTCTTAATAAGGCAATCGGAACACCGGTTCTTAATCTTTCTTTATCGCCCGAGCACATAGAGAACGCCTTGAAGCCTCTTATTGCAAGCTATTTCGAAAAGGGCGGAATGCAGGCACAGATTACCTGTGTTTCAAGAGCGGATATGGAGGACGCATTAGTACATCCCGAAAAGCATCAGAATCTGATTGTAAGAGTGGGCGGATACTCGGAGTACTTCAACCGCCTCTCCGATGAAATGAAAAAGTCTGTTATAGAAAGAACTGTACAAATATAACTTATAATTTAGCTGTCGCTAAATTAGTTAGGAATTAGGAGTTTGGAGTTAGGAGTTAAGGTAGAAAACCTTGCGGTTTTCAATTATTAATATTGAGTAATGCAAAAAAACGAAGGATATATTGTAGTGGACGATGCGATGCCTACATCGCACCCTACAATACGTAACGTTTACTTTTTTTAGGCTCCTAATTCCTAACTCCTAACTATTATAATTTGTCAGTGCAGAGCTTCAATCGCATTAGTTGGCGGAAGGCAATTATGTTCTTTACATACATAAAACGTTGTTTGATTATTTAAAAGCGGATACTCATTACCATCAGGCACAACCGATACATTTGCCATAAAAGGCAATCGCTGTCTTATTTTTGTCAAATCATCGTTTTTATGCGGTACAATTGTAATATGCGGCACAGGATTTTCACTCATCAGCAGTGCAATCAAAAACATACAGTTGCCTGACGGATAATCGTATGCACAAGCAGACATAAACGATGCCTGCTTTTCCCAAAGCTCCATATACTCTTCCTTTTGTGTTATCTGATGCAATCTTATTAAATTATATGCCATGACCGAATTTCCGCTTGGTATTGCTCCGTCGTAAGTTTCCTTTGGGTTTGTAAACAGCTCGGTACTATTCGCATCCGAAAGGAAAAAACCGCCGTTTTCGCCGTCTGCAAACCGTTTTACTGCTTCCTTGCAGAATTTTTCTGCCTTTTCAAGGTAATTTTTCTCCAATGTTGAGCTGTAAAGCTCCGTCAATGCTGCAACATAGAATGCGTAATCGTCCAAAAATGCATATTTTGAACACCTACCGTCACGAAAGCTTGTGTAAAGTTTTATCCCGTCGCACAAATATTTTTCAATAAATTCCTGCGACCTTTGTGCCGCGTTAAGATATTTATTATTTCGTGTAGCCCTGTAAAGCATGGACAGTGCAGCAATCATCATGGAATTCCAAGATAACAAAATTTTATCATCAAGGTGAAGATTATAGCGATTTTTCCGATAATTGTACATTATTTTTATTTCTTCTCCAAATTCTGCCGTTAAATCATCACTTTTAAGCAGATTGGGAATATTTACACCTTCAAAGTTACCGGATTGTGTAATATCAAACACTTTTGCAAAACGACTTCCCTTCTCCTCTCCCAAAACATCAATTATTTCATTTAGTGAAAAGGTGTAATATTTACCCTCTACCCCCTCACTGTCCGCATCCTGGGCACTATAGAAGCCACCGTCTTCCGATGTCATTTCATTAAGGACATATTCTGCAATTTTTTCAGCAGTATCAAGATAAATATTGTTATCTGTTATACTGTACGAATATGCATACGCCATTATCAGCAGGGCATTATCGTACAACATTTTCTCAAAATGAGGGGCAAGATAGTACTTATCTGTGGAATATCTTGAAAAGCCGTAACCGATATGGTCAAAAATGCCTCCTTTTCTCATCTGCAGCAATGTTTTTTCTGCCATTTTCAAAGCATCTGAATTATTACTTTGCTTTGCATACAGCATTAAGAATAATAAGTTATGCGGTGTCGGGAACTTCGGCGCACTGCCAAAACCGCCACAAGTGCTGTCGAAGGTATTTATAAAATTTTGTACCGCCCGTTCTGTCAGGTTGCTGTCAGCACGGCTGTTTGTGGTGGGCTGTGCATTTTTAAGATGCTTTATAATTTCTTCCGCAGACTTTAAAATATCTTCACGGTTTGTGTTCCACCCCATTGCAATTGTATTTATCAATTCCAAAAAGCTTGGCATACCGTATCGTGAACGATTTGGAAAGTATGTTCCTGCAAAAAAAGGTTTTTTATCCCAGGTCATAAAAATGCTCATTGGCCAGCCGCCGCTGCCTGTAAATGCCTGACATACCGACATATATACACTGTCAATATCAGGTCTCTCCTCACGGTCAACCTTTATCGAAATAAAATATTTATTCAAAATTTCAGCAGTTTTTTCATCC
>JAZRMB010000061.1:0-9627 GCA_045647245.1 Clostridia bacterium
CGGATGCGTTGCAATGGCAGAGCATATAAGCGGCTCGGTTGATGCTTTTGTGGCACGTATGAACGAGCGAGCAAAGGAGCTTGGAATGGAAAATACAAGCTTTATAAACACAAACGGACTTGACGCAGAGGGACACTATTCCTCTGCATATGATGTTGCGATTATGGCAAGAGAGCTTATAAAGCACGAGAAGATATTTGAATATACAACCATATGGACCGATTCTTTAAGGGACGGTAAATTTGCGCTTGCAAATACAAACAGACTTGTAAGATTCTACAGAGGTGCTACAGGGCTTAAAACCGGTTCGACCGACAATGCCGGGTGCTGTCTTTGTGCGACGGCAGAGCGTGACGGTGTATCTCTGATTGCAGTTGTGCTCGGTGCACCGACATCAAAAGACAGATTCTCGGATGCAACAAAGCTTCTTGATTTCGGATTTGCAAATTACTCGGTTGCACATTCTGTTTCAAAGGGTGAAGAGCTTGGAGAGGTAAAGGTAAACAAAGGCGTTAAGGATAGTGTAAAAGCTGTTGCAAAAGATGATTTCGAGAAGGTTATAAAAAAGGGTGAAGGGGATAAGGTAGAGATGCGTCTTACCCTTGCAGAGGAAATAACAGCGCCTGTGCAAGAGGGCGAGGTTGTTGGCAGAGCGGAGTTTTGTATAGATAATGAAAGTATAGGAAGCGTAGATGCTGTATGCCTTGAAGCGGTTGAGAAAATGTCGCTTCTGCAGATGATAAATGAGATTTTAAGAAAAATTGCGGGAAATAAATTATAATTTGTCGGTGCGTTGCACCGCCAAATTATAAAGTGTGGAGTTAGGAGTGTGGAGTTAGGAGTTATTGTAGAAAATCTTGCGGTTTTCAACGATTTATATTTATAAAGGTCAAATTTGTTGACATTATTTTAAATATATCAGAAAAATGCTCCCGCATTTTTCTTTCAATTAACTCCTAACTCCACACTCCTAACTCCTAACTTTATAATTTAGAGCGAAGCGATAAATTATAATTTATCCACCGATACAATTCTCGCTTCTTCATTCCATATTACGTTATAGCCCAAGGCTTCTGATAAGAAACGCATCGGGACTAAGGTTCTGCCGCTTATTATTTTTGCGGGTACGTCCATTTGCTTTTCTTCGCCGTTTACCGATACGGCTGTTTCACCTATCACGAACTCTATTGTAACGTCACCGCCTATAATCTTTGCCGTTCTTGTCTCATCGTTCCAGTCAACAAAATCGCCCAATTGTTCAAATACTGCCCTCAATGGCACAAGCACTCTGTCCTCTTCAATTTGCGGTGCAACATCAAAGGCTATTTCCTTACCGCCGACTGTGATTCGGATATCACCATCCTTCGGTGCAAGCGGAAGCTCCGGATGCAACACTGCTTCACCCTGCGGTTCGGTGGGTACGGGAATGAACATTATGTCGGGGTTGTATTCAACGCCGTTTACTGTTGTACTGTTGCTTGCATTTTCAGAATTGTCGGTATTTTCAGATGTATTATCCGTAGTTTTTTCGTTTTCTTCAACCGACTTCGCTCCTCTTTCTGCTCTTGCTTTTTCTACTACAGGTTCAGCTAAGTGTACATATCCGCAGAAATTCTGCTTTGCTATTGTAATTTCTGCTTCTTCATCAATTGCTACCTCGGAAATAGGTACACTGACAACCTCATCATTTAATCTCAAGCCGAAATGCGTAATAGTACCGTCATCGCTGTAAAATCCGGCATAAAACTGAGGTAGGTCATACGCTTCATCGTCTACCGCATGAGGAATATACATTATATTTCCGTCAAAATTATGCAGCCAAAGCATTTCAAGCGTGTATATTGCATTTTCTATTGGTACTTCCTCGGGAAGTATCTTCGGGAATCCTTCACTTGTATCAAGGTTTTCCGGAATCGCAGACCACGCAACCGTCATATAAGAATATAGAGTATCTTTATTACCATTAATAGTTACTACTGCTATTTCCTCTTTGTCTCGTTCGAGACCATATTCTTCTGTTTCTCCAACTCTGAAATCATGTTTTTTGTACAAAGCAATATTTACATTAATTTTACCATCAGCTGTTATTGATGCGATTCTTTTATTTTGTAAAAAACTTTCAGGAAGTATTAAATCGTAAATTATGTTCCCCATAGGTCTGTGAATGTAGTATCTCGTATTTACACAACCTTCAAGAACCTCAAGCCTGTACTTCTTTCCATCTTTAAAGACTTTTCCCGTTCCATCCACCCCGATTACTGATACCTTGTCGCTCTCTTTTGCTTTGTCTATTTCTTCTGCATCATATTCTACCTCGGGGATTCTCAGGTCTTTGAGTAGCTTTATTTCAAGCTCACGTGGTATCAAAGAGCTTTTCCTGTCTTCTCTTATAACTGCTTTTGGATAAACAAACGGACCGGAACCAAATGAACCTCGCTCTTTTGAAGGTGGATTTGTTTTTAAATATTTATATTCAATAACAGTGTCTTCAATTTTTACAAGAAGTTCGGGTTTTATCAGAATGGGATGACTGTCACCGTCCTTTGTGCTGATTTTGACAAAACGACTGTATTCGTCGCCTCCGTAATTATAAAAAAACTCTATATCAATACCACCACTGAATTTCCCTGCTTCGAGCAAAGGGTGTCGCTCGTCACCGGAAAATACCTTATCAAATTTTAGAGTAGTATCATTTCTAACATATGCAATATCAGATTGTACAGAATTTGCCCTTGTGTAAAAGGCACATTCTTTGTTACCATCAATAACAAAAGCTCCTTCTAAACCGATACCGCCAAATTTGTCAGGGAACAGTATATAAGTTAATTTTGCATGCCCATTATTTGATAAATGGTACAAATATGTACCCTCCCAGCTTGAATCAAGGTCAACGTCTATTGTCCATCTGTATGCATAATCAAATTCTGAACATATGTCACTTACTAAATCACAGAATGCCATAGTTGGAAACACTGCTGTAATTGCTAAGACGACAAACAGCATAAATAATAACTTTGTTTTTTTCATAGTATACCTTCTTTCTGATATGTAGTACAACGTTGTAATAGTAAAAAGTTTGTAGGTCTGTACGAAAATGATATTGTAGTACCCTGTAACATCTAAAACTTTGCTTATAAAGGCTTCTCCTTGAGGAGAGGCTCCGCCTTTGGCGGTGGTGAGGTGTAGCTGCTTTAGCAGCGTTGAAAATAAGATAATTACTGTATTTTTAATAACGGAACTGAATTTCCTACACCTCATCCGTCAGCAAAGCTGACACCTTCTCCTCAAGGAGAAGGCTATAAAGAAATGTAAAGTTTTAAATGTTATGAGGTACTACGTTGTACCTTCTCTCCAACATCCCTACAAATTATAATTTTGCACAGCAAAATTATAATTTATCCACCGATACAATTCTCGCTTCTTCATTCCATATTACGTTATAGCCCAAGGCTTCTGATAAGAAACGCATAGGCACTAATGTTCTGCCACTAAGTATTTTTGCAGGTACATCCATATGCTTTTCTTCACCGTTTACCTGTACAGCTGTGTTGCCTATTACGAATTCTATTGTTATATCTCCACCTATAATTTTTGCAGTTTTGGTATCTTCATTCCAGTCAACAAAATCGCCTAATTGTTCAAACACTGCCCTCAGCGGCACAAGCACTCTGTCATCTTCAATCTGCGGTGCAACGTCAAAGGCTATTTCCTTTCCGCCAACTGTGATTCTGATATCTCCCTCTTTAGGTGCAAGCGGAAGCTCGGGATGCAAAACAGTATCGTCTGCAACCGGTATAAACATTATATCAGGATTATACTCCACCCTCGGAAGCTCAGGTGTTTTTTCCGGCGTAGGAATAAACATAATTGATTCATCTATATCAACATTCGTCAGATTATTTTTAGTACGTTCTGCACGTGCTGTTTTTACTGTATATACAGCAAGTGTGCGATTCTCAAGAGCTGCAGCAGTAATTTCCGTTTCAAATGATTCATCAATTCTGGTATTCTCAATAGGTGTAAGGAATATTTCGCCGGTCTGTTTAAAGGAAAGTCCGACATCCATTAACATTCCGTTGTTTTTATCGAACGTAAAATACAAAATAGGACAATCATATAAATTACCCATATATGGTCTTCTTTGAATCACAGCAAGCTCCCCATCATAGCTTTTGAGCGTTTTGGGATATGCACGCATAAAATCATATTCTAATCCATCGTCGCTGTTCTTTCCCGACAAAAAACTTCCATATCCGTATTGCACACCCCTGTTTCCTTCATACTTTACCACATATGCAAAGCTTCCTTTGCTGATTCCATACTCTTGTGCTTCTCCTACTACAGCACGATACACCCTGAACAGCTCAATTGTAACGTGTAAATTCCCATCATCTGTAATATCAGCCTCAGGCAAGCTACGCCTTACCTGAACGTCATATTCAAGCTTCCCCCATGGTATGTGAGCCTTGTAAACAAAGCCTACCCGCCCACGCATAGGTACAAGCTCAAAATTGCCATCTACGGTCATTGCACTTTGGCTATATGTGTATACTCTTGCCTTCTCGAGTTCCTTTTCATGGTCAATATCATATGCATTTATACCATTTTCTTCAAGAATTTTCTTATCATCCAATTCTTCTTTCACAGGATTTAACGGCATGAACACCTTATGCTCTTTTCTGTTTTCTCTTACTATTGCTTCTGCATACAAATAGTCTGTAACAGAAAGTGCTTTCTTTTGAATATACCGCATATACATACGCCTTGACGGTTCAGCTGCAGTAGTATCCTCTGCTGACAGAAGTACTTCATTTGAAATCAATATCGGCGTATAATCATCATACAAAAGCGGCGTCAACGCCGTATCTTCCTTATATCTGCATATTAACGCAAACCTTTGATTTCCGTCATTCTCATATCCATAACATCCAACAAGTCCGAATTTCCCCGTCATATCTTCATATTGTGTAAGCTCGTACAAGCTACTGTTTCTCTCATTACAATCGTAAAGCTTGTATTTCCCGGCTTCCATTTCAATACTCCTTGCACCATCTAATGATGCCACTATAACCTCGTCCTGACCTTTTACTACAAACAGACTGAAAACATTTTCAGTTATACCATAAGATGTTTCTGCCTCAATTGCATTCTTAAGCATAATATAGCTGATTTCGATGCTTCTGTCATCTGCTATTTTTCCAAGCCATGTATTATTATATGATTCATCCAGAGTAACTCTGACCGTCCAGCGATAGTCCCACCCAAATTCCTCACACAAATCATCCACTAAATCGCAAAATGCCACTGCCGGAAACAGTGCTGTAATTGCTGAGACGATAAATAGTGTGAATAATAACTTTGTTTTTTTCATAGTATCCCTTCTTTCTGTGTTTTTGCAACGTTGCAATTAACTTTTAATTGTAGGTATCATTGGTATCTGTTTATCTATAAACAAAAAGAACTAACCACCATCGCCAAAATGTAGTTAGTTCTTTTTCTAATCATATTTGGTCAACCGTCTATTGGTTGCCTGTCTTTTTCTATTAATATTAGACCAAACTACTTTACATCTGTCAATATTTATTTTATAAATATAAATCAATGAAAACCGCAAGGTTTTCTACCATAACTCCTAACTCCACACTCCTAACTCCTAACTAATTTAGCGTCAGCTAAATTATAATTTATCCACCGAGACAATTCTCGCTTCTTCGTTCCAGTTTACTCTGTAGCCTAAAGCTTCGGATAAGAAACGCATAGGAACTAAGGTTCTGCCGCTAATTATTTTTGCAGGTATGTCCATTTCCTTTTCTTCACCGTTTACCGACACGGCTGTATCGCCTATTACAAATTCTATTGTTACATCTCCGCCTATAATTTTTGCCGTTCTTGTCTCATCGTTCCAGTCGACAAAATCGCCCAATTGCTCAAATACTGCTCTTAACGGAACAAGTACCCTGTCCTCTTCAATTTGCGGTGCAACGTCAAAGGCTATTTCCTTACCGCCGACCGTGATTCGGATATCGCCATCCTTTGGTGCAAGCGGCAGCTCGGGGTGCAAAACAGCTTCGCCCTGTGGTTCGGTGGGGACAGGGATGAACATTATGTCGGGATTGTATTCTACTGCGTTTCTGTCTGCTCTTGCTTTTTCCACTACAGGCGTTGCAAGATAGCTTGAGTTACCCAAATGTATTTTCACAAGTTCATGTTCCACACATTCATTGATTTTGATATCTTTAATATCACACATATAGTCCTCATATATATGCTTCTCATCTTTTACTTCAGTTACATACGATAACCCCATATTTGTTAAGGCACCGGTTTCTTCATCATATTTTACACATATATAAGGATAACCAAATTGTGGTACACTGCCTCCTTTTACATTTTTGTACTCGTAGTTATGGTATTTGGGCATATATAAACCGGCGTTGCCGTCATAATCGTCCATTGGAAATAATGCTTTACGCCAAATGTATCCGCCCTCTTCTTCTTTCGGAATATTGCTTCCGGCATACCCTTCTCCCTCGCTCCCCTCTAATTTTATAAGATAGCTGTAGCTTACATTCGGTATACTCATTGGCTCTTTAACATTAAAGGCTGCTTTTTTATACATAGACAGTGTAACACGCACCTTTCCATCCGGAGCAATTTTTCTTGTTTTTTCTTCCATTTTATCTATAGGAATTTCAACGTCAAATACGGCATCACCCTCATGATTGCTAACTATATATGTGTTCTTAGTTCCACCTTCTTTTATAAAAATGTCGTACTTTCCAACATTATTTGAACGTTTTATTAACTTATCATTTGTTTCACCACTAAATACCTTTTCACGATCGTATGCAAAGTCGATAGGCATTACGTAATTTTGTTCATATATATTTATATCATCAGGCACCGGCGGTGACTTTTTATCTGGTCGTATTACTGATTTCACAGGCAATGTATCATATTTTACCGGCAATTTCTGTACCCGATGACTGAAAAATGCTCCTCTTCTGTTAGTAAAGGTCATATTTGTATCTTCGATTTTTCTAAGAAATTTATCGTCCATATATATCGGGGTCAGTTCTCCTATGATAACACAAGTTTTTGTAGTGTCTGTTCTGTAGCGCAGCCACTGCATCATCAAATCCGAGTGGTGCCATTGATTTTCGTCATAATCATTCATAGCATAATTAAGTGGGTGAAGCTCATTATCATATGTCACTATCTTCCACATATCATTATCTTTTACATACGCAGTGGAATAATTAATGTAGCTTTGTGACGATGCACTTGCTGAGCAAGCGACTTCTGTTTTCCCCGACAACACCACGCACTCATGTACAAGCTTGGTTGTTTCTAATCGACGCATTTCGGCAGGTGTTTCAAAATGTATAAAAGTAATCTGTAGTCTACCGTCATCAGAGATTTCTTCATACGGAACAGAGCCTTTATAGGAATCATCAAGCACTGTTTCAATAGTCCATCTGTACGTCCAGCCGAATTCTGCACACATATCATCCACTAAATCACAAAATGCAACTGCCGGAAACAGTGCTGTAACAGCAGAGATGATAAACAGTGTGAATAATAACTTTGTTTTTTTCATAGTATCCCTTCTTTCTGTGTTTATACAACGTTGCAATTATAATATATCACTAAATAATTATTATTTCAATTGTTTAATATGTATTGAAAAGTAACAGTAAATTTTTGGAAATCGAAATGCAAATTTCGAAATATATGTTACCTATATGTAATAATGTTTTCTAAGTTTACCCATAACAAGGCAAAGTATTGTCGCTTCGTGATAAATCAGCACTAGCGGATGTAATAGCAATATATTGCGAAATAATGAATTTTTCACCGCCTTTGATTGTCGCCATTGCAACGGCGACGAGCTTTGTTTTGTTTGTTTTCCTCATAAAGAAAACCTCCTTAAAAATTGTATTAAAAAACCTCTTCTGAAAGGTCTTTACTATATAAACCTTTCAAAAGAGGAAAATGTGACATATTTTTCAATATTTTTTTGTAAAACCCAAAAGTTTGGTAAATGTGCATCAATACAATTGTAGATTTTCGGATATTTTTACCAATTCATTTTTTTCGATATTTCCATATACACATATCTTGTATTGTTCTGTATGCCATACTACAGAGTTGATATTGGGGTTTGATGTATAATAGCCGTCAATGCCATTTATGTTTATTGGTTCTATAGTGCCGTCCTCAGTATCTATTGATACAATTGTATCAATAGAATCAATACTTATATTAACAAATTTATCAGCATATTCAAAACGAACAGACTCGTCCGACGTATGTTTTCCGAATTCCTCTTTTACAACCTCAAATCCATACGTTACATAATCAAGACGCATATGTTTTCCCTCATAGGTTGTTCCGCCGTTTTCGTTTACGAAGAACGCCGTCCCTCTTTCATCAGGGTTGAAGATGAAATTCAGAAACTGAGTGCGCCACGCATCTACCGAAAGAATGCTCACACCGCCGGCGAGGACTACGGCAAGCAGAAAACAGGCGGCGTATTTTGAAATGCGTGACATCACTTGAATGCGTTCCTTATTTCTTTCACGTTTTAAAATTTTATTAATTTTATTCGTGTGTTCCTTTGAAAATTCAACAGGAGTGTCGGGAATTTTGAGAGAATCAACAATGTTCTTTTCTGCAAGCTTTGCGCCCTTCTTTAAAAGAACATCAAAGACTTCATCAAATTCTTCATTAAATATTTCATCGGATAAAATATCATTATTATTGCGCATTCTTAACACCTCCATATATCTTTTTTAAAATAAGCTTTGCCCTGTGCAGTCTTTGTCTTACATTGTCTTCTGACAGATTCAGAAGTTCGGAAATTTCTTTGTTTGTACAATCGTGAGTGTATTTGAGAAATATCACAACAGAAAGATTTTCGGGAAGAGACTGTATCAGCCCGGAAATTTCATTATATGATTCTCTGTCGATAACCAGTTTTTCCGGCAGCATAAAATCTGTGCCGGTTTCAAATTCCTCTATATCATCAGTATAAACCTCTTTTTTACGCTTATTGTAAATATTTAAGGCTATATTTCTGCTGATAATAACAAGAAACCTATATGTCATAGGGGAATTGATTTCCTTGATTTTTTCAAAATGTTTAATAATTCTTACCATAGTCTCATGAACGACATCCTCAGATAGGGTTTTGTCTTCGAGAATGGCATATGCAGTGTGGTACATAACATTTTTGTAAGTGCTATACAGTTCTTCAGCTTTATGTACATCACTGCTGTCGGATAACATCATAAAAAACATATATATTAAAACCTTCCGTAAAATATTCTGATACTATTATAATATATAAAAAGAAGATTTTCAAGCAAAAAAATAATTTGATAAAATCAAAAAAAATGAGAAGAATAAAAGAGAATATAAAACTTTAAAAGGGCGTATTTTAGTATGAAAAAATTAATATCATTATTGCTTATATTTACAATAACATTTATATATGTACCGGTATATGCCGGCGTGGAGACGACCGCAAAATCTGCGATATTGATGGAGGCACAAACGGGAGAAGTGCTTCTTGAAAAGGAAAAGGATGCAAGACTCCCGATTGCAAGCGTTACAAAGATAATG
>JAZRMB010000062.1:0-23206 GCA_045647245.1 Clostridia bacterium
AATTAGGAGTTAGGAGTTAATGTACAAAAGCTTACGCTTTTGAAATGATTGATAAAGAAATGCTTCGCATTTCTCAATATTAAATATCTGAAAACCGCAAGGTTTTCTACCATAACTCCTAACTCCACACTCCTAACTCCACACTTTATAATTTGGCGGTGCAATGCACCGCAAAATTATAATTGACATTACAGCCTTTTTTATGTAAAATATAATTGCAACATTCAAAGGAAGGGAGGCGGTATTTTGTCTGATTCAGAATTGATTGAGAGAATAAAAAAGGGTGACTCTGATGCATTTGATGCTCTTGTTAATATCTATGCAAAAAAGATTATAAACACGGCATATTCACTTTTGTATGATGTCGAGGAAGCACAGGATGCCGCTCAGGAGGTTTTTATAAAGATATATAAAAACATTCATTCCTTCCGTGGTGACAGCAGTGTTTCGACGTGGATTTACCGAATTACAAGGAATGTATGCTGTGACATTTTAAGAAAAAAGAAAAATACCAATGTTATAAGTCTTGACTTTGAGAATGAAGAGGGGCTGAAAAACGAGCCTGCCGACACTTCTCCCACCCCTGTTGAGGTGGCAGAGACAAACGAGAGAGATGAGTTTTTGCACAGAAGTATTGCAACTTTAGACGAAACTCATAAAATGGTCATAACGCTTTACGATTTGGAAGGGCTGTCTTATGAAGAGATTGCCGAGGTTATGAAATGCCCTGTCGGTACTGTTAAATCAAGAATCTACAGGGCAAGGGATGCACTTAGAAAAATTTTAGAGAAAAATCCGGAACTTTTTTAAATAGAATTCGTCTAACAAATTGAAGGTGGAAGCTTTCGTATTATATTAAAAGGGAAAGGAGGAGAAAAAAGATGAACAGCTGTGAAAAATTTGATTCATTGATAGAAGAGTACTTAGACGGTGCACTCTCCGATGAAGAGAATAAACAGTTTTTAAAACATATTTCATCCTGCCAAGAGTGCAGAAGGTCATTGGAAGTTGCAGAAAAAATGCACGATATGTTAGCCGGCCTTGATTACAAGCTGGAAGTGCCGTCTGATTTTAGCGTGAAGCTTCACGAAAAAATTGAACAATTACCCAAGAGGAAAAGCATTTATACTTACACAAGGCGTATCGGTGCGATTGCCGCTTGTGTTGTGCTGGTTACGGTTGTTGCCAAGAACGGAATTGATACAAGGCTTACAAAAAATGCGGATGAGCTTACAGCCGAGGATTCGGCAGGGGCTGTGATTACAGGGGTAATCACCGAAAAAGCAGAAGATGAAATTGTAACACCTATTAATACGACAGAGCCCACTACAGATAAAGCAAAAGCCTCAACAGAGGAGAGTAATATACAAAAGAAAATAACCGAAACGGGCAAGGGGACACAAAACAAGAAAGCACCCGAGGAGAAAAAAGCGGTAGCTGAAAATGTTGCGATGCCGTCACCTGCACCCGTGGTCGAGAATGATATAATAAAGCCGCAACAAACCGAAGAAACGGTGGCAGAAGCTTCTGCAACGGCAAAAGAAGTGCAGGAGGAGGAATTAACCACACAAAGCTTTGAGCCTGCAGTTTCTGAAAAATCGGATACAACGCAAGCAATGCTGACCGATGCGGCAGATGAAGAAAAGCCCGAGCCGACAGAGATTTTGCAAATCGAAACCTCTGCGGAGGAAAAGGCTCCTGCATCGGGTGGAGGTGGCGGCGGCTCGTCATCTTCGGCATATGCAGTAAGAAGGATGACGGTGCTTGAATTAAAGGTTGATATTGAAAATATCGAAAAAGCTATTGACGCGGCATCAAAATTCGTACCTATGCAAAACGGAGTATATACAATGAGTGCCGAAGAGGTTAAAAAGCTTCTTTCGGAGCTCGAAAAAGAAGGAATTTCTGCAAGCTTTCCCGAAGGCATAGAAGATGAAGAAATAAGCTTTACCATAACAGCTAAATAAGATAACAGGGTTGCAGCAAAAAGGTATAAATAAGCAATATGAGCTATTTGGGGACGGCTCCTGACAGACTTTTTAGTCTTTTGGGTTAAAAAACAAAGTTTTTTAACCCAAAACAGGACCGTCCCCATTAAATGGATTGTATTGCTTATTTATTTTGTTACAGCCCTGTTTTTTAGTGTAACATTGATGAAAAACAACTGTATCACATCTGTTATTGATACGATGAAGTGTTGGTGATATAATGGAAGAAAAAGACATCGGAGGGATTTTTGTGAGAAAATTAATATCAATGGTAATTACTGCTTTAGTGGTACTGTCTGTTAGTGTGTCGGCTGGCACTCTCTTAAATGACGACGTAATTTTCGGGATTACCGAAATAGGTGCACCTGTTATAGACGAGAATGGCGATTCTACAAATTTACGCCACGAAAAACATAATAATTATAATACGCTCAAAGCTGAATTTATTGATATTTCGGATATGGAAAGGCTCATAGAGCTTATGTCGGATGAAAATCTGGAGATTGAAAAACCGATTGAGAGCTATGAAGAACTTGAAGCAGCTTGGGAAAATAAAGAGGGAGTCCTCGTATTTGATGATGAAAAGGGAGGTTTTTGGGAATATTATTTTGATGAAAGCTGTGTTGTTATAGATTATTCACCGGATATTTATAATAGTGAGAAAATTGAGATTTATGCAGGCATATTCAGATATAAAAAAGATATCTATGAAGAACTGAGCTCTGTTTTTGAAAAAGCATATGATGATGCATATAAAAGGACGGAAGAAGCACAAATGCTTAATTATCTTGAGTTAGAGGACTTTAATATTCTGTATTCAGCCGACAGCGGACAAAAGCTTATGAATGGCGAAGCTTTTGAATGGGGTATTTGTACATATAATTATAAAGGGGAAAAGAAAACGGCGGTTTATGGTGTGATTAACAACGGCAATGGTCGGAAGATGTGTCATATAACAGAAAAGGTTGGGGCGGATAATCATATCCTGTTTGATAGCACCGGGGTGCTGAATATCTATAGTGACGGAAAAGTGTTTATAAACCAGCAGATTAAGATATCTGTTCCATTATATTCTATGAAAATTTCGGTTTCGGAGGATATGAAGCTCGAATCGGTTGAGGTTACAATGCGTGGAGAAGAGACTCCCGAAATATTTACTGCAGACCAATTTCAAGAGACGGGTACAATTCCCGAGGGCTTTTTCAGCGTAAATAAAGAAAAGGATGAAAATGAAGAAAAAGAGGAACCCAAAGAAGAAAATAAAGATGATAATGTAAAAGAGGATGTTACGGATAAGGATGACGGTTCGGAGTATGAAGATGAAGAGTTTGAAGAGGATGAACTTGATGAGAAAGATACACAAAACAGCGAAAATGTAAATGAAAAGGAAGATACTCAAGACATTCAGCCAAGTGCCGAAGTTCAAATAAGAAAAAGAGCTGAGGAGAGCGGTTTGGTGCTGACGATAGGCGAAAATGTGGCACTTGTAAGAGGTGTAAAAGCAGAAAATGACGTACCACCCGTAATAAGAAACAGCCGTACAATGCTCCCTGCAAGGTTTGTGGGAGAAGGAATAGGAGCGATGGTTGAATGGAATGGTGAAAAAAGAGAGGTGACGGTAAGAAAAGACGATATAGTAATCAGGATTTATATAGACTCGGACAAGGCATATGTAAACAACAAGGAAGAAAAGCTTGATTCACCTGCTTTTATAGAAAATGACAGAACATATATACCGCTAAGATTCATTGCCGAAAACTTTGGTGCGGACGTTATCTGGGATTCGGAAGAGAGAATGGTATTTATAGCAGAAAAAGAGTTGGAAAAATAAGATTTTTTAAGTAAAAAACGAAAAGAAGTTATGGGAGGTTCGGTTGTGGATAATAACGATAAGATTCAAATATTTGAAGATAAAAAAATCAGAACTGCATGGGATGAAGAAAGAGAAGAATGGTATTTTTCTGTTGTGGATGTAATCGGTGTACTAACAGACAGTCCCAATCCCAATAACTATTGGAAGGTACTTAAAAAGCGTCTGAAAGATGAAGGTAATGAGTTGGTTACAAATTGTAACCAACTGAAATTAAAATCTCCTAAAGATGGTAAAAAGTATAAAACAGATGTAGCTGACACCGAGCAACTTTTTCGTATCATTCAATCTATTCCCTCTCCAAAGGCAGAACCATTTAAAATGTGGTTGGCGCAAGTTGGCAGAGAAAGGATTGAAGAAACTATTGATCCTGAACTCGCTATCGACAGAGCACTCGAAACCTATCAGAAAAAAGGATACAGCGAAGAATGGATTCATCAAAGACTTTTATCAATTCGTGTGCGTAATGCACTAACAGAAGAAAGGGATAAACGTGGTGTTGAAAAAGGCCGTGAATATGCAATACTTACAGATGAGATATCCAAAGCATGGTCGGGAATGACAACAAGAAAATATAAAAACTTTAAAGGTCTTACTAAAGAAAATTTGAGGGATAATATGTCTGACCTTGAGCTTGTGCTGAATATGCTTGCTGAAGCTACAACAACAGAAATTTCAAAAAGAGAACAGCCTGCCTCGTTTGCTGAAAATATACAAATTGCAAAAAGAGGCGGCACAGTTGCAGGAAATGCCCGTAAAGAAATTGAAGAAGAGACAGGGGTGCCTGTTATAACTTCAAAAAATGCAACGGAGCTTAATAAAGTTGTGACAAATTTAATTGAGGGATTTGCGGACGAAATTAATGAAGATAATTAAAGGCATCGGAGGGATTTTTGTGAAAAAGACATTTATTATTTTGATTATTGCCATACTATGCACAGTATCGGGATTTGTATACGCAGATGGTGTAGAAACACAACAGATTACATCAATGGAGATTATAGAGAACTGCGATAATGTGACAGTGGCTGATTTGAGGTTTACACTAAACGGCGAACGAGTGAGTGTGCAGGAAGAATTTATCACACCATCGGATGCAGCGGCGTTGTTTGGATTTTTTAATGATGCTAATTTGTTGTATAGCGGTGAGGTGGACGAGGAAACGCTTGTTGGGGAAGGAAGACCTGAAGAGGGAGAAATAGAAATTTATCTTGAAAACGGTTTGAATGTGTATCTGACGTTTGATAACAAACAAGTTCTTGTTGAGGTAATAGATGTTGACAATTTAATTTCATACTGCGGCTTTTTTACCTACAATGAAAACGGATATGAACAGCTTATGGATATACTTGGCGAACTATATTCAAAAGCAAAACCGCAACAGGATGCGATACGGGAAGAAGAGAAGCAAAAAAACGAAGCGGAAAGAACATATATTGATGAATTTGAAATTCTATACAGCTGTGAAATTTCTGATGTGACAGAATGGGGCATATGCTCATACACCAAAGAAAATGAGAAAAAATATGCTGTATATTCGGTTTATTATAATTCCGGAAATAAAGTTAAACCGTTACATTTTACCGAGGAAAAGCCTGTTAACAATAAGGTGAGCTTTTATTATGACAAACAGATTTTTACGGGCGGAGAAACAACATATATCAAAGAAAATATACATCCTACTACAACTTATGAAATTGAAGTATTTCCAAATGAGAATGGAAAAGTAAATAGAGTAGTGATTACACAGGTTGTAACAACTACGGGAAGAGTTGTAAAGAGTGTAGAAGTTGATGCGGAGAATGTAATTCAGACAGGTAAAATTCCCGACGGATTCTTTGGTATGATTGAAGAAGATGAGAAAAAGCAAGAGGATGAGGAAACAGGAAAAGAAGAAAAAGAAGAAAAAGAGGACATATCGGGAGAAAATGAAATTTTGGATAAAGAAAAACAGCCTGATGAATTAGAGGGAATCGGAGAAAATGAAAATTCGGACGAAAAGCTGGAAGATAGCACACCAAACCCTGAAGTTCAAATAAGAAAGAGAGCTGAAGAGAACGGTTTGGTGCTGACGATAGGCGAAAATGTGGCACTTGTAAGAGGTGTAAAAGCAGAAAATGACGTACCACCCGTAATAAGAAACAGCCGTACAATGCTCCCTGCAAGGTTTGTGGGAGAAGGAATAGGAGCGAGGCTCGAATGGAACGGTGAAAAAAGAGAGGTAACGGTAAGAAAAGACGATATTGTAATCAGGATTTACATTGACTCGGACAAGGCATATGTAAACAACAAGGAAGAAAAGCTTGATTCACCTGCCTTTATAGAAAATGACAGAACATACATACCGCTAAGATTCATTGCCGAAAACTTTGGCGCAGACGTTATATGGGCATCGGAAGAGAGAATGGTATTTATAGCAGAAAAAAATATTGAAAAGTAAGATTTTATGAGGTATAATGAAAGAGAATAAAAATGAAAACGCAGGGCGTTTTCATACCACAATTATTCATTAACTTGAAGGGGTGTTTGAAATGCAGACTATAAAAAATGCAGGCTGGATAAGAAGCGTAAAGGATTTCGGCGAGGTTTGTCCGGCGTTCATAAAGGAATTTAAATGTAAGAAAAAAGTGAAAAAAGCAACTCTCTGCATAACTGCAATGGGCGTGTATGAGGCGTTTATAAATGATGAGCGTGTGGGTGATTTCATAATGGCACCCGGTTGGACGGCATATGAGGAGCATCACAGGTATCAGGAATATGATGTTACCTCTATGCTAAGGGATAATAACAAAATCTATGTAACTGTCGGAAAAGGCTGGTACAGAGGCAGACTCGTTGCGTGGAGCGAAAAAGATATATGGGGAGGTGTTACGGCTTTAATTGCTTCGCTTGATATCGAATATGAAGATGCTACCTTTGAGAGTGTCAGAACAGACACAAGCTGGAAGGCACAAGAGAGCAATATCCGTTTTAGCGAGATATATGACGGTGAAGTTTATGACGCCGCATTTTCGACCGGTGAGCTTTTTAACGTGAAATATCTGTATGCATCAAAGGCACCGCTTGTTGAGCAGGACGGACCTGTCGTAAAAGAGCAGGAGGTTTTGAAGCCTGTTGCACAAATCACAACGCCAAAGGGCGAAACGGTTATAGACTTCGGACAGAATTTAACCGGCTATGTGAGATTTACAGTAGATGCGAAAAAGGGAGAAAAGCTTTGCTATTCTCACGCAGAGGTGCTTGATGCGGAAGGTAATTTCTATACTGCGAACTTAAGAAGTGCAAAGGTTTTAATCGAATACATCTGCCGTGACGGAGTGCAAAGCTATAAGCCGCACCACACATTTATGGGATTTCGATATATAAGAATAGACAAGGCTCCCGAGGGCTTTTCAAAGGATAATGTTGAGGCTGTTGTCGTTCATTCCGATATGAAGAGAACGGGATATTTTGCTTGCTCTAACGAGAAGATAAACAAGCTCTTTTCAAATGTTATATGGGGTCAGAAGGACAATTTCCTCGATGTTCCTACAGACTGTCCGCAAAGAGACGAAAGACTTGGCTGGACGGGTGATGCACAGGTGTTCGTAAAGACTGCATCCTATAATTTTGACGTGAAAGATTTCTTTAAAAAATGGCTTCGTGACCTTGCGATAAACCAGACTCCCGAGGGCGGTGTACCGCACGTTATACCCAATGTGCTCGGAGACCATACATCGAGTGCGGCGTGGGGTGATGCGGCGGTTATATGTCCCTGGCAGATTTATCTTACATATAACGATAAGGAAGTTTTGGAAGAACAGATAGAGAGTATGACAGCTTGGGTTGAATATATCCGCTCAAGAGGCAGTGAGGAATTTTTATGGCTTGGCGACCGCCACTTTGCAGACTGGCTTGCTATGGATGCCGAGGACGGAAGCTACAGAGGAGCATCCGATCAGGACTTTATCGCATCGGCGTATTTTGCATATTCGACATCACTTCTTGTTAAAGCGTTAAAGGTTCTCGGAAGGGATTCTTCAAAATATGAAGAGCTTTATGAAAATGTAGCAGGTGCCTTCAAAAAGAGGTTTAATGAATATAATACACAAACAGAATGTGCACTTGCATTGTATTTTGACCTTTGCGACGATAAGGCGGCAGTGGCGAAAAAGCTTTGTGAGCTGATTGAAAAGTTTGACAATAAGCTGACAACAGGCTTTGTCGGAACACCTTATCTTTTAGAGGCACTTTCGTCAAACGGATATGCAAAAAAGGCATATGACTTGCTTTTGGAAGAGGGCTACCCGTCATGGCTTTTCTCGGTCAATATGGGTGCAACAACTATCTGGGAGCATTGGGACGGTATGAAGGCGGACGGTACAATGTGGAGCACAGATATGAACTCATTTAACCACTATGCTTACGGAGCGGTTGCATCGTGGATGTATGAGAATGTTGCAGGTATCAGAATAGATGAGGAAAAGCCGGGATTTGAAAATGTGATTTTATGTCCCTTAACTACCGACAGACTCGAATGGGCAGAAGCAAGCATTGACACAAAATTCGGAACTGTTCGTTCGAAGTGGCAGAGAGAAGACGGCAAAATCGTATATGAATTTGATGTGCCCAATACTGCGACATTGATTCTTCCCAAAACGGGAGAAAAGAAGCTTTCGAAGGGCAGTTATAAGTTCAGCGAATAATAAATAATATCAGAAAAGAAGTGTGATGTAATAAAGAGAAGGAGAGATCAGTGATATTATGGAACCGAAGGATTATATATTAACAAAAATTGAAGGCGAATATGCTTATTTAAAGGATGTTGAAACCGAAAACGAAATATTTATCGCCCTTGCCCTATTGCCGCCGGGTGCGGATGTTGGAAGCAAAATTCATCAGGAGATGCTCGAGTATACACTTATCGGATAAATTTGATTGTAAAGAAGGTAAGATATATGTATTACTATAAGGATGAATGTTTTTTTAACATCGGTACATATCGCTGTTGCTCTTAATCTGACTTATAATATTTCCGCTTTCCCGGGTTGAAACGGCGCACAATCGTGAGGGACTCTTTATCGATATAACGTCGGGAAGCGGTACGCAGTCAATAATAAGGGACTGCTTGTAACGGCGAGAATAGAAGTCGATGCATCATGTAACTGTTTGACTTTGAAATGTACCGCGGATTTACAAGTATTCCTATATACTATGTTGAAGAGGTAAAAGGAAGAAGATATGTGAGAATGGGAACAGCTGATGATATAGTAATCTACACAGAGGATAAAACAAACTATTCAAACGCATGCGTAGTCAGTCGAATGGGTACAACACTTGCAATTGTTATCTATAAGAATGAGCAAAATTAAATAACCTTTAAAAAGGGCATTATATGTGCATGAACTTGCGCGGACAAGTGCTCTTTTTTTATACAAATGTCAAAATTATGAAGCAAAGGTAAACGATTTATTAAAATACTTGATTATCGGATGAAGCTGTGATATAATAAAATTATGGTAGCAACATAAGGGGAAAACAAAAGGAGCAGATAAAAATGGAAAAATACGGAACCGTACCGAAACGGTTTACAAAGCTATGGTGGGAATATTTTTGGGATTATTATAAATGGCATACAATTTCGGTTGCATTTGTTTCGATACTTATTTTAGTAACAGCCGTTCAGTGTGCAACGCAGATGAAATACGATATGACCATTACAGTGGCGGGAGATAAGTATCTGTCGGAGGAGGCAAAGACAGAGCTTTCGTCGGCACTTGGCGAGGTGATAGAGGACTCGGATGCCAACGGTGAAAGAAATGTGTTTTTGCAGATGCTTGATTTTTCCGATAATTCGATGAATCAGGACCCACAGTATATGATGGCGATGAGTACAAAGCTGATGATTGAATTTACAGCAGGCGAGACGTTTTTATTCGTTTTGTCGGAGGATTTGATGAATCAGTATCTCAATCAGGACGGAGCCGAGAGTCTGTTTATTCCGGTAGAAAAGTGGACGGATGAGGAAGTTCCGGATGAGCTTTTGAAAAAATCGGGCGGAGTTGCATATGGAGTAAATTTGAAGGACAGCGGATATTTTAAAGAAAAGAATGTTGATATGACAGATATGTATCTCGTTCTTTGCACCTACCGTGCAGATGCGAAAAAGGGTGCCGAGCAGGAAATACAGCTTGAAAATTCGAAAAAAGCAGCCGACTTTCTTGCAAAAAGATAAATATTCAGATAAAATGTAGAGAAAAAAGGGACGGTTACCTGTATAAAAAAGGGATGATGTAAATGGCAGCAAACTTGAAAAATATGCCTGTTTGTGAGCAGGAGTTGTTTGTGCGCTACCGCATAGAGCGAACAAAAGAGCTGCGTAACGAAATTGTAGATGCCTATATGTACATACCGGAGATTCTTTCGAGAAGGTTTGCAAATCGCGGTATAGAATATGAAGATATTTTTCAGATAGCATGTATGGGACTTATATACGCCGTTGAAAGGTTTAATCCCGACAGAGGGGTTAAGTTTGCAACCTATGCGACGCCCACCATAATGGGAGAAATCAGAAAATACTTCAGGGATAAGGGAAGCTTTATAAGAATCCCCAGGAAGCTGTATGAGATATTCTATAAGGCGGAGAGAGTGAAGCGACAGTATGACAGTGACGTTTCGGAGGAGAGAGTTGCAAGAGTGCTTCAAATCCCCGAGGAAACATTAAAAAAAGCCTATGAAGCGGGGGACAACGCCTTTGTAAGCTCGCTTGAATATGAAGCGGATGCCGATGGTAAGCTCGTTTTGGGCGGTCTTGTCGGATATGATGAAAACGGATTTTTGATGGTGGAAAATTCTGATTTTATTGATTATTGTTTTTCAATGCTCACCGAGAAGGAAGCGGAATTTTTGCAAAGACGCTTTTTCAAGGAAGAAAGTCAGCAGAAAATTGCAGACGACTGGGGCGTTTCCCAGATGTATATTTCAAGAATGGAAAAAAATGTGCTTAAAAAGCTCAGAAATTTATATTTTAAAGATTAAGGAGAATGTTTATTATGTTAGACGCAAAGAAAAGAGAATTTATCGAATTTATGATGAGTGCCGACGTTTTGAGATTCGGTGACTTTACAACAAAGAGCGGAAGAAAGACCCCGTATTTCGTAAATACCGGAAACTATAAAACAGGTGCACAGATAGCAACACTCGGTAAGTTCTATGCAAGCCTTGTAAAGGAAAAAATCGGCGATAATTTTGATGCAATGTTCGGCCCTGCATATAAGGGAATACCTTTAGCTTGTGCGGCTGCAGGTGCACTTTACAACGAATTTGGTATAGATAAGCCCTACTTCTTCAACCGTAAGGAGGAAAAAGACCACGGTGAGGGCGGAAGCTTAGTAGGCTACAAGCCGCAGGATGGCGACAGCGTTATAATCATTGAGGACGTTATAACAGCAGGTACTGCAGTTCGTGAGACAATGCCTGTTTTAACAGGTGCGGCAGATGTTAAGGTAAAGGATATGTTTATTTCGGTAAATCGTTGCGAGGTTGGACAAAACCCCGGCAAGACCGCAATTATGGAGGTCAGCGAGGAGTACGGAATTAATGTACATTCAATCATAGATGTTAGAGATATCCATGAATACTTAAAGGAAAAGCCGGAATATGCAGACCTTGTAAAAGCAATGGAAGGATATATGGAGCAGTACTGCGTATTTTAATAATGATTATGAATAGCATGAAGCTAAAAAGAATAATAGAGAATATTACATCACGTGAAGGCAGTTATTTAAAACGGATAACTGCCATTATCGTGCTGTTTTCTCTTACCATAGTAATTGCGGTGACGGCGGCACTTTTTGTCGGAACGAATGATGTTGTCAGAAAAGAGATATATAATGTTAATATCGGTATGCTCTCACAGCTTCAGATGTATGTTGATATGTATGTTGCCGACAGTATCAATGCTACGGTAAAGGATAATTTTGTTGATATATCGGAAAATAAGGAGCTTAAGGATTTTTTTGATACACCCGATTGCCCGATGGGCTCGTACTACACTCTTACAAAATACGTATCCGACATAAAAGGCTCAAACACCTATATGGACTCGATATATCTTTACAGCGTGAAGAATGATGCGGCGGTGTCATCGCAGGAGGGGCTTATAAAAAATGCGATGATGTCGGGATATAACAATATTTCAAAAATACAGGAGAAAATCAAAAACACAAAGCAAAGAAGCTTCTGGATTACGCCGTCGGAGAATGACAGCGGTATGATAACGTTTGTGCAGATTATGCCTATGATGGATTATGAAAAACGAAGCGGATTTGTTGTGATTAACATAAATGCCGAGAACGTTGTCAAGACGGTTAGTGATAAATTTATGAAAAGCGGAGATATAGCAGTGCTTGCACCGGGCGGAGAATTGCTTGCACATAGCGATAAGACAAGGCTCAGAAGCGGCAATATCGGACTTGAGGCGAATGACAGTATTTTTTCGGGCGGTATATCAGGAACAGCGACGAGAAATATTGACTCCGAAAAATACGACGTTATATGGCTGCAATCGTCCGAGAGCGGCTTGTGGTACGTTATGCTCTTCCCGGAGCAGGCGTATAACGGCAGAATACGTGTCTTGCAGATATATTGTCTTGTTATAATGGCAGGTATGCTTCTTATAACATTCATAAGTGCAAAATATCTGTCGGCATGGGTTACAAATCCGATAAGGCAGAATACCTCTTTCCTTGAGGAAAAGCTTGTTTATGATATTGTTCACGAAAATACCATCGGGGAAGCTGATATCGCGTCAAGGCTTAAAATCTTAAATACAAGCTTTTGCTATCCGAGATTTTACCTTGTAATTTTCGAGGTTTCGCTGCTTTCATTCTATGACTGCGGACTCGATGAGCGAAAAAGCATTAATGAAAAAGCAATCAGAATTATAAAAAACAGCTTCTTGAAGGATGCGAATGTGGTTTGTGCAAATGAAGGTCTTTCGCAGATTACGGCGGTTGTAAACACCGATATGGATTCTGGAAAGGTGTACGATATATGCAACTATATTCTCACAAGGCTGAAAATTGAATGTGATATTTCATTTAATTGTTCTATAAGCGGCGTGGTGGATAAGGCAAAATATATTGGCAGTATGCATGATAATGTCCGCAAAGCACTTGAATATGGCTACATATTCGGATATGACAGAGTATTTACCGGGGAAGACGTCAAAAAATGGGAGACGGGCTTTGGGAGTATTTCGGTAAAGCTGCAGAAGGATATGGAGGGAATGTTAAGAAGCGGTGATATAAAGGGCTTCTCTGATGAAGCGGAGAAGATTTTCAGCGCGATAAAAGCAGGTGAGTGCTCCATTACCACTGCAAAAGGTATGCTTCTTGAAATAGTATCTGTTATATTCAGGGTAGGAAATGATAAAAAGCTCTTTGGAGAAAATGACACGTTTGCATATCTTGATAAAATCAAATCAATAGACGAGTATTCAATATGGATATCGGTTCTTTTGGAAAATTTCAAGGAAAGCAGTGAAGAGAGGGAAACGAACGGACAAAGACACTTTATAGACAGAGTTTCGGCGTATATTGCGGAAAATATAAGTAATGATGTATCGCTTAATTCCGTTGCCGAGGCAATGAATATAAGCCCGAACTATTTAAGTCGTATTTTCAAAGAAGAAACGGGCGAAAGCTTTTCGGGATTTGTTCAGGATAAAAAGCTCGAATATGCACAAAATCTTCTTGTTACAACCAAATTTTCCGTTTCCGAAATATCAAAGCTTTCGGGATACGCAAATGAGGCATACTTCAGTAAGCTTTTTAAAAGTAAATATTCAACAACTCCCGGTCAGTACAGAAAGATAAATAAAAAATAGATATTATAATAAAAACAGCCTTCGCAAGAAAATTGCGAAGGCTGTTTTTTGGCTTAAAATAAGGCTTTTTTATAAAAAACCTATAAAAAATTACAAAAACCTATAAAAATTTATTTTACACTAATCTGTAAGAATTGTATTATATTGGCGGTTGTTAATATTAGGTGTGTGTGATATATTTGATATAGGAAAAATGGTTTTGTTGGGAGTTGATATGATGGAAAGCTTAATACGTGACCCGAAGGAGCTTGAAAAGCTTCATTATGATGTATTAGAGGGTAGAAGTGACTACATTCCTCTTGTTATAAGAATACGTCCGAAGGAGTGCGGAATTTTCGGAGGTATTAAAAATATATCACCCTGGGACGGTATGAAAAATCCGCAGGATTTTTTAGAAGTATTCCTTGAAAACAATAAAGAGAATATGCGTCTTCCCACCGACAGGGTTATTACAATAGAAAGTAATTTTGTTGAAAGTCTTGTTCCGGGTATGTTCGGTGCAAATATCACGAAGGCACCGGGCGGTATAATTGAAGTAAAACCGTTTGCGGAAAGTATAGAAGAGCTTTTAAATACAGATATATCGGACGGACAGCTTCAAGAGGCAAAGGAGCATCTTATGTATTTGAAACGGAATATTCCCGATAATGTACACCTTTCTATGACACGCTTTATGTCTCCCCTTGACTATGGCGTGGTTATGAGGGGCGGAGAATTCTATATGGATTTGTTGTGTGAGCCGGATTTGTGTATGGAATTTATGGAAAAGGTTGCCGACCTTTCGATAAAAACGATGAAAGAGTTTAAAGATTTAATGGGCGAGCAGTATGACAGACAGGTAACTGCGGCAACGGGATTTTGGTTTCACGGCACAAGGCTTACGGGAGATTCTATTGTAAACGTATCGCCCGATGTTATAAAAAATATGATCTGCCCTGTATTTGATAAATACAAAAAAGAGCTTGGCGGAGTAATGCTTCACTATTGCTGTACGCCTGCACCGAGCGGCCACGTGCTTCCGACTCTTGCCGAATGCGACAGCGTAAGATGCGTCGACAACTGGCAGGGAGTAGACACATACTTTAATGAAGAAGGAACGGGACGGCTTCAGGATAAGGTTTCAATGTTCGCAGATTTTCCGATTGAAGAGGTGTCTGACATTGATAAATTTTTAAGCCGTGATATATTTTCAAAAGTTAAAAGAAAAGGCGGAAGAGGCTTTGTGGTAAGGACGGATGCCGAAAACGTAGACAAAGCGGCACGGCTTTATGAAAAGTGGCGTGAGTATTTTGAAAAGAAGAATATCAACTGAAAGGAATGATTAACATAATGAAAAGTAAAAAAAAAGTTGTTCTCTTAACACTATCGGGACTTATGCTGTGCGGAGCATATAATGCATATGCGGAGACTATAAGTATAAATGCCATACCTGATACCAAAGCGGGCTCGGTTCAGGTGTCGGGCACGATGCCCATGGGAAACGGCGATTATACCGTTATGATACTAAAGCCGGGAGCTGATGAGGGTGACATAACCTCGGATAATTTTGGTGAAAAAGTAAATTTTATTATGAGCGGGAAAACCGATGCGGACGGAAAATTTTCCGTAATATGCTATCCGCTTGATGAATGGAGCTTTGACAATCAGAGCGTAATGGTGTCGGGTGCGGCATCGGGAAGTACAACCTTTTTCTATCTGAGTGCTACGCTTGAAGAAACTGTCGTTAAAACTGTAAGCGATGCATCGGAGGCTGATATTGTAAAGCTTATATCAAAGGAGCTTTTAATTGAGGGAAAGGCATTGCAGGAATACCTTGGTATCGATCTTTCTGATTATGAAAGTCTAATTGACAAGAGTGTAGTACATAAAGCCGTTGCAGACGGTACATTTACAACGGTAAAGGACATATCCGATACGTTTATTGAAGCTGTCTCCGGGCAAAAAGCCAAGGAGGATGCGGATAGAGAAGAGCAGGAATTTTTAAATATTTTCAAAACAGGCACCGTTCCGGCGGTGGATGAAAAGATAAGAGAAAATGCCCAAAAGCTTTCTTTGGATATTACAAGAGCCTACGGCTATGACCATCTTATGAAGCTGTATAATGAAGGTGACAGGGAGCCGATAGAGTTTGTATTTGCAAAGCTTCGTGGGGTTGATAAATTCGCTGAGGTAAAAGGTGTTTTTGAAGAAGCGGTAATTGTTGCAAGCATAAATGCGGCAGACCGGCAAGCTATTGACGAAGTTCTTACGGAATATGACGATGAAATCGGAATTGACATAAACAAGCTTTCCGACCTTACCGAGTCAAAAAGAGCAAACCTTTTGAATGATATGGCTGGTGAAACCTTTAATACACTTAAGTCTATAGAGGAAGAATTTAACGACCTTTATGAAGAGTATTCAAAGAAGGAAAGCGGCGGTTCGTCGGGCTCCGGCGGTGGTGGCGGAGGCGGAGGCGGTTCAAGCTTCTCGGGAAGCGCGGCACTGCCCCTTACAACGGAAAAAGCCCCCCAAGAGTCTGCAATAGTAAGCTTCAACGATATGGAATCGGCAAAATGGGCGGAGGAGTCTGTAAATTATCTTTCATCAAAGGGGATTATAAGCGGTTATCCGGACGGAGGCTTCAAGCCTGCAAAGGCGGTAACGAGAGAGGAATTTGCAAAGATGCTTGTTTCGGCCCTGGGCTTGTATTCAGAAGAGAGCAGCTGCAGTTTTTCCGATGTTGCTTCCGATAAATGGTACTATAAATATGTTTCGAGTGCATTTGAAGCAGGAATTGTCAGCGGTAAGGATGAAGAAACCTTTGGTGTGGGAGACAGTATAACACGTGAGCAGGCGGCGGCAATGATATACAGAGCGGCAACAGTCTGCGGAAAAAGCCTTGGAGGAGAAATGGAATTTGCCGACAACGACCAAATTGCAGAATATGCAAAAGAAGCGGTAAGAGCGGTAAGCGGCACTGTAATAAACGGAGATGAAAACGGTATGTTTAATCCTAAGGCTGTCACAACCCGTGCTCAGGCGGCAAGAATGATACATCAGTTAATGATTATAAATTAAAGCATTGCAGAAAGGAAGGATTAAAAAGATGATAAAGAGAATAACGGCATTAATTCTCTCATTAATATGTTCGCTGACATCCCTTTCGGCTTTTGTTTATGCCGAGGGTGAAGAGGTGCAGACGTCTGATTTATATAATGAAGAGATAGAATTTCTTGAAGCAATCGGTATAATAAAGGGCTATAAGGATGGTGCCTTTGATAAAGATGGTGCTATGACAAGAGCAGAGCTTGCTATGCTTTCTGTGTACGCACTCGGTTTAGAGGAAAATAATGTTTCGGAGAAGGTGTCATATCTTGACGTGCCTGTGGGCTACTGGGCAGAGAACTTTATCAGTATTGCAACCAATATGGATATTATGGTAGGTCACGACGGAATGTTTCTTCCCGATAAGGCGGTAGGTGCCGATGAGGTGGCAAAGGTTATGGTACAGCTGCTTGGCTACAGCTACAAGGCAAAAATGCAGGGTGGCTATCCCGTAGGCTATATGGCGGTTGCCCGTGAGCTTGATATAACCGATGGCGTTGACTTTAGCGGAGAATTTACAAGAGGCAAGGCATCAAAAATGCTTTTCAATATGCTCCACACCGAGCCTCTTGAGATTGATTATCTCAAAACCGATTCTGCGGCGTATAAGGTAAGCGACAGAAGCTTTATGGAGGTAACTCTTGATATCGTGCCCGAGGAGGGTGTGATTGAATCTAATCATATAGCAAGCCTGTGGGGCGATGCGGCAGTAGCGGAAAACGAGCTTATGATAGAGGATGAGAAGTTTATCATATCCAACAGTTCATATGCCGATTTCCTCGGAAGAGAAGTAGAATATTACTACAAGGATAATGACGACGGCTATAAAAGAGAGCTTTTGTATTTAAAACTTTCAAATGATGACAGTAAGACGTATGAGGTAAAGAGCAGAGATATTTTAAAGGATAACCAAGCCTTTAGCACAAAAAGCTTTGTTTACCTTGATGAAAGAGAAAGAATAGTAAAAGAGGATATTGAAAACGCATATATCTTCATAAACGGAAAAATCCCCGAAGCATCAATAACAAAGGCAGACCTTGCACCTCATGACGGTAAGGTAGAGCTTATAGACGATGACAACGACGGAAAAATCGACCTTGTGTTTATAGAAGAATGGCAGACTGTTGTTGCGGCAATTGCAAATGTGAGTAATGAGACAATTCTCAATAAGCTGGGCGGCGGAAGCATCAATTGTAAAAATGATGTTTCAAAAAGAGTTGAAATTAAAAAGGATGGCAAGGTTGTACTTTTGAGTGCAATTAAGGAATGGGACATTCTTTTAATCAGCGAAAGCCGTGATAAGGAATTTATGAAAATTGAAGCATCCTCCAAAACGGTATCGGGTTCTTCGGACGGATACAGCGACGATGATATAATCCGTATAAATGGAGAGGGATATGAGATAAATCCTATTTTCGATAAAAATGCACTTATTATGGGTGAAGAATATACCTTCCGCCTTGACTCGGAGGGAAGAGTAGCATATTTGGAGCTTGAAACATTAACAGGCGGCGGTTACGGATATCTCTTTACCGTAAGAAAGGATGAAGAAAAGGGCAATTTAAGGTTCAGAATTCTTACAGAATCGGGCGAACTGAAGGTTTTTGAAAGTGCCGACAGAATAAGATATAACTCGGAAGGTAAACTTGACTGGGAGGTTGTATATAATAAGCTTCCTCTTGACGGTGTCGAAGCAAATACACTTGTCGTATATAAAACGAACAGTGAGGGGTATTTGACGCAAGTAAGCTTCCCCGAAGCGGATTCTGAATATTTAACCCTCGATTATCCCGAGGCTGAAAGGTCATTTTCGCGTAATTCGAATATTTTCGGACTGTATGAGAAAGAGGGCTTTGCGGTTGATACAAACGCACCTGTATTCTATATAGTAAAGGGAAATCCCGAGGAAAGCAAAATAATAACTGTTGAGAACTTTACCCATAAGAATAAATATACCGTTGCAGGCTATAATGCAGGTGAAAGGATGACGCCTAAAGTAATCGTGCAGACTGTTGAGCAGGGTGCCAAGGGCGATATGAATATCACATATGAAACGCCTGTCGGAGTAATAACAAAGATAAAGACCGGACTTAACTCGCAGGAGGATATTGTTCCTATAATAACTATGATTTCGGGCGGTCAGGAGATTGAGCTTGTTTGTAAAGAAAAGAATAAAATCAATGCAGGCAGAATAAAATACCCCGAGAAAAAACAGGAAGCGATAGCTTTTGATGAGCTTAAAAAGGGCGACATAATCTATTACGAGACTGATTATAAGGGTGAGATTGAAACGATTGTAAGAGCGATGCCTTATGAAAAGAGCGGAGAAATCAATAAGGAAGCTGAATGGATTACGGATCATGGCTGGTCGAATGAAAGAATTTTCGGTATGGTTGAACGCACCAGCGGCTCTTTTGCAGAAGTTTCGGCAGGCGGTGAAAAGTATCTGTATTCACTTCAGGGTGCTGCGGTGACGGCATATGACGTCAATGAAGACTATATATATGCAGGCAGTCTTGATGAAATTATCCCAAAGAACCTTGAACCGAATCAGTATTCAAAGGTATTTATGAAGGTCGGTGAGGGTAAGGTATACGACATTGTAATATTCAATAACTGGAAATAAAGGAAAGGAATGAAATTGCTTTGAAGAATAAAACACAAAATGCAAAGGCTATTAAAGCAAATTCAGATGTCAGGGGAAGAGCGGCAAGGTTTATGCATTCGGTAAAGGTGAATAAAGCACTTTTGATAATGCTTATTCCGGGGCTTGTATATTATGCGCTGTTTTGCTATGCACCCATGTACGGACTGCAAATCAGCTTTAAGGATTTCAGAATTATGGACGGAATTGCCGCAAGCCCCTGGGCAGGACTTAAATACTACGAAATGGCACTTGCAAACTCGGAGTTCTGGAGAGTATTTAAAAACACGCTTATCATAAGCGGCTTAAAGCTTTTAATAAACTTTCCGGCACCGATAATTCTTGCACTTCTTTTAAACGAGGTGCGTGCGATAAGATTTAAAAAGGTGGTGCAGACTGTTTCTTACCTTCCGCACTTTCTGTCGTGGGTAGTGCTTGCGGGTGTTATCGGAACATTTTTATCGCCATCCACGGGACCGATTAACGGACTTTTGGTACAGCTTGGGATAAAGCCGATATACTTCGTGGCTGATAAAAACTGGTTTCGTCCGATACTTGTAATTCTTTCGCTATGGAAAGAGGTTGGCTGGAGCTCAATTATATACCTTGCGGCACTCTCCTCCGTTGACCCGGAACTGTATGAGGCGGCAATGCTCGACGGTGCGGGACGATTTAAACAGACGATACATATAACGCTTCCGGCAATCAGCAATGTAATTGTAATTATGCTCATATTTGCAGTGGGCGGTATAGTAAATGACGACTTCGACCAGATTTTCAACCTATACACACCGGCTGTGTACAGCGTGGGAGATGTGCTTAGTACATACGTTTACAGAATAGGTCTTGAAGGAATGCAGTACAGCTATTCAACAGCTATCGGACTTTTCAAGAACGTCATAGCGTTTGTACTTATTATAACAACGAATTACCTTTCGGGAAAGTTCAGCGATTACGGCTTATGGTAAGGGAGGAATAGAAAAATGCTGAGAACAAAAGGCGAAAAGATTTTCGCAGTATTTAATACTATTATATTAACGCTCCTCTCCCTTGCTATGATATATCCCTTCTGGGATATTATAAGGGTATCCTTTTCAAGCCCGGCAGAGGCGGCGATGCTTAAAATATCCTTCTGGCCGAAGGAGCCGACAATGGATGCCTACCGTCAGGTTATGGCAAATGAATATATATGGCAGGGATATGGAAATACACTTATACGACTATTAATCGGTATGCCGATACAGCTTGTATTGATGATTTTAACAGCGTATCCGCTTTCTAAAAAGTATTTGCCTGCAAGAAGCTTTTTCACGATGATAATTGTATTTACAATGTTTTTTGCGGGTGGTCTTATTCCGTCATATCTCAATATCAGAAATCTCGGAATAGACAATACAATATGGGCACTTGTTCTGCCCGGCGCAATTCCTACATTTAATATGCTTATCTTAAGAAATAACTTTATGGCAATCCCCGAGGATTTGGAGGAGTCGGCAAAGCTTGACGGAGCAAGTGCTTTAAGAATACTTTTCTCAATCATACTTCCCGTATCGCTCCCGATTCTTATGACGGTAGCACTTTGGGGCTTAGTCGGACACTGGAACGCATGGTTTGACTGTCTTGTATATATAAGAGACCCCGAAAAATACGTACTGCAGGCGGTGCTTCGTAAAATAATCATAGATTCCGCACCCCAGTTCGGAGATTTGAGCATAATGAACGGAGAGGACACTAAGCCCTCGGCAGAGGTAGTAAAGGCGGCAACAATTATGGTATCGACAATCCCGATTCTGGTAGTCTACCCGTTCGTACAAAAGTATTTTGTAAAGGGCGTGATGGTCGGTTCGCTGAAAGGCTAAATTTAGCTGACGCTAAATTAATGCAAAATGCAGAATGCAGAATGCAAAATTGATGATAGATGGGAACCACTTTGTATTTTACACTTTGCACTTAAATTTGAAGAATTTAAAATTGGAGGTAGAAAAAAATGAAAAACAAAATCAAATTAATGGCATTTATTCTTGCGGCGATGAGTGTGCTTTCATCCTGCGGAGAAAAGAAACAGGAAACTGACGGAAAAATGACAATTTCATGGCTTCCGCAGTGCGATTCTCCGGTAAATGAGGATTCGCCGGTTATGGCAAAAATTGAAGAGGAGCTTGGAGTTGATATTGATCTTATCTATATCGACAGAAGTAAGATGACAGAGCTTCTGAATGTAAGAATCGCATCGGGTGAGATTCCGGATGTTATGAGAATTAATGATGCAAACACCTTCGGCACATATCGTGACCAGGGGATCATTGCCGAAATTCCCGAGGATGTATTAACGTCAGCGGGTAAGGCACTTTATGAGGTTACGAAAAAGAACGGCGGAGAGAACATATGGGAATATGCAAAGGAAAACGGAAAGATTTACGGAATACCTGTTTTGAATATTCAGGGAAAATATCCGCTTGTTCCAATCTGGCGTGATGACTGGCTCCGAAAGGTGGGCATAGATAAAATCCCCGAAACCTTAGAAGAAGCAGAAGCGGCATTTTACGCATTCGCTGAAAAGGACCCCGACGGCAACGGACAAAGAGATACATACGGACTTTCCAATAACGGTATGTCGGCTGTTTACGGTACATTCGGAATACAGCCCGAAATATGGATGGAAAAGGACGGGCAGATTGTGTATACAAGCGTAACCCCCGAAATGAAGGAAGCGTTGATGCTTCTTAATAAGTGGTATAAGGACGGAGTTATAGACCCTGAGTTTATATCGGGCGAGAATAAAGGTCAGTCCTGGGCAAACGCTGTTTCTTTCTGGAACGGAAAAATCGGTTTCTCTGTTCCGGGTATGTACTATAATGTAAGTGAAGCCGGCCCGTATACTGCGGCATCGGTTAACTACACAAACTTCAAGCAGATTCAGGGAGAAAATGCAACATATAAGGCGGCTCCGCCCTTTAAAGGACCGGACGGCAAGAGCGGAACTACCAAATGGGGAACCTTCTCAGGCTCGTATCTTTGCATAGGCAGACCTGTTAAGGATGATGCTGCAAAGATGGAAAAGATTATAGAGATTAATAACCGTCTTATGGATGATTTGTCATTCTATGCTTTGTCTGTAAAGGGTATTGAAAATGAACATTATGAAATAAGAGACGGAAGATATGTGAACATTGTTGATACAAAAACAGATTCCCTTGCAACCTCGAAGCTCGGTTTATCAACTAACGGTATCGGACATATCAACGGCAATAACTTTGAATTTGCAACGGAAACAAATGCTGATAAATATGAAAGTGCAGAAGCGCTTGCAAGCTTTGAAGGTTATCAGAGTGCAGTATTCGGAACACTCCCCTCAGCGGCACAGTATATGACATCAATCAGTGCAAAAATCAAGGAAGCAAATGTCCTCTTCATAACAGGCGAAAAGTCCTTTGATGAATGGGATTCATATGTTGCAGAATTAAATGCAGCGGGTCTTGAAGTATTAACGAAGGAAGCAAATGACTGGTACTATAAGTACAACGCAAAATAAAAAAACGGCATAAAAGCCGTATGGGCAGAATTTATTCCAACGTCATTTGTGTATGAAAATTATAATTTATCGCGGAGCGAGAAATTATAATTTCGGGGACTGGGCTGCGACGTTTTGCCCCGGAACGGGGTGAAACAGCAGTGGCGTTACCAAAATCAAAGATTTTGAACGCTGTTGCATAGCTCTCGTTAACCAAATCAAAGATTTGGACTCGGGC
>JAZRMB010000063.1:0-4964 GCA_045647245.1 Clostridia bacterium
TGATTGATAAAGAAATGCTTCGCATTTCTCAATATTAAATATCTGAAAACCGCAAGGTTTTCTACCATAACTCCTAACTCCACACTCCTAACTCCAAACTTTATAATTTGGCGGTGCAACGCACCGATAAATTATAATTTATCTCTCTTGACAGCACATATTTGTTCATATATAATATAAACATAGAGAAGGGGGCATACATATGAGAAAAAGATTGCAGGACAGAATGTTTGAACTGAGCTATATGTTTGAGCTGTTCATATCCGTTGTTGTCGGTTTGGCGATTATGATTTTTGGCGTCAGAATGGTTATAGATACCTTTAATCTTTCGTTAAGTTCGCAAGGTGCTGATACGCTTGTAAAGGTTCTTGATGATGCAATTATCCTTGCAATCGGTTCGGAGCTTATAAAAATGCTTTGTAAGCATACTCCCGAAACGGTTATAGAGGTGCTTGCATTTGCGCTTGCACGTCAACTCATTGTCGGACACGCATCACCTATGGAAAATCTTATAACGGTTGCGGCAATTGCAGTGCTCTTTGCCGTGAGAAGATTTCTCTTAAAGCGTCACGACCCTGTGGAAACTCCTGACGGATTGATTGATTTTGACGATGATGGGGAATAATTTGGAATAATTGATGATTATGACTTGACTAAAGGTGTAAAAAGGGTTAAAATAGAATTTGAATATTGAATTATAGAAACATCAATGAAAGGAAGTATAAAAAATGTATGTAGGAATTGATTTGGGCGGCACAAATATCGCGGCAGGTGTCGTTGATGAAAACGGTAAGATTTTAGTAAAGGATTCTGTACCTACCAATGCTGAAAGAGAAGCAGAGGAAATTATAAAGGATATGGCTCTCCTTGCTAAAAAGGTTATAAAGGATGCAGGTCTTGAAGAAAAAGATGTAAAAGCTATCGGTATCGGATGCCCGGGCTCGGTTGTCAATGAAACGGGAACTGTTGCATATTCAAACAATATAAAGATGAGAAATACACCTGTTGCCGATATTATCAGACAGTATATCGACCTGCCTGTGAACCTTGAAAATGATGCAAATGCGGCGGCATTCGGTGAGTATGTTGTAAACAGTAAGGATGCAGAGGTGTTTGTGTTTATCACACTCGGAACAGGTGTTGGCGGCGGTGTTGTTATCGACGGCAAAATTTTCAGAGGCTTTAACGGCTCGGGAACAGAGCTTGGTCATACAACTTTAATACACAACGGCGAAAGCTGCAGCTGCGGCAGAAACGGTTGCTGGGAGGCATATGCATCGGTAACTGCTTTAATCAGACAGACAAAAGCGGCTATTGAAAAGAACCCCGACAGCCTTATGAAGGAACTCGCAGAGAAGGAAGGTAAGGTATCGGGCAGAACTGCATTTGATGCGGCAAAGGCAGGAGATAAGGCGGCACAAGAGGTTGTTGATACATATATTGAATATGTAGCGGATGGTATCGTAAATATGGTAAACATATTCCAGCCTGTTAAGCTTTTAATCGGCGGAGGTATCAGCAAGGAGGGCGATTATCTTATAAATCCCATTAAGGAATACCTTGCTAAATACGACTATAATAAATATCTGCCGAAAGCAGAAATCGGCATTGCAACACTCTTTAACGATGCAGGAATCATCGGTGCGGCATTGTCTGCAAGAAAGTAAAAATTTAAGGGAGCGATATTTTGAAAATCGCTCCCTTTTGATATGCGTTTTTTTCTCATACCAGCCCGAGTTCTTCGGGTGATTTTGGCGTGGTATAGACGGTGTTGTAGCTGTCGTATATTACCATGCCGGGCTTTGCACCGTTTGGCTTTTTAACGTTTTTAATCTCGGTATAGTCAACGGGCACCTGGCTTGAAGTGCGTGCTTTTGAATAGTACGCCGCAAGCTGTGCCGCTTCCAGCATTGTTCTTTTCGGAACATCCTTGTCTATTCCGAGCTTTATCACGGTGTGTGAGCCGTGAATTTTTTTTGTGTGGAACCATATGTCGGAGGAGTTGGCAAGCTTTAGGGTCAGGTAGTCGTTTTGTATGTTGTTCTTTCCAACATAAATATCAAAACCATCCGACGATACGAAATGATGTGGTTTTTGTGCGTTATCAGCTTTTTTGGCGTTTTTTGCACCCCTTTGCGGTTTGATATATCCCGATAATGTAAGCTCTTGTCGGATTGCTGTTATATCCTGAAGCTCACTTAAGTTTTCAGCGTGAGCAAGGATACTTTCAAGATATTCAATTTCCTCCATTGTTGCCTGAAGCTGTTTTTTTACTTCAATTTCTGCGGTTTTTGCCTTGTTGTATTTCTTGTAATAACGCTGTGCGTTCTCGCTCGGTGTAAGCTCCTCGGAAAGCTTTACCGTTACCTCGGGCGTACCTTCCGTAAAATAGTCGGGAAGAGTTGCACTCTTCATACCGGGCTTTAGCATATAGATTGAAGAGGTTATCAAATCGCCGAGCTTTTTGTATTCCTCTTTGTTTTCGGCATCTCTTAAAGTGTTCTGTTGTATAACAAGCTTTCGTGCAAGTCGCTCCAAATTTGAATTTAACAGCCTTATCAAGTCAAATGAACGCTGTTTCATTCTCTCCTTTGAATCTCGCTCAGAGTAGAAGCTCATTATAATTTCACTCATTGAATCGGAAACCTTGACGCTTGCCGCGTTTTCGTATTGCAAGATTTTTGTCGCTGAAAAATCAATAAGTCTGTCAGATCCCGTCTCGGTTATTAAAGAGGGGGTAAAAGTGTTGTCAAGGACGTTGTTTCGGTAGCTTATAAGTGCAGATTTGATTTTGTCCTTTATTGCATTATCGGCATCAATGCATTTTGTGTCAATTCTGCCTGTTACACTGTGCACAATTTCCCTTGCTGTTATTGCGCCTATTCCCGAAACTGCATTCATTATTGCCTTGGAAATAAGAGCACCACCCTCGGAATAGTCTATGTTAAACTCGGAATCGGGGTCAAGAATCGGAGCCTTCTCCTGCGGAGGAAGAGGCTTGTAGGTAAGACCCGGCATAATGTTTCTGACGCTGCTTTGCGTAAAATCAACGTGACGTGCAGAGTCTATTATTCTATCGTTTTCATCGGTCAGAATTATGTTTGAGTTTCTTCCCGTAAGCTCGCATATTAAAAACCTTTCAACAAGGTCGCCAAGCTCGTTTCTTGTCTGTACCGTCATTTTTATTATACGCTCATAGTCCGGCTGAGAAAATCCGAGGATTTTGCCGCTTTGCAGATGCTTTCTTAAAAGCATACAAAACATAGGTGCAGTTTTTGGATTCTCTTTCGGAATACTGCCTATGTGAACTCTTGCATTTGATGGGCTTGCACTTATTGTAAGCTTGAAGGAGTCTGTAAATGTTCTTATTGAAAGAATAAGCTCATCCTTTTCCGGCTGATGTATCTTTTCTATTCGTCCGCCGACTGCACGCTCGGATAATTCTTTGATAAGCGCGCAAACGGCAACGCTGTCCATTGCCATATTATTTAGTCCTTTCGTATTGGTATAATGATTATTATATACCATCTATGTGTTTTTTTCAATATTATTTATGACAAAAAAACGAATTTTGTTTTCAAATAAATATATTATAAGATGGTTATAATACAGACAGAAAATACTATATACGGAGGAAATAATGAAGAATCAGTTAAAAAATGAAACAAGTCCGTATCTTTTGCAGCATGCTGAAAATCCTGTTAGGTGGTACCCATGGTGTGAAGAGGCGTTTTTGAAGGCAAAGACAGAAAATAAACCGATTTTTTTAAGTATCGGTTACAGTACGTGCCATTGGTGCCATGTGATGTCACACGAAAGCTTTGAGGATGAAAAAACTGCTGAAATTTTGAATAAATATTTTATTTCGATAAAGGTTGACCGTGAGGAGAGACCTGATATTGACAGTGTATATATGTCGGTGTGTCAGGCATTTACAGGTAGTGGCGGTTGGCCGATGAGCATATTTATGACATGGGATAAAAAGCCGTTTTTTGCTGGCACGTATTTTCCTTCTCGTTCAAGATATGGTATGCCAAGTTTCACACAGCTTTTAAATACAATTGCAAATCAGTGGAGTTCAAATAAAACAGAGCTGTTAGAGTCTGCAGAAGAAATTATTAAGTATCTAAAGAATGAAGACATCTTCGAAGACAGGCAAATTGATAGTGGCTTGATACAACGTGCAGTACAAATTTTTGAAAAAAACTTTGATTGCATCTATGGTGGGTTTGGTAATGCACCAAAATTCCCTACACCACATAACCTATTATTTTTGATGTTGTACGCAAAAAAGAATAATAATTCAAATACTTTGAAAATGGCAGAAAAAACACTAATACAAATGAGAAAAGGCGGAATTTTTGATCATATCGGTTATGGATTTTCAAGATATTCAACCGATAAGTATTATCTTGTACCTCATTTTGAGAAAATGCTGTACGACAATGCTATGCTGATAATAGCATATGCATCTGCTTACAGTATTACTAGTAACAATATTTATCTTGATACTGCTGAAAAAACTGCCGAATATATTTTAAAAGAAATGACTTCTGAATCCGGTGGTTTTTATAGTGCGCAGGATGCTGATAGCGAAGGTATTGAGGGAAAATACTATACTTTTTCTATAAAAGAAATAATTAATGTTTTAGGAGAAGAAAAAGGAAAGGAATTTGCTAAAGTTTTTGATATCACAGAAGCGGGAAATTTTGAAGGTATGAATATTCCTAATATGCTTAAAAGCAATGATTTAGAAAGTGAGTTTCAAGATGAAATAAAAAAACTGTATAGCTATCGAAAAAAACGTTTTAAACTTCACCTAGATGATAAGATTTTATTATCGTGGAATTCTATGATGATTTTTGCAATGGCTATGCTTTATAGAGTTACACAAAATGAGAAATATTTTAAAGCGTCACAAAAAGCACAGGAAATTATTGAAAATAATATGTCTGATGAATTAA
>JAZRMB010000064.1:0-47644 GCA_045647245.1 Clostridia bacterium
TGATTTGTCATAGGGCGTGCGTCAGCACGTTCATTTTTACCCTTGACTAATCGCAGACGAGCATTTACAAGCTTTCGGGCGAAAATCTGCGATATTTTGTGAAATTGTTATGCCATTCTTTCATTTTAACTTTACACTACCAACTATTTCTATTTCTTTAAATATTTTAAAACTGTTTGTTTATTATACCACATCATACAAATAATGTAAATAGTATTTAGATTAAATGTTTATTTCATAATTTTCATTGGTTCTTTGCCTTGACTTCAAGAGCCATCCAAAGCACCAGAGAATGTAAGCTTACATATCTTCTTTGCATCTCTTCAGCTTTAATAACAGCTTCGGCAGCATTAATAACGTAAGCTTCATCAAGAAATGCAGAATATTCTGAAAGTTCGCTCCGACAGTCATTATTGGTAATAAGCGCTGCACTATCTGCCTGAAGCATAACAATATCACGTATATATTCTCTTAAAAGAGACAATATCAATTGAGAATTGTCTTTATTTTCTTCAAAAAAATCGCACAGATAATACGAATCAATATCTCTGTCGGAAAACAGTAGTTTTAACTTTTCAAGCACAGCTTTACGTAGCTCATCAAAACTTTCGTCGTTTATAATAGAATCAGCACTTTTTGGTATACCACGACAGTACTTAACAATAAAATCACGCTTTGGATTGCCGGGACTGATTTTATCAATATATTCCCCTACTTTGGTATCGTCAACCGGAGAAAAACGTACAGTCACGCACCTTGAGCGCACCGTCTGAAGCAAAAGTTCTGAATTTGATGCTACAATTACGAATACAGCATATTCAGGCGGCTCTTCAAGCAACTTTAAAAATGCATTCTGTGCTTGCTCTGTCATAATCTGCGCATCAGGAAAAATATATACCTTCTTACGTGCAAGAAAAGGTTTTGTATAAGCATCTACAATAAGCTCTCTGATTCTTTCCGCACCTATTGTTTTTCTGTCTCCGTCAGGCTTTACTATGACAATATCAGGATTATTATAGCTTTTGGCACCAACACAGGAATTGCACATTCCACACGGTTGATTATCTTTTGTGCACGCAAGTGCTGCCGCAAACAGCCTTGCCGCTTCAAGTATATTAAGGCCTGATTCACCTTCGAATATATACGCATGCGGAGGATTCGAGCTTCTGACACTTAAAATAAGTCCCTCCATTAGTTTATCATGAAATATGTCATATCCGTACACTGCATCACCCCCAATATAAATGAAAATAGCAATAGTTAGCATTTAATTATTACAAAAATGGAACTGTAGCAAAATAAATATGAAATACAATCCATTTAGTGGGGACGGTCCTGTTTTGGAGCAAAAACTATGTTTATTTTCCCCAAAAGACCTTAAATGTCTGTCAGGAGCCGTCCCCAAATGGCTCATATTTCATATTTTTATTATTTTGCTACAGCCCATCTCATCATCAATCCTTCATAAGCTCCTTAATGCTTGTTGCAAGACCTGCAACACCCTGTATTTGTGACGGAATTATTATCTTGGTAGATTTTCCGTCAGCAATTTTTTCAAAGCTTTCAAGTGATTTTAAAGCTATATAAGCTTCGCCCGGGTTAGATTCATTAATCTTTCTGATACCTTCTGCTATCGCACTCTGAACTCTTATTATTGCCTCTGCCTGACCTTCAGCTTCTTTTATAGCCGCTTGTTTTTTAGCTTCAGCATTTAAGATTGCAGATTCCTTTTCACCTTCTGCAAGAAGGATTGCAGCCTTCTTCTCACCTTCAGCTTTAAGGATAGATTCTCTTCTTTCGCGTTCTGCCTTCATCTGCTTTTCCATCGCATCCTGAATCTCTCTGGGCGGAATAATGTTTTTAAGCTCCACTCTGTTAATTTTTATACCCCAAGGGTCGGTTGCTTCGTCAAGGATTGCACGCATCTTTGTGTTTACAACATCTCTTGAAGTGAGAGTTTCGTCAAGCTCCATTTCACCAATAATGTTACGTAGCGTTGTTGCTGTAAGATTTTCTATAGCCATCATAGGTCTTTCAACGCCGTAAGCAAACATTTTAGGATCTGTAATCTGATAGAATACAACCGTATCAATCTGCATAGTAACATTATCTTTAGTAATAACAGGCTGTGGCGGAAAATCAACAACATGTTCTTTCAGACTTATGCGTTTTGATATTTTTTCAATAAAAGGTATCTTTATGTGAATACCAACACCCCATGTAGCACTGTAACCGCCAAAACGTTCAACAATATACGCCTGTGCCTGTGGTACAATTTTTATATTCGAAATAATAAGAACGAGAACTAAAACCAAAAGAATAAATACATATGGCATAATTTCCCTCACTTTCTGACTATAAGCTTTACGCCTTCAATAGCCTCAACCGTAGCTGTTTCACCTTCGTCTATAGGCAGCCCGTCAATGCTGTTCACCGACCACGACACACCGCCTATAACAGTTTCACCCTTTTCACCAAATGAATCAACGGGTTTTGTAATGATAATTTTCTTACCGATTAATCTGTCTGAGTTGGTTTTTTCTCCCTTATTCTTTAAAAGCTTCTTTACAAGAGGTCTTGTAAGAATAAGAGTTAATGAGGATAATACAATAAATAATATAAATTGTATATAAAAGTTCAGCCCTGCAAGATATGCTATCAATCCGGCTATAGCACCAACTCCAAACCACATCGAAACAAGCTGATATGTTGCAACTTCAATTGCAAAAAATGCAATTATTGCACCCGTCCACAAGAATCCCATAATATTATCATCTCCATTCCTACAGTATTCTATAATAATTATATCAAATCTGTATAAAATGTCAACTATAAAATTATACCTTCACCGAAACTGACAGTCTCTTTTCAAGATACTCAAATATTCTTGTCAAAACAAGCGTTAGAAGTAAATAAAATATCGCAACCAATATGTAAGCCGCAACATTCATATCGCGGTTAACTGCCTGTTGTGCACATCTTAGTATGTCAATCAATGCAATTGTAGAAACAAGTGCCGTATCCTTAACCAAAACAATTGCCTCATTTGCAACAGGAGGCACTACAGACCTTAACATTTGAGGTATAACAACAAGTGTCATTGTCTGAAAAGAATTAAGTCCCAAAGCCTTTGCCGCTTCGTACTGCCCCTTTTGAACACTGATTATTCCGCCTCTGAATATTTCGGCAAAATATGCCGCATAATTTAAGACAAACGCAAGTAACGCAGCCGGAAATCTGTCAAGTACAAACTTGAACACATCACCTGTAAACGGATTTACGATTTTTATAAACGGAAGACCGAAATATATAAAGAATAGCTGGAGCATAAGCGGTGTGCCTCTGAATATCAAAAGGTACAGTCCGACAAACCATGACAAGGGTTTGAATTTTGATATTCTGCATATAGAAAGCAATAGCCCAAGCGGTAGAGATAAGATAAGTGTACCTATAAAAATTTTAATGGTTACACCCATTCCCATACTAAGCTGTGGTATTAATCCGGCAAAATACTCGAAGTCCATTAGTTTCCTCCCTTATAAAACAATCCGCCGCAAAGATATATCACTCAAAGCGGCGGTTGTAATATATTAATTATTATTTAGCGTACTTATCTGCACCAAACCATTCATTTGAAATCTTTGAAGCAGTACCGTCATCTATACAAGCCTTGATAGCTTCATCAAGAGCGGTCATAAAGCTTACATCTGCAAGTCTGCCGCCTACGCCGTAATCTTCGGGTTCAAGCTGTTCATCAAGTACATCGAACTTATCGGTCATACCTTCTTTTGCAAGATAGTAACGAACATAAATTTCATCAATTACAGCCGCATCTGCTCTGCCTGCTTCAACTTCCATAAGAACAAGTGTGTTTTCCTTGAACTTAGAAAGATTCTCTTCACCTACAGAAGCAAATATTTCATCAGCCTTAAGAGCCTCTTCACTTGTACTACCATCCTGAAGAGCTACCTTCTTACCTGCAAGGTCTGCCTTTGTTTTGATATCAGAACCTGCCGGAACAACGATTACCTGACCTGTTGTAAGATAAGCATCTGTAAAGAGTACTTCCTTCTTACGCTCCTCTGTAATAGAAAAACCATTCCAGATAACATCGATGTTACCACTGTTAAGCTCCATTGACTTACTGTCCCAGTTGATAGGCTGAGTCTTAACTTCTACGCCAAGCTTCTCAGCTGCTGCCTTTGCAAGATCAATATCGAAACCAACAATTTCACCTTCTTCACTTGTGAAGCCCATAGGAGCGAAGTCAGCATCAAGTCCGAGAATGAAATATCCCTTTTCCTTGATATCTTCAAGTGATGTGTCTGCAACCTTTTCATCAGATTCTTTTACGGTTTTCTCTACTCCGCAACCTGTAAGAGCTGCTGTGCTCATAACTGCTGCCATTAACAATGCTAAAAACTTTTTCATTTTTATTACCTTTCCTTTCTGTGCATTTACGCACTGACGCTTATGTATTTCATAATGCTTTATCATTATACCACGTTAATTCGATAAAGTAAAGTCTTTTTTTATTTTTTTTAGAAATTATATCATTTTCATCAGTCGCTGTTTAATAGAATTTAAACAGTACACCATTACAGCTCTGTAATTAAAACTTCTGCAATCCTATTTGCAAGCTTATCCTTTGTAGGCGGATGAATATTGTTTGTTTCACAAACGTCCGCTGATGCAACCATCTTTACAAAAGGACGCTTATTTACAATATCTTTCTGTGCCTTTTGTATCAGCTTCCATCCTTCAGTCATTTTGTGGTATGTATTTGCAAGCTGTACTATGACAAACGGAAGCGAATCGTCACGAAAATCCGATCTCCATATATCTATCAGAGCAGCTAATTCTTCACAATACACCATACCCTCAGCCTCTGTTGCATCACTTTCTCCCTGATACCAGATAACCGCCGACATTGTGTATGGAATTGCCTGCGAAAGCGAAAAATTATAAAGTACTCCATTACCGTTCCATTCACTAAACTGCTCGCAAGTATGATCAATAAATTTTTCTTCAATCGGAATATTTATATTAATTTTTTCAAAAGAATTTTCAGGCACCCAGCTTTCGATTACAGATGCTCCCTGATAACATACAACAACTCCAATTGCAATATCTTTTTCTAAAGAAACCTCTTGCGATGCAAGATATGCAATTGCTGACCATTCAGCAACATCCTTTTCATCACAAATCACCCAGCCGTCATCTGATGTGAATTTATCTGTTTTTTCAATTCTGTCGGTTGAAAACAGACGAAGTTTATTATTTGAACGGTAAGCTTCTTTCGGCGTGCTCGACTCTTTCATCTTAAATTGCATATTTGATTGTCCTGCAAAGAGAAAAACCTCACCGATGTAAATATCATCAATTATTTCTTTACCATCCGGAAAATCAACCTCAAGGTTATACGGACCGCCATATGCCATTGGGTCAAATTCAACCATCCAATTATCTTCGTCAGATAAAATTGTTTTTTCACATCCGGCAAAGCTTATCTTGACTAAGCCTTTTCCCTCACCATAAATTCTTATCGGTTTATTTGCTGCAAATACCATATGTGATGTAAATATTTTATTAAGTTTCATTGGATAATCCTTTCTGCGAAATTTTACTCATACATCTCAAAAAAGCAGACACATTAACTGCATCTGCTTTTCATCAAAAATTATACAGGGTGAACCATATTTTCACGGTCTACCATTGAAGATTCAATTTTATACTTTTCAGCCTGTCTCTGCTCGAAGAACTTTGTAGCAACCTGACCGAAGAGAGCATATGAGAGAACATCTTCATCCTGCTCAATCCACTGTGCACATTCCTTCTTAAGAGTTTCAAGCTCCGGCTTAAGCTTATCAGCCGGACGGCAAGTGATGCGCTCATCATTACCAATGATTTTTTCAACGATTTCAGGCTTAATCTCAACAGGTGTTCTGCCGTACTCGCCCTTAACAATACCCTTTGTTTCCTTTGAAATCATCTTGTAACGCTCACCCATCAATACGTTAAGCACAGCCTGAGTACCAACAATCTGGCTTGACGGTGTAACAAGAGGAGGATATCCTAAGTCTTCACGAACTCTGGGGATTTCCTTTAATACGTCTTCAAACTTATCTTCAGCATTCTGTGCTTTAAGCTGTGATACAAGGTTTGAAAGCATACCGCCGGGAACCTGATAACGAAGTGTGTTTACGTCAACACCCATTACCTTCGGGCTCAATTCGCCGCTTGCAAGATACTTCTCACGCAACGGCTTGAAGTAATCAGCAATCTCGCTCAAGAGGTCAAGGTTGATGCCTGTATCATAATCACTACCCTGCAATGTTGCAACCATAGGCTCTGTAGCCGGCTGGCTTGTGCCCATAGCAAACGGTGACATAGCACAGTCAATTATATCAGCACCTGCTTCAATTGCCTTTAAGTATGTCATTGAAGCAACACCTGATGTGTAGTGTGTATGCATTTCAATAGGAATCTTAACGCTTTCCTTCAATGCCTTAACAAGCTCATAAGCTGTGTAAGGAACCAAAAGACCTGCCATATCCTTTACACAGATTGAGTCAGCACCCATATCTTCGAGCTGCTTTGCCATCTTTACAAAGCTTTCGACATTATGAACAGGGCTTATTGTATAAGAAAATGCAGCCTGAACGTGACCCTTTTCCTTCTTTGTGGCATTAATTGCACACTCAAGGTTTCTAACATCGTTGAGTGCGTCAAATATTCTGATAATATCAATACCGTTAGCTATTGATTTCTGAACGAAATACTCAACTATATCATCAGCGTAATGTCTGTAACCAAGGATATTCTGACCTCTGAAAAGCATCTGCAACGGTGTCTTCTTTGCCTTATCCTTTATTTTTCTGAGTCTTTCCCAGGGATCTTCATTAAGAAATCTGAGACAAGAATCAAATGTAGCACCGCCCCATGCTTCGAGTGCGTGAAAACCTACGTTATCAAGCTTTTCAACTATCGGAAGCATTTCATCGGTTGACATTCTTGTAGCAATCAATGACTGATGAGCATCTCTTAATATTGTTTCGGTAATTTTTACCTTCTGTGCCATCTGTTTCACTCCTTATTTATAATAAACTTATCTTTTATATTATTTAGCGAACATTGAAAGGAATACACCTGCTGCAACAGCAGAGCCAATAACACCTGCAACGTTCGGTCCCATAGCGTGCATCAAAAGGAAGTTTGAAGGATTAGCCTTCTGACCAACAACCTGTGATACTCTCGCTGCCATCGGAACAGCCGATACTCCGGCAGAGCCAATAAGGGGATTGATTTTTCCGCCTGATAATTTACACATAATATTTCCGAGGAACAATCCACCTGCTGTAGAGAAGCAGAATGCAACAAGTCCAAGAACAATAATACCCAATGTTTCAGTATTAAGGAAGCTTTCAGCAGTAGCTGTAGCACCAACAGTTATACCAAGGAATATTGTTATAATGTTACAAAGCTCGTTCTGCACGGTTTTTGAAAGTCTGTCAACTACACCGGTTTCTTTAAACAAGTTACCAAGCATAAGCATACCAACCAATGATACTGCATCAGGCACGATTAAAGCAACAATAATTGTAACAGCAATCGGGAATATGATTTTCTCGGTCTTGCTTACTGTACGAAGCTGTTCCATTACAATCATTCTGTCCTTCTTTGTAGTCATTAACGTCATAATAGGCGGCTGAATAACAGGTATTAACGCCATATATGAATAAGCTGCAACTGCAATAGCCGGCAATAATTCAGGTGCAAGTGTTTTGGTTACAAATATAGCTGTAGGACCATCCGCACCACCAATTATACCAATTGAAGCAGCCTCATTTACGCCAAAGTCAATTCCGGGTACTACTGCACCTAAAATGAGAGCACCAAGGAATGTGAAGAACACACCAAACTGAGCAGCAGCACCTAAAAGAATACTCTTAGGATTTGCAATCAACGGGCCGAAGTCTGTCATAGCGCCTATTCCGAGGAATATAATCGGCGGATATATACCGAGCTTTACACCAAGGTATAATAAGTCGAGCAAACCACCGTGTGCACAAATGTATGCTACATCTATGTACTTTCCGTCAATCATATATTGCGGATCTGTAAAGAATTCAGTATGCATCATTATTGCAGCCGAACCTTTAAACATCGGAAGGTTTGACAAAAGCATACCAAACGCAATCGGAAGCAACAACAACGGCTCAAACTTTTTTGCAATAGCCAAGTACAACAATATACATGCAATAACAAGCATCAACGGAGTACCGATTACCTGCAAAAAGTTACCGCCACTTGCAAGAGCTTCTTGTGCAGATGTTATCATAGCAGCAATACCGGTGCTTTGCAAAAAACCAATAAGACTATCTAACATTTCATTCATTAACTATTCACCACTTTCTGAAAAATTATGGTGATTAACCTATTGAAACAATCACGTCGCCGTTATTAACGGTTGAACCGGCTGTAGCAGAAATTCCTACAACCTTACCGTCAGCTGATGAGAAGATTTCATTTTCCATCTTCATAGCTTCAAGAACTGCAACAAGATCACCCTTCTTAACGGTATCGCCGACATTTACCTTTACAGATACAATCGTTCCGGGCATCGGAGCTGTAATCTGAACAGCACCCTGAACAGGAGCTGATACAGGTGCAGGAGCCGGAGCGGCTGCCTTAGGAGCTGCAGCGGGAGCAGCAGGTGCTGCCTGAACAGGAGCTGCAACTGGAGCTGCTACCTGTGCTACGCCGCCTACTTCTTCAACGTCTACCTCATAAGTTGTTCCGTTAACTGTTATATTAAACTTTCTCATAACTATTATCCTTTCTCGATTAAGATTTCAGTTCGAATTAATATCTGCTGTTTATTGTTTCGCTGATTCCTGCTCTGTTCCATGCAGGGGCATTCTGACCTATTCTTCTGTAGGATTTAATCTGCAAATTATAGGTCGATGTATTAAGGCTTGCAGCAATTGCCGCAGTCAAAACCGCAATCAACTCGCCGTCATCGGCAGGTGTATTTTTAACAGGTACAGGCTCCGGCTCAACAGCAACCGGTGCTGCAACTTCTGCTTTAACAACTTTTCCCGGCTCTTTGTAAAATACCTTTTTCATAAGAACCAACACTGCCATAAGAATTATAAGTACCGCAAATACTATAATCAGACCAATCGCAGTTACGCGCAATCCTTCCAATAATGCTTCTTGTAGAGTCATAGTACTACCTCCGATCAAACGGGTATATTACCGTGCTTCTTTGAAGGTCTTGTTTCTCTCTTTGAAGCAAGCATTTCAAGAGCGGCAATTATTCTCGGTCTTGTAGAATCCGGCTCAATGATATCATCAATATAGCCAAGCTTTGCAGCTTCATACGGATTTGCAAGCTTATCTCTGTATTCCTGAATCTTTTCCTGTCTTGCAGCTATAGGATCACTGCTCTGCTCGATATCCTTCTTGAATATGATATTTGCCGCACCATCGGGACCCATTACAGCAATTTCAGCTGTAGGCCAAGCAAATACAGCATCAGCACCAACGTGCTTTGAGCTCATTGCGATATATGCACCGCCGTATGCTTTTCTAACTATAACATTTATCTTGGGCACAGTTGCCTCTGAATATGCATACAACAATTTTGCACCGTGTCTGATAATGCCGCCGTGCTCCTGCTCAACACCGGGAAGATATCCGGGAACGTCTGTAAGTGTTACCAAAGGAATGTTGAAGCAATCACAGAATCTGATAAATCTTGCCGCCTTATCTGATGAATCGATATCGAGCGAGCCGGATTTAACATTCGGCTGATTTGCAACTATACCAACGCTTGAACCGTTCATTCTTGCAAAACCGATTATGATATTTGTTGCAAAATCGGGAAGAATTTCCATAAATGAACCGTTATCGACAATCTCTGCAATTACGTCCTTCATATTATATGCCTTATTCATTTCATCAGGCACAATAGTTGTAAGCTTTTCTGAAAGTCTGTTTATCGGGTCTTCGATATTCTCATAGGGAGCATCCTCAAGGTTATTTGAAGGAAGATAAGAAAGAAGCTTTTTAATATTTTCAATACATTCTTCCTCACTCTTTGCTTTAAAGTGTGCAACACCGCTCTTTGTTGAGTGCGCATCTGCACCGCCGAGTTCATCAGCAGTTACATCAACACCAAGTACAGATTTTGCAACAGAAGGACCTGTTATAAACATCTGGCTTGTTTTCTCAACCATAAATACAAAGTCGGTGATAGCAGGTGAATATACAGCTCCGCCTGCACACGGTCCCATAATAACCGAAATCTGCGGAATAACACCCGAAGCAAGAGTATTTCTGTAGAAAATATCGCCAAAGCCTGAAAGTGCTGCAATACCTTCCTGAATTCTTGCGCCGCCCGAATCATTCATACCGATTAAGGGAGCACCCATCTTAACTGCCATATCCATAATCTTGCAGATTTTCTTTGCGTGCATTTCGCCTAAAGAACCACCAATCACAGTAAAGTCCTGAGCGTAAACAAACACAAGTCTTCCGTCTACAGTACCGTAGCCGGTAACAACACCCTCACCCGGTGCATTTGTTTCTGCCATATTAAAAGCAGTGCTTCTGTGCTCAACAAAAGCATCAACCTCTACAAAGCTTCCGTTATCAAGAAGCATTGCTATTCTTTCGCGGGCAGTCTTTTTGTTTGCTTCATGCTGTTTTTTGATTTTTTCTTCGCCGCCACCGGCTTCAATTTCGGCTCTGCGACGCTGTAAATCAGTAAGTTTGTCAACTGTTCCCATACTACTACCTCCATTTATTTTGAAAAAATAATTCAATTTTCTCTCATCATACATTATAATAGAATATGTAAAAATTTGCAAGAGAAATTGTCAAAAATATATCGAAAAAAACAAATGATTTTCTCCCCATTTTTTGTACAAGCTGTACAACTCGCAAAATAAAAGAGAATATAAGGCATCATTAACGGTGCCCTATATTCCCTCATTATCAGATTTTGCTATGGAAAGTTCTTGAAATAACATCATCCTGCTGTTTCTTGGTAAGCTTTATAAAATTAACAGCATAACCTGAAACTCTGACAGTCAACTGAGGATATTTCTCCGGATGCTTTTGTGCATCAAGAAGTGTTTCTCTGGTAAAGACATTCACGTTTAAATGATGTCCTCCCTGTTTTGCATAGCCGTCAAGTAAAGTTACAAGGTTTTCAACCTGATTTGTTGCCATAGTCATCCGCCTCCTTTATTCGTACTCGTCAATACTTTCGTATATTGTCGGTGATGAACAAGCGCCGCCTTCTTTGCAGGAAACTTTGCATTCCTCTATCACCGTTGTATCTCCGGACTTCACATTAATATGCATAGAACCGTTTTTAACACATTCATCAATAAGCTCTGCGAGCTTCTTTTCATCAATATTCATATAAAACACATCCTTTAGTCGGATATAAGTGCATCAATGTCAAGCTCTCCTGTAAATACCTCGTCATCTTTTCCGAGTGCACCCGGGATTATCGAGAAGGTATTTGAAATACCGTCCTGAGCATCAGAGAACGGAAGTTTCGCAACAGATGCAAGGCTTGCAACTGCACCGCCGGTATCTCTTCCGTGCATCGGATTAGCACCTGGAGCGAGCGGTTCTCCTTCCTTTCTTCCATCAGGAGTATTACCGGTCTTTAAACCATAAACAACGTTAGATGTAATTGTAAGAATAGACATCGTAGGAATACTCTCACGATAAGTGTGATGTTTTCTTATTTTATCCATAAATCTTTCAACCAAATCAACAGCAATGTCGTCTACTCTGTCATCGTTATTTCCGTATTTCGGGAAATCGCCTTCTATTTCATAATCTACAACGATGCCATTCTCATCTCTTACGCACTTAACCTTTGCATATTTGATTGCACTGAGCGAGTCTGCAACTACAGAAAGACCAGCAATACCTGTTGCAAAGTATCTCTTAACATTTCTGTCGTGAAGTGCCATCTGAATACTTTCGTAGCAGTATTTATCATGCATATAATGAATAACATTGAGTGTATTAACGTAAAGACCCGCAAGCCACTCCATCATTGCATCATACTTTTCCATTACGTCATCAAAATCAAGATAGTCGCCTTCAACCTTTCTGTATTTGGGACCAACCTGGATTTTAAGTCTTTCATCCATACCGCCGTTTATTGCATAGAGAAGACATTTTGCAAGATTCGCTCTTGCTCCGAAGAACTGCATTTCTTTTCCGACTCTCATAGACGATACGCAACAAGCGATTGCATAGTCATCACCGTGTGTTACTCTCATAAGGTCATCGTTTTCGTACTGTATTGAAGATGTTTTAATAGACATCTTAGCACAGTATTCCTTGAAGTTCTGCGGAAGTCTTATAGACCATAAAACTGTCATATTAGGCTCCGGTGCAGTACCGAGATTATCAAGTGTATGCAGATATCTGAATGAAGTTTTTGTAACAAGAGATCTGCCGTCTACACCAACACCGCCGATAGACTCTGTAACCCATGTGGGGTCTCCTGAGAAAAGTTCATTATACTCGGGAGTTCTTGCGAACTTTACAAGTCTCAATTTCATTATGAAATGGTCGATGAGCTCCTGTGCTTCTTCCTCTGTTATGATACCTTTTTTAATATCACGTTCGACATAAATATCGATAAATGTTGATGTTCTTCCAAGACTCATTGCCGCACCGTTTTGTTCTTTTACAGCGGCAAGGTAGCCCAGATACATCCACTGAATTGCTTCCTGTGCAGTCTCGGCAGGTTTTGAAATATCAAAGCCATAGATTCTGCCAAGCTCTAAAAGGTCATCAAGTGCTCTTAGCTGTTCTGAAAGCTCTTCACGAAGCTTAATATTTTTCGAAGTCATTCTTACAAGGAATGTATCAATCTGATGCTGCTTATCTTCTTTGAGCTTGTCTATTCCGTAGAGTGCCACTCTTCTGTAGTCACCGATAATACGACCTCTTCCGTAAGCATCAGGAAGACCTGTTATTATTGCAGACTTTCTTGCAAGCTTCATTTCAGGGGTATATGCATCAAAAACACCCTGATTGTGCGTCTTTCTGTATTTTGTAAATATTTCAACAACCTCAGGATCAACATGATAACCATTCTGTTCGCAGGCATTCTGCGCCATTCTTATTCCGCCAAACGGCTGAAGTGAACGTTTAAACGGTTTATCAGTCTGAAATCCCACTATTTTCTCAAGTGATTTATCAAGATAACCAGCCTTATGCGAGGTTATTGTAGAAACAATTTTTGTATCCATATCAAGAACGCCGCCTTTTGCACGCTCCTGCTCGGATAAATCCATTACCTGTGCCCATAACCTTTTTGTTGCAGCTGTAGGCTCGGCAAGAAAGCTTTCATCGCCCGTGTATTCCGTATAGTTATTGAGGATAAAGTCACGCACATCAACGTTATGACACCATGCACCCAACTTAAATCCATCCCACTGTTTTATATTTTCAGTTTTCATTCCTACCACTCCTTTCCTACACTATAATAATATCATTTATGAGTTTTTTTGTCAATATATTGTATCGAAAATCAAAAAAATCCATATAATATCCAAAATATTGTTGCGTAATATATTTTGACAGTACAAACTATACAAGTAGCCACAAAAAAGAAGCGAACACAAAGTCCGCTTCTTTTCCCTTAAGATAATTATTTATAAATCTTAATCAAGATATCCAAATACAGTCAACGGTGTCATATCGCTGTCTATAAGACCTGCCTTGAAGTATGATACATTCTCGGGAATTTCGAAATATTCATCAAGCTTAATAATATCCGGGGTTCCCTGCGGAAGCTGACCTGCTTTGATTTTTACATCAATAAGCACATCATTTTCATCACTAAAAATACTATTTTTGCAATTTTATTATAATATTATTCAATGTCAAATTCAATATTAAAAATTTGACATTAATGAAAGTTAATATTTATACATTCAAGGTTTTATGCGGTTTTCGGACACTTGTGTATCATATAGAACAGATACAAACAACGGGAATTATGTTTTGATTTTAAAAATATAAAAGAGTTTAAAAAATACTGATTATTTATATATTTTTTTCCACGAAAAAACGGCACAGCCGTTACCAGCTGTACCGTCTATTCATTATTGATTATTCCTGAGGAGCACCTACAGGACAAACACCTGCACAAGCACCGCAGCTAATGCAAGCACCCTCATCAATTACGTACTTTGCATCGCCTTCGCTGATAGCACCTACAGGACATTCTCCTGCGCAAGCGCCGCAGCTGATGCAATCGTCATTAATAACGTAAGCCATCAAAACACACCTCCTTATGTTATTAAGAATACCGCTATAGTGCAGTAGATTCTTTTGCTTTAAGTTAACAGTCATTACTGCAACTGTTTTGATTATAACACATAAAATACTAATCTTCAAGCTTTTTTAACAAATCATCATCATTTTTTTCAAAAGAATCATTTGTTTGACCTTTTTTTATGACCTTCACAGCATCAACGGGGTAGTCCTTATATGTTTTTTCACGGTCATCACCTATTTTGACCTTAAGAATACCTTTTAACAGACTTACGTACTCAATAACGCCTCTTCCGTCAGGTGTATCGACAATTGAACCTACTCTCGGTGTAACCTTAAGATACTCTTCATACGTATCCTGTTCATATTTTAAACAACACATAAGTCTGCCGCAGGTACCCGATATTTTTGTCGGATTAAGGGACAACCCCTGCTCCTTTGCCATCTTGATTGAGACCGGTTCAAACTCGCCAAGAAATTTTGCACAGCAAAGCTCTCTTCCGCAAATACCGATACTCCCAAGCGCCTTTGATTCATCTCTTGCTCCGATTTGTCTGAGTTCAATTCTTGTACGGTAAACATTAGCAAGCTCTTTTACAAGCTCTCTGAAATCTATTCTGCCGTCTGCTGTAAAGTAGAACAGGATTTTTGAACGGTCAAAAGTATACTCAACCTCAACAAGCTTCATTTCAAGACCATGCTTTTTTATCTTTTCACAACAAACGTCAAATGCTTCTTTTTCCTTGATTTTATTTTCTTTTATCGTTTCATGGTCTGCCTCTGTTGCAATACGCAGTACACTGCGAAGAGGCTTTTTGATAGTATCATCATCAACCTCATGGACACCTACTGCAACCTCGCCCATCTCAACACCTCTTGATGTTTCGACTATTACAAATTCACCCTGTTTAATATCAAGTCCGGCCGGGTCGAAATGATACACCTTACCCACCTTTTTAAATCTGACACCAATTATCTTAACCATTATTTTTCTCCTTGTGTTTTACTTCAACCGTTTTTATTCGGTAATATGAATCATAACTTGTTCAATAATACGTTTTACGTGCTCATCATCGAGTGAATAGAACGTATTTTTTCCAACACGTTTAGCCTTTACCAATCTTGCCTGTTTAAGAACTCTCAGCTGATGGCTGATTGCCGACTGAGTCATCCCAAGCTTTTCACAAATATCGTATACGCACTTCTCCTCGTCAAAAAGCACCCAAAGAATTTTAATTCTTGTTGCGTCCTTGAATACTTTAAACACGTCAGAAAGCTCTGTTACGATTTCATCGTTGGGAATCTCATTTTTCAATCTATCGGTTATTTTAGTGTTATACAGGCAATGTGCACATCTTTCATCTGCCACAGTAACAAGCCTCCTCACTTTCTGTTCGGTCTGTTCCCCTTCATCACATTCATACAGAATTCAAGATTATTCTTTGTGTTTTCAAGCTGTGAGATAACATTTGCAACGCCATCTGCACAATTTTGATGTGATATATTTCTCCTCGTGCACCAGGCAACCTCTATTTCTCTTGCCGAAAGCATATCCTCTTCTCTTCTTGTTCCTGATTTTGAAATATCTATAGCCGGGAAAACCCTTCTTTCCTGTAGTGTTCTGTCGAGTCTTAGTTCCATATTGCCGGTACCCTTGAATTCCTCAAAGATAACCTCATCCATACGGCTTCCCGTCTCAACAAGTGCAGTTGCAAGTATTGTAAGACTTCCGCCCTCTTCTATATTTCTTGCAGCGCCAAAAAACTTCTTCGGTTTTATCAACGCATCAGGGTCAAGTCCGCCGGAGAGTGTCCTTCCCGTAGGAGTTACAGTCTGATTATATGCTCTTGCAAGTCTTGTGATTGAATCGAGCAATATTACAACATCTTTCTTCTGTTCAACCAATCTCATTGCTCTTTCAAGAACAATCTCGGCAATCTTTGTATGATTATCAGGAGCCTGATCGAAAGTAGAATGAAACACATCACCGTTTATCGAACGTTTCATATCCGTTACTTCTTCAGGTCTTTCGTCAATCAGAAGAACAATAAGCTTAACCTCCGGATGATTGTTTTCAATCGAATGGGCTATTTGTTTAAGAATTGTCGTCTTACCCGCTTTAGGAGGGGCAACTATCATACCTCTTTGCCCTTTGCCTATTGGCGCAAACAAATCAATAACTCTCGAAGCAGTATCAGCATTATCACCTGATTCAAGTACAAGCCTCTCTTTCGGATAAATAGGGGTAAGCTTTTCAAAACTCCTTCTCTTTAATGCAATCTCAAGAGGATCACCATTTATTCTCCTTACAAACAACAACGGCGAATACTTATCTTCATCCTGTGATGGTCTGCTGTCACCGGTTATCTCATCACCGGTTTTAAGCCCAAATCTTTTTATTTGAGTAGGCGATACATATACATCATTTTCTCCGGGGCGTAAATTCTCAAATCTTAAAAAACCAAAACCGTCTGCCATAACATCAAGCACTCCGCAAACCTCAACAACATCTGCAGGACGCTGTCTTTTAACAGGTTTCGGCTGGCTTTCTTCATTTTTTGCATTTTCGACTCTCTTTTGCAGAATACGTTCTACAAGCTCATCTTTTTTTAATGTAGAAAGCTTTTCTATACCAAGTCCCTGGGCTATCTGTTTAAGTTCTTCTTTATTCTTCCTCTCAAGCTCAAAACGCTCGTCCATAAATATCTCCTTTTACATTAATCAAATAATAGGTAATTGCAAAATAAATATTTCTGCATTCCGCAATTACTATAATTAAATAAAAATTTCTATCAAAAGATTGTTATGATAAAAATATTTTGTTATTAATGTACTGTCAATCATATTAACAATCGAACCTACTGAATCTGTAGGTATCAGAAGTGTTATGACGGCACATATTATATATATTACAATAAGACCGTTTACAGTACCAATTGCAATTCCAAGAATTGAGTTTATGCTTTTAAGTATAGGCATTTTGAATATAATATTAAGTATATGCAACAATAAAAAGACACAAACTCTTACCATAACAAACAACAAAAGTATTGATATTATTTTCAAAATAAGCTCAGTTACAGCAGCAGATAGAGTTGTAAGCGCATCATTTTTCATTGTTTCTACTGCCTCTGTTTGTTTTTGAAGCTTTTCGTCAAGAAAATTCATCATAAAAGAAGGCAACCCCATTACTTCGCCAACCTTTATAGCTGTTTCAGCATCGTCAGTACCTTCTATCTTTGCCGAATCCTTCTCGGCACTGCCAAGCACTTGCTCATTCACCTTTATTCTGATATTTTCGCCAAGTGTTGAGCCCGAAAGATAATCACAAAAGGGCTGTTGCAGTGTCAAAATCAGTATAGCAGTTATAACAAAAGACAGGATATTGTAGGAAGATTTCAAAAACCCTCTTTGTTTCCCCATAACTATTGCAGTGGTTAATATACCGATTGTCACAAGATCAATTATATACTGCATACTTCCTCCTATACAAACTCTATAAAATCAAGCCCTGAATTGTATACAGCAACAATATTGCTGTTATCAATAATATATATTCCGCATATTTCTTTAGGTGCAGAGTAAACTTTTTTATGTTTGCCGGATACTGATGAGAGTATTAACTCACGTTCAGAACCATAGGCAACAAATCCGGAATGAATATCACAGAATGCCGGTTTCGTCTCTGCTGTCAGAAGCGCTTTCACCTTACCCTTTGCAGATAAAAATTCAATCTCATGAGCGTTATTGTTATCTACCAACAGCATCTTATAACCGTCATCCTCATAAGTTGCCGAAATAAGTCTTCTGTCGTCATATATCGACTCCCAAATTATTTTGCCCTTTTGTGACAAACCGGTCACTTTATTATCGGAGAAAACATTAAGTACATCTTTTAGAAAGTCAACATCGAATGCAATGGAATTTTTAAACTCGGTCATAGAAATCTTCTCACCGTTTGATATTTCAAAGATATCAACTATTGAATCAGCACCATTCTCAGCATTCAGGAATGATACTGCCAGCCTTCTTGATCCTTCGCAAATATCTGCGTCAAGTATCGGATAAGTGCCCGAATTCCACGAAAAAACACGTTCGCCGTTTTTATTTATGACAATAACTGCCCCTTTATAGAATTCCTTTTCAGAAGTGATGACAACATCGCCATTACGGGACAAATCTGCTGTTTTGATTGCACCATCTGCCTCCGTTTCAAAAATCTGCTTTTTACCGTCAAAAAGTGCTATTTTTACTCCACCGCGTTCAGCTATCATAAAATAGTTATCACTTACCCTCAATATAGGGTTGTTCATATGAATACCATGTGTCCAAAGCACGTTTGAATCCTTATCGAATGCAATAATCGACGTCGGACTAACGCACAAAAGATAACCTCTGTATTCCGCAAATTTAGCGGAAGATGCATTTTCAAGTGCGAGAGGCTTACTCTTTATTTTCTTATTTTCAAATTGAGGCTCAATAAATTCAACCTCTTCAATTTCTTCTGTATCATCGCTCTCAGGCTGTGTCTCATCAATAGTTATATCGGCAGGAGGTGTCTCCTCCGGGATATACTGCTCAGGTAAATCCTCAAGATATTCACGAACAGGCTCCGAAAATTCTATTCCGATTTTTTGGCCAAGTGCAAGTATATTTAGTTTGAAATTATAGGTATAATTTTCTACAAACCCAATCTTAATACCGGATGCAAAAATCGCAAATAACGCAACAGCAATGCTTACCAATACCATTGCAATTATTCTTCCGGTTGCTTTTTTACTCTTCATTAATAGAAAACCTCCGAAAGATATAGTCCGTCGGGCGGTGCTGTTATTCCTGCCCTTGTTCTGTCCCGTGACAAAATAATTTCTTCAATATTGTCAGGGTTAATTTTTCCGATTCCGCAAAACACAAGTGTGCCTGCAATTATACGAACCATATTATACAAAAATCCGTTACCGCACACATCTATCCTTACGGTATTACCGTATTTTTCAACAGTCAGTGAGTATATAGTCCGTACAGTTGTTTTCACAGTAAATCCACTCGATGCAAAGCCAATAAAATCATGTTCACCGACAAAAGCCTCTGCCGCCTTTTTCATAGCATCTATATCAAGAGGTTGTTTAAAATGCCACACCATACCGTTTTTAAAAACATCGGGAAATTCGGAATTATGAATTATATAAGAATATGTTTTTGATTTTGATTTTTTTGAATCAAAACTATCGGGAACCTCCTCGGATAAAACACATACAATGTCATCCGGAAGGTGCACGTTAAGCGCATACGAAAACTTTTCTGCCGGTATTCTTGACATAGTGCTGAAATTGCACACATATCCCATAGCATGTACACCTGCATCAGTTCTTCCGCAACCGTTCACGCTCACCTTTTCACCGGTGAGTGCAAATATCGCATTCTGAAGCGTTTCCTGCACCGTCACGGCATTATCCTGAACCTGCCAGCCGTGGTATGCACTTCCGTTATACTGTAAAGTCAATTTAATATTTCGCATAATCATTTTATATTATATCACAACAAATCCTAAAATGCAATCTCTAATAAAATTAAAATCAAACATAACGCAAAAAAAACTATCGCAGCATACCCATCATATCTGCTAAGTTTCATTTCCTTCATTCTCGTCCTGTTCTCGCCACCTCTGTAACAACGTGAATCCATTGCAGTAGCAAGGTCATCTGCTCTTCTGAAGGCACTTACAAACAGTGGCACAAGAAGCGGAATCATAGCCTTTGCTCTTCTTATTATACTTCCGCTTTCAAAGTCTGCACCTCTTGCAGTCTGTGCCTTCATAATTTTATCCGCCTCCTCAGTAAGAGTTGGGATAAATCTTATCGCAATAGTCATCATCATTGCTATCTCATGTGCAGGTACCTTTATAACCTTAAGCGGCGACAATAACCTTTCTATTCCGTCAGTCAACATTAACGGTGAGGTTGTAAGGGTCAGAACAGATGTACCGATTACAAGATAAATAAGCCTTATAATCATAAAACAGCCTGCTTTAAGACCTTCCTTTGTAATCTTCAGCGTAAGCGTAAATATCGGAATTTCCAATAAGCTTGTACCGGGTGTCATTAGTATATTTATAATTACCGTAAATATCAGAATGTAGAGAATAGGCTTAAGGCCTCTTAAAATAAATTTAAGCCCTATTGACGACGATTTTACTGTCAGCACAAGAAAAGCAGTTATAACAGCATATCCAATTGCAGACTCAACACTAAACAGCAAAATTATAAAAAGTATTACACCAATTATCTTTGCTCTTGCATCCATCTTATGCAAAGGACTGTCTGCATCTATATACTGTCCTATGGTTATATCACGTATCACTTTACCGCCCTCCCGGCTTCAAGAATCTCTTTATATATATTTTTAGCAAAATCAACAGTATAGATATCAGGTCTTATATCTACTCCTCTTTTGATTAGTTCTGCGGTAAGCTTAGTAATTCCAGGTACCGATAACCCCATTTTTTCAAGCTCATCTCCTCTTGCAAAAACCGAAGCAACCGTGTCATCCATAGCAAGCGTCCCGTGATTTAAAACAAGAACCCTCTCTGCAAGTTTTGCAACATCCTCCATGCTGTGCGATACAAATATTACCGTCATATTCTCAATTTCACGGTGCATTCTTTTAACTTCACCTAGTATTTCTTCTCTGCCGTGAGGGTCAAGACCCGCCGTCGGTTCATCTAGTATAAGAACCTCAGGACGCATTGAAAGAACTCCTGCAATAGCCACTCTTCTTTTTTGACCGCCGGAAAGTTCAAAAGGCGATCTTTCAAGCACTTCATCACCCATACCCACAAGTTTTATTGCCGAGCGAACTCTTTCATCAACCTCCGCTTCGGACAGACCCATATTTTTCGGGCCGAATGCTATGTCCTTATATACAGTTTCTTCAAAAAGCTGATACTCAGGGTACTGAAAAACAAGCCCCACCTTTGCACGTATGGAACGCATATCGGTACCCTTTTCACAAATATCAACACCATCGACATAAATATTTCCCGATGTCGGCTTTATAAGTCCGTTAAGATGCTGTATCAGGGTAGATTTCCCCGAGCCGGTATGTCCGATTACAGCGACAAACTCACCGTCATATATATCAAAGCTTATATTCTCCAGTGCAGGCTGTTCAAAGGGTGTACCCTGCTGATACATATAACACAAATTATTAACGCTAATCATAATAGTAACGCCTTTCAAATTAAATATATCAAAGAAGCTTCAGTATTTCTTCAACACAGTCTTCTACCGTTATTATCTCAGGAGATAAATTAAATCCCATACTATTAAGCTCATTTACAAGTTCTGTCACCTGTGGAACATCGAGCCCGATTTCTTTAATTTCTTCTACACGCGAAAAAATCTTTTCAGGTACATCATCCATAACCACCTTGCCCTTATCAAGAACAATAACTCTGTCAGCCTGAGCCGCCTCTTCCATATAGTGAGTTATGAATACAACCGTAATACCTCTGGTTCTGTTAAGCATTCTGACCGTTTTCATAACCTCTTCACGTCCGACAGGGTCGAGCATGGCAGTTGCTTCATCAAGAATGATACACTCCGGGTTCATCGCAAGCACAGATGCAATGGCAATTCTCTGCTTTTGTCCGCCCGAAAGTCTTGACGGTGCGTAGTTTCTGAATTTTGTCATATTTACAATTTCAAGACATTCATCAACACGTCTTCTGATTTCACAAGGTTCAACACCAAGATTTTCAGGTGCAAACGCCACCTCATCCTCAACCATAGCCGCAACCATCTGATTATCGGGATTTTGGAACACCATTCCGGCCTTAGCACGTATATCATACAAAAGGTTCTCATCCTTTGTATTCATACCGTCTACAAACACATTTCCGCCTTCAGGAAGAAGTACAGCATTAAAATGTTTTGCAAGAGTAGACTTTCCCGAACCGTTATGCCCGAGAACAGCAACAAAGCTCCCCTTCTCTATTGTTATATTCAAATCATCTATTACAACTGTTTTTTCTTCTCCGTATGCACAAACAAGCCTATCTGTCTTAATCATTTCCAATCATTTCCTGTTCCAAAACAATTTCTTCAGCACCATTTTCATCGGTGCTGTTTTTCATAACGCTCGTATTACAAAGCTCAATCAGTCTTTGCATATCGTCAGGATTGGCCTTATAACATTTTCCGTTCAACAGTGCGACTGTACCCGAATCATAAAAATTAATTCTGTCAGACATCCTGTTTTCACCGTCATACAAAACAACCCACGCATCAGGAATCTTGTTTTTTGAAATATTTATTTCAGAAATCTCCTCAGTATAAGATATTCCCTTAACAAAGCCGATTGCAGCATCCGCATCACCGTTTTTTTCATCTGCAATTCCTACCGTTGCGTTACCCTCTTCGTCTATATACGCCATATATGCACAAACAGGCTCTTCTGCAAGAACTGTGCTGTCGTCATATTCAAATTTAGGAGTATTAACAAGGGTACGGTTAATAATAACAGCACATACGAGGATTGTAACCAGTGATACTATAACACTTATGTAATAAATCCTTCTTTTTGTTTGTTTTTTCATCATATTGTTCCTTTCGGTTATTCTTCACTTTGCCATCTGCAGGAAATTCCGCACGGAAGCACCATAGGAGATTTCGCTTCCATAGGGATTCCGATTTCATCAGCACTGAAAATACCTTTATATTTTTTCGGCATCGCAAGCTCAAGAGAATTTTTGATTATGGTAGCTGAGAGACCTGTCGTGTATGCGTTAATAAGGAAAAACAACGGATTATCGGACAAAAGCGATATGCAAGATTCCAAAAGTGGGTATAACTCATTTTCAATCTGCCACAGTTCACCCGAAGGACCTCTTCCGTAGGATGGAGGATCCATAATAACCGCATCGTACTGTCTTCCTCTTCGTATTTCACGAGCAACAAATTTCTTCACATCATCAACAATATATCTCACACTCGCATCTGCAAGACCTGATGATATAACATTTTCTTTTGCCCAACTGACCATACCCTTTGACGCATCGACGTGAACAACCTCTGCTCCTGCTTTTAAAGCAGCAACGGTTGCACCGCCTGTATAAGCGAACAAATTCAGCACTCTTATCGGGCGGTTTGCATTTTTTATAAGCTCTGAAAACCAATCCCAGTTAACTGCCTGTTCCGGAAAAAGTCCCGTATGCTTAAATCCCATAGGCTTTATATTAAAGGTCAGATCCTTATATTTAACCGTCCACCGTTCGGGAAGCTTTTTATTTTTAAATTCCCAATTGCCTCCGCCGCTCTTGCTTCTATGGTACACTGCATCCGCTTTGTTCCAAAGCGGTGTTTTTTCACAGTTCGTCCATATCGCCTGCGGATCGGGACGCCTTAGGAGATATTCGCCCCAATATTCAAGCTTTTCTCCATTTGATGTATCTATTAATCTGTAATCTTTCCAGTATTCTGTCTGCCACATTTAAAACACCTCCGGCTACTTAACATTGTATCACAATTTCTTGAGAAAATAAATATATAAATTTCTCTTTTACCTTTTTTTTAGTAATTTTCTCCAATGCTTTTGCATACAACGTAAGCTGAATGTCGTATTTTTGGTGAATTTCTTCAATATCCTTTACTTTATCTGTCTTGTAATCGACTATAACAATTTCACCATCCTCAACAAACCAACAATCAATGACTCCCTGAAGCAGGATATTCTCACCTGCAAGAGCTTCATCATCATATAACTCTTTTGCATCAACAGATATTTCAAATTCACTTTCCTTTGATACAAAATCAGACATAAGCAGGCGCTTTCCTATATCCGTGCGATAAAAATTGAATATTTTCTCAGCATCTATGATTTTTACAAAAGCTTCGTTAATCTCTCCTGCTTGTGCAAGCTTTTCAACATAACTCTTGATTTTGTCAATATCAGACACTACTTCCTTTGGAATTTTTTCAAGAATAAGATGCATAGCTGTGCCGTAATCCGCACCGCTTATCGCTTTTTCTTTCAAAAATGACGGTTTTCTCATAAGTTCTGCATTCCCATGAGAAATCCCCTTAAAATCAGATACTGCACTTTTGGATTTTACACCTACAGCCGCATACGGATATTTATAGTCAAGCACCGCACACGCATCAATATTTATATTTATCCCATTAACCTCGCTCTTTTTTTCGCCCACGATTATTTCTTCATTTTCACTTTTATATACACCAAATTCCCAATTGCATGAATTGACAGCAACGGGTGCAATCCAGTCTATAAAACGTTTTGCTTCATGTGCAGAATCTTTTAAATTATCTTTGTCCGTATTCTTCCAAAGAGCAATTTCATCTTCTGCAGTCTCGCCCAACGATGCGGTAACTATCAGCTTTTCACGTGCACGCGTGAGTGCAACATACAGCTTTCTCATTTCTTCCGATTTTAATTCGATATTGATTTCATCAGCGATTATATCGTGAATCGGAGATTTAATGGTAATTCCCTGCTCATAACTTATATAATCCATTGAAAAACCAAGTTCGCTGTGCATCAACATTCTACCGCTTGCGCTCATTGTGTTAAATTCACGACCGCAGCCTGCAAGAAATACAACCGGCATTTCAAGACCCTTACTCTTATGTATAGTCATTAAACGTACACAACTGCCGCCCGAAAAGGTTCTTGCACCATCCATATCTTTATCACATTTTTCAAGGCGTTCCATCTGTCTTAAGAACTTATAAAGTCCCGAAAAACCGTTCTGCTCACAAAGTCTTGCACGATCAAAAAACAATCTGAGATTTGCAGTAGCATCCTCGCCCGATGCCGCAGAAAAGAACGCATACAGTCCCGTATTTTCATAAAGCATTCTGACAATACGGTCTGCACTCATAAATCTTGCCTTATCACGCCATACAAACAAATTCTCACAAAATGCGCCAATACGCCTTCCAAACTCATACCCTTTCTCATCAAGAGTATTTTCCTCCTCGATAAATCTTGAGTATGCACCCATAAGACATCCGTAAAAGCTTTTCTTTGGATAACACGCACGTAAAAGAGCTATTTCATCATCGGTAAATCCACCGATACAAGAACGCATTACTGCTAGCATCGGAACGTCTCTTTGAGGATTTTCTATCACCCTCAAAAGCGACATCATCAGCTTAATTTCAGGCGTTATGAAAAAACCTTCTGTCTCACAGCTGAATTCTATACCATATTTATCAAACACCTTCTTGTAGAGCGGAAATGCCTTTTTATGCGACGACATCAATATAGCAATATCAGAATAATTAATAGCCCGATCACTTTTTGTGTCTTTATCATAAACAGTAAAGCCACCGGTTACAAGTTTTCTTATTCTCTTCGCTATAAATTCTGCCTCTATCTCCTGTCTCTTATCGCTGTCTGTCTTCTCATCGTCAGATGAAATTATTATACACTCTGCTGTATAGTCATCTCCGGTATCCGAATAATCGCCGTTTCCTGTATAAAGCTTCTGTTCATCGTCATAATCAAGCTCGCCCACTACTCTTGTCATAACGGATTCAAATAATTCATTCACCGGATCAATAACCGAACTTCTGCTTCTGAAATTAGAAGAAAGGATTATTTTCCTCTCACTTGCATCCTGATCAATATTGTATACATCAGACTTATTTCTAAACACAAGAGGGTCGGATTTTCTGAATCTGTATATGCTTTGCTTCATATCACCAACCATAAACAGATTATGTCCGTTTGAAATCATTTCAAATAAGTTATCCTGCAGATAATTGGTATCCTGATACTCATCAATAAGTATCTCACTGTAACGTTTTCTCTGTATTTTTCTAATGTCCTCATTCTCAGCAAGGAGTCTGTAAGCCATTCTTGCAATATCTGAAAAATCGAGTACAGATTTATTCTTTTTGTATTCATCAGCCTCTTTAATAAATCTGACGGTTATATTAGAAAGTGCCTTTGCAAACGGGTAAATACGCTCCTTTAAAAAGGTTTCGGTTATCGTTACATCTCCTGCAATAATATCAGATACTTTGCCGGTTGCAGTTTTTGCCTTATCCCTGTAATTCTTGAGTTTATCACAAATCGCCTTATCTGCATTTTTAGGAAGCGTAAACCTTTCGTATTCAAAACTGTTTATCAAGGGTACTGCTTCGTTAATACTTATTTTAATAAGCTTTTCAACTCTTTCTCTTTCTCCGGTAAGAATCCTCAGCACCTTTTCCCATTCTGCACCGTCAGGGACAGTCTCTACAGCATTATCATATATTGTAACAATCTTCCTTATGTCTCTTATAAATTTTTCATTAATCTTCGAAAACCATACAGTACCCTCTAACCCATCGGCACACGCATATTCCTCTGCCTTTTCTGTTATAAATTTTTCAGGATAAGGAAAGCTTGACGTAAAGCTTGTAAGCTCGAATACCATTTCACGTATTTTCGCCTCGCTTCCGTTTGGACAGTAATTTTTCAACAAAAGAAGAAAATCTTCGTCCTGTTCACGATAAAGCTGTGCTACTAATGCTTCAAAAACATCATCGTTTATTGATGCAGATTCATATTCCTGAATAACCGAAAAAGTAGGATCTATGTCAAGAATATGAAAATATTCCTTTATCAGCCCCTGACAAAAAGAGTCTATTGTAGTAATTTTAGCAACTGAAAGTTTCTTTATCTGATTCGATATAAGCTTTCTTCTTGCAAAATCAGAGGATTCAATCGCTAATCTGAGCTCATTTTTGAGACTCTTTTCAATTCTTTCCTTCATTTCGCATGCCGCTGCTCTTGTAAAGGTTACCACAAGTAACTTATCAGCATCAACCGGCTTCATATCATCATGTGGCAACAGCATTTTTACTATTCTTTCGGTCAGAACAGCGGTTTTTCCCGAGCCTGCCGCAGCACTTACCAGCACATTAGCTCCTCTTGCATCTATTGCACTTTGTTGTTCACTTGTAAATCTGACATCACTCATCCCCGCTGTCACCTCCTATTATTTCCCAAGCAAGATTTTCCGACGTAACTGCCTTTCTTTCCCCATCCCTTTCGAGGTCAAAAAGACATATCTGTTCATAGCCGCAATATTTACACGGTGAAGAATTTGATGCAGTAAGCGGTGATACACTGATATCTCCTCCAAAAACAGCCTTCTTTGTTCTTATTACGCCATTTCCAACATATTCTTCAAGTCTTTTAAACTTTTCTCTTGAAATTGCAGATTTCCCCTTATAAAGACTTCCATTTGCCTTTGTCTTTACAGGAAGATAACTGCTGACAGCACCGCCAACGCCGAGAGCACCGTCATGCATTATAAGTTCATCCTGCTCAGCTTCTTCAGGATTTTCCTCTGTAATTATTATACCGTCGAGTTTTGAAAGTGCAGTACTAATCGTTTCTGATACAGAACCTTCACTAAGTTCTTCCCTTACCTTACTGTACAACACAGCCGCCGCTTTTGCGGAGTCGCTTTTATATAAATCCTCCGCCGCCATTGCATACAGTATCAGCTGAATATCTGTCATATTGCATATGCCGGATATTTTAAATTCCTGCTGACCTGTTTTATAGTCGATAATTCTAAGATAAGTACCGTCGTCTCTTTGTGCAATGTCTACTCTGTCTATTTTTCCGTATACATTGGCACTCTCGTCGTCATTTTTAATTTCAAATTTGAACTCACGTTCAAAATCACACGCAGAAAATCCGCTTGAAACTATACTGTCACAAATTACCTCAACAGCCTTTTCAATCGTTCTTGCCGCTCTTTTGCACATTGATTCAATCTTTTCCTCACCAAAATCGGGATTATGAGTTTTTGCTTTTTCCTCAATATCAGACATCAGCGCATTAATGATTTTCTGTGCTTCTGCCTTATCAAGCTTCTGCCAACATTGCTTCTTTTCTTCAAGAGTTTCTGCATCTCTTTGGACTCTTAAGCAAAATTCATTAATAGCATGGTGGATCACCTGGCCAAGCTCATAGCTTTTAAGCTTGTACTCCTCCTCAGGTAAAACCTTAAGTCCGTATCTTACAAAGTGCGAGAACGGGCACTTATTAAAAAGTTGCATTGATGTTATACTCATATATGACGAATCATATATAAGCTCTGCCGTTTCAGGTCTTATGCAGTATGACGGTTTTTTATAAGAGTCTATCATTTCAAATATACTTCGTTCTTTATGGTCTGAGAGTTCAAACACCGAGTACGAACCATAATCGGTCTTTCGCGGACAGTAGGTACGAGCAGACTCTTTAGAGTTGCCTTTGATATGTACAGCAGTAGTTTCCCAAAATTTTCTCTCATCATAAGGTATATCCGAAATAAGACGCGAAAGCATTTTATAATACGTTTTTTTATGCGAAGTAAAAAGATTTTCATACTGCTCGTCTTCACCGGGATATCCCGCCTCAATTTCAGGGAATGTTCTCATAACATCAAAAATCAGCTCACAGGGCGTATTTTTAGAGTTATCATCATTAAAGATAGGATAGCTTATATAAAGTCTTTCGGATGCTCCTGTGAGTGAGTGGAAAATGTTAAACTCTGCAAGTGCATTTTTTGATGAAACATCCGGCAATGCTTCAAATCCGTTCGCAAAAAGTATCTCTCTGTCCTTATCGTTTATTATTCCACCGTCGTTTGCTTCAACAGGAAATTCTCCTCTTAAAGCACCTACGGCAAAAAGAACTTTTACTCTAACCGGTCTGCTGTCCGAAGCATCAAGAATGTTAACACAATCAATACCCGTCGGAACGGTATCAACAGAGCATTGGGATAAACCCGCCTCAAGCATCAGGGCAAAATCCTCTCTCTTTATAAATTCATCGCCGCTGGTCAACACGCACTGGTCCAAAGTCTCAACAAGACTGTTCCAAACAGCCAAAATCCTGGCCGCATCATTTAACATCCCTGTACTTTCAAGCTTTTTCGTTTCGTATACAAGTCCGTCATAAAGGCATATATCGTCAAGAAATTCAAATAATGCACTGCAAAGAGTACTGACTTTCTGCCTGCCTTTAATTTTTTCATAGAATTTTTTAAAAGGCGCCATAAATCTACGGCGTAAAGCGTCCATTTTTTCTATATATAAAGTACTTTCATCACTTTCGCTTGTATCAAATATAACAGCCTTCTTCATCTTCCAGTCTTCTTCTGAAAGCCAAATCTTTTTTCCTCTTATACCTCTTGTTTTTACGTATATATCAAGTAAATCAACATCACATTCAGGTATATGTCTTACGCCGTTTTGCGTTTTTTCATACACAAATCCGGAGCGCAAATATTCAAACACAGCACTGTAACTCCAGTCCTCGTTGAGTATTTTGAAAACTGACAAAACAAGCCGTATTACCGGATGCTCATTTGCCGCCGTTTTAATGTCGGAAAAGTATGACACACCTGTTTCCTCAAAAACAGAATCTATAATATGTGCGTAAGAATCAAGTCTGCCAACAATTACACCTATATCTCTGAACCTCAGTCCATTCTCCCTTACTTCGTGCATTATCCTACCGACAAGCCATGACACCTCTTCGTGCCTGTCATTTAAACCAACAATTCTGATATTCTCCGATACAGGCTTTTTGTAAGTCGGATTAAACTCATCGTATGTTTTAATAAAATATCGGATATCAGGAGATAAAATATATGAAGGTTCACCGTCAAAATGCTTACTGATACATTTAATACCGAGTGTTGAAGCGATTTTTCTTAAATTCGATACACACATTCTGACAACAGAAAATATTCCTTCATTGCTTCTAAGCCCGGAATCGGTAATCATAAGAGTTACATAAACACCTGCCGACTTAGCTATTAATGCTTCAATCACGGCATAATGAGACGGAAGGAAATCCGAAAAGCCGTCTATATAGATATCGGTATCAACGAACAGGTCTGTATCATAAATAACTTGAGCTAAGCGCTCCATATCCTCATCAGGGTCATGAAAACCGCTTTCAAGCAGTTCGTTATAAGAAGAGTATATCTTTCCGACAGCGTGAATTTTTTTCTCAACAAGTCCTCCACCGCTGTAGCCGGATAACTCCTCAGGAGTAATAAGGTTTCTCTTAAGCTCACTTATCGTTGAAGAAAGCCCTGTTAAAAATCCGTTTTTATTACACGAAGAAGCAAAAACGCCCTCTCCGGCATCCTTATTCATCTTAGCAGCTTTCATAATAAGCATCTGTCTGCCTGCACTGCTTAAATAGTTTTTATTTGATAGAAGCTTTCTTGAAAGCTTTGAAAAAGTTGATACTGTAATACCATTTTCGCCAAGACCACCAAAGGTTTCACACATCGTTTTCTCCTCTATATGCGAAAACCTTTCAGGCACAATAATAAGAGCCCTTTTATTCGAGGTAACAGTTTCTTTTATTGCATTTTCGATATATCCGCTTTTTCCACTGCCGGCTCCTCCGGTAATTAGCTCTAAATACAACATTTTCACTCCGTTCAAATAAAATTATTATATCTTACATTATACCAAATTACTTCGACAATATCAATCATTATTCAGATAAATATTCAATTTTTGCTCCTATTTTATTCAATTTTTGCGAAAAATTTTCATACCCTCTGAAAATATGCTCTGCACCGCCTATTTGTGTCTCACCCTCCGCCGCAAGTGCCGCAAGCGCTAAAGCTGCCCCACCCCTTAAATCAAGTGCTTCAACCTTTGTTCCCATAAGTCTGTCAACGCCTTGAACAACAGCCGTTCTTCCGTCAATTCTTATTGTTGCCCCCATACGCATAAGCTCACCAACATGCAGGAATCTGTTTTCAAACACTGTTTCAACTACCATTGCCGTACCCTTGCTTGACGAAAGCAACGCCATAAACTGTGCCTGCATATCTGTCGGAAAACCCGGATACGGAAGTGTTTTTATACTTGACGAGATAATATCATTCTTTGCATCAATAATACATTCATTTTCTCTGCAATAAATTCTTACTCCCATTTCTTCAAGCTTTGCAAGAAGCGGCTTTTGATGCTCGCCAACAAAGTTTATTACCCTTCCGTGACCGTGCGTAACAGCAAATGCAAGCAAAAAAGTTCCTGCCTCAATTCTATCAGGGATAATCCTGTGTTCACATCCATGAAGCTCATCAACTCCCCTTACAGATATCGTTCCGCCTCCGTTTATCGTAATATCAGCACCTTGCTTGTTGAGGAAATCACATAAATCATATATTTCAGGCTCCTCCGCAGAATTTTCAATAACCGTTTCACCTTTTGCAGTCGCCGCCGCAATTATGAGATTTTCAGTTGCTCCGACACTTGGAAAATCAAGATAAATTTTACAGCCTTTAAGCTTTTTGCATCTTAAATCCACCACTCCGTGCAAGACATCAACCGTCGCCCCCATCTGTGCAAACCCCTTAAGATGCAAATCTATCGGTCTTGTACCTATAGGGCAACCGCCCGGCAATGGTATTCTCGCTCTTCCCATTCTTGCAAGCACCGGCGCGGCAAGTAAAAAAGAACCTCTTAACTTTTTAACACTTTCATATGGTGCATCGTATGAATATAGTCTTGAACTGTCATATACATCACCGTCTATCCTGCAACCCAGCTCCCTTAATATTTCTTTCATATATTCCGTATCCGCAAGAATCGGAATATCTTTTATAACATTTTTACAACCACTTAATACGGAAGCTGCCATAATCGGCAGTGCAGAATTTTTTGAGCCGCTTATATTAACATCACCAAACAACGGAGCACTTTGCTTAACAATCAATTTCATAGTTTATCCCCTTTTTAAGTAAGTAATTATACAATAATATGTTTCCCTCAATACAAGAAAAAAATTAGAACAAAAAAAATGAAAAAAAACCTTTATTTTTAATTAAATGGACAAACTTTTCCATATATTTTAATAAAGCTGTTGTAAAACAATATAAAAAGTAGTATAATCTCAAACAGTGCAAAGGCATCAAAATAATACAAGGGAGGATTATTCCGTAAAAATACGGAATTTAAACAAAATGAAAACATTCAGTCCGAAATTTTTTGAAAACTTAAAAAACTATGACAAAAAACAGCTTCCGAAGGATATTGTTGCAGGCATAATCGTTGCAATTATTGCACTTCCGCTGTCCATTGCTCTTGCTATTGCATCAGGAGTGTCACCGGAAAAAGGTATCTATACCGCCATTGTTGCAGGTTTTGTAATATCTTTTCTCGGAGGTAGTAATGTAAACATCTCAGGTCCCACTGCCGCATTTGCAACAATTGTTGCAGGTATAGTTGCTCAATACGGTGAAGGCGGACTTGTTATTGCAACACTCCTTGCAGGATTACTTCTAATTTTAATGGGTTTTTTGAAACTCGGTTCGCTGATAAAATACATACCCTACACAATAACTACAGGCTTTACATCCGGTATTGCGGTAACAATTGTTGCAGGACAGCTAAAGGACTTTTTTGGTCTTACTTATCCGAGCGGTACGCATACCATAGAAACAATTGAAAAGCTAAGTGCAGCTGCAAGCAACTTTAACACATTCAATCTTGAAGCGTTTATTGTTGGCTTAATCAGTATGGCAATACTGATAGTATGGCCGAAAATAAACAAAAAAATCCCGGGCTCACTTATTGCTGTTATCGCAGGCGTTATTATTGTAAAGGTATTTAAAATGAACGTAAACACAATAGGCGATCTATACAGTATATCACGCTCACTTCCATCATTTTCAGTGCCTACAATAGAGCTTGGAACAATCAAAGAGCTTATTCCGAGTGCATTCACCATCGCAATACTTGCCGGCATTGAATCACTTCTTTCCTGCGTAGTATCCGATTCTATGATTAATGATAAACATAATTCAAACACCGAGCTTATTGCTCAGGGTGCCGGAAATATTTTTTCCGGATTGTTTGGGGGAATCCCGGCAACCGGTGCTATAGCAAGAACTGCCGCAAACGTCAAAAATGGCGGAAGAACACCGCTATCAGGAATGGTTCATGCACTTGTGCTACTGCTCGTACTTGTTGTTTTAATGCCATATGCCGCATGGATTCCAATGCCTGTAATTGCAGCTATCCTCTTTATGGTCGCATATAATATGTGTGAATGGAGACACTTTGTTCACATATGCAAAACAGCACCAAAGAGCGATATTCTGGTTCTTGTTGTCACCTTCCTTCTGACAGTTATTTTCGACCTCGTAGTTGCAATAGAAATAGGAATGATAATTGCAGTTGTTATGTTTATGAAACGCATGGCGGATGTTACCCATATCAGAGTATGGAAGAATGCTGACGAAGATGTTGACGGTGAACTCGGAAGATATAAAAAAGTCCCTGAAAATACAGTTGTGTTTGAAATTCACGGACCTATGTTCTTTGCCGCAACAGAGAAATTTTCAAAAATCACTATACCCGACGATGTAAAAGTTGTAATACTTCGAATGAGAAATGTACTTTCACTTGACGCGACTGCGATGCGTACTCTTGATTCTATATATGCAATATGCGAAAAAAGTGGAACAAAACTTATACTTTCACACGTCAACAAACAGCCGTATCAGGCACTAAAAAAGGCTTGCTTTACTGATAAAATAGGTGAAGATAGTATAAAAGCAAACATTGATGAAGCGCTTGCATATGCTGAGAATATAGTTGGGAAATAAAATCAAAGAGGCATTAAAAAACAGGCTATATCATTAAACAAAATCGTGAATAAAATCTCTGTTTTTGTAGGGGCGATGCAGACATCGCCCCTACATTTTTAAATAATTATTCATTTAAAATGTTTAACACAATAGTCACTTTTATTAATGAAATAAGCATTTAAAATGTACTAACTTTAAAAATTTACAATATTTTATGCTTTTTTTATAATTTTTTTAAATTCCTATTGACAAACCGACAATAATCGAGTATAATAGATAAAGTATTCGGCCCGGTAGTTCAGTTGGTTAGAACGCCAGCCTGTCACGCTGGAGGTCGTGGGTTCGAGCCCCATCCGGGTCGCCAAAAAGAACAATTACTTTTGTAATTGTTCTTTTTTATTTCTTAATTATACTCAGGCACAAATTCATCACATTCATACCGAACCATTTATAATTTGTAATGCAAAAAATTCCTAAAAAAAATAAATAGTCATAGCATTTTCCAATACAAGTAAATATCAAAAATACTATGACTTATATTTTACATAACTACTTATTCATAAGATAATTAACCTCATGAGATGTTAAATATCTCCATCTGCCGAGCGGCAGATTTCCAAGTTCTACTTTTCCGACTGCAATTCTTTTAAGATGTTTGACCTTTACACCTACAGCCTCAAACATTTTTCTTACCTGACGGTTTCTTCCTTCGTGAATAATTATTTTTACAACAGTAGCACCGGGTTGTGAATCAAGAATTTCAACCTCTGCCGGTGAAGTTTTATAATCATCTATTTTTACACCTCTGCGCAAACTGTTAATGCCGCTTACAGTCAATCCGTTTCCTACAGTAGCAATATAGGTTTTTTCCATTTCAAATTTCGGATGTGTAACGCGGTAGGTAAAATCACCGTCATTTGTAAGAAGCAGGAGACCTTCTGTTTCATAATCAAGTCTACCGACAGGAAAAATTCGGGTTCTGATTTCTTCTGATAACAAATCAATAACCGTAGGTCTGTCAAACTGATCTTTTACCGTTGAAACATAACCTTCCGGTTTATTCAACATAATATAATAGTTTTTATTAATGATTTCAAGTTCTTTTCCGTCAAGAAAAACCTTATCAGCACCTATTTCAACCTTTATGCCCTGTTCTATTACCCTCTCACCATTAACCTTTATTCTGCCTGAATCAATCAACTCCTCAGCCTTTCGTCTAGATGCCGCACCGCTCATAGCAATATATTTTTGAAGCCTTACTATCTCGCCCATTATTATTTCACCTCCAATTATAATATCGGACATTATACACTACCAAGCAAAAAGTTGCGCCGCCTTATTTTAAGACAGCGCAACATTTTTATACATTATTTCTGCTTTGAAGCTTCTACTTCAGCTTCCTTCCAAGCAGCCCAGAAGGGGCTTGCAATAAAGATTGAGCTGTATGCACCGGCAATAACACCTACAATAAGCGGGAATGCAAATTCCTTAATTGAGGGAACACCGATTATATAGAGCAATACAATTGTAATAAGAGTAGTTATTGTTGTATTAATTGTTCTGCCCATACTCTCTTTGATTGAACGGTCAACAACTTCAGATACAGAACCGTTCTTCTTTGCCTTGAATCCCTTCATATTTTCACGGATACGGTCAAATACAACGATAGTGTTGTTTATAGAATAACCAATAACCGTAAGCATAGCTGCGATAAAGGTTGTGTTAAGCGGTGTATAAGAAATTGCATATACAGCCATCATAACAAGTACGTTGATTACAAGAGCAAATATAGCCATTACAGCTGATCTCCACTCAAATCTCAAGGCAATGTAAAGAAGAATACAAATAATTGCAATAAGTGTGTACATAAATGCCTTACCCTGAACTTCCTTACCAAAGCTTGCAGAAGCAGAGTTTACAGACATAGGAGCTTCAGCTGAGAGTGAGTACTTTTCTTTAAGTGATGAGAAAATCTTATCCTTCTGCTCATCATCAATCGGCTGAGTTTTGATTGTTGCAGTTGTACCGCTACCTGCCTGTACAATAACAGGAGAAATTCCAAGCTGCTCCTCAAGATACTTTGAAACCTCTTCATTATCAAAGCTCTTTTCCATATCAACCTGCATTCTGACACCGCCCATAAATTCGATGTCATAGTTAAATCCGCCGTTTACAAAAAACATAGCTATTCCTGCAATAATAACGATAATCGGCAGAAGCAAGAATTTGATTTTATTAGCTGTTATATTCATTGTTTTCATTTTCCGCACCTCCGATTATTTCGCACAAAAGAGCTTGCGATTCTTGATATTGAGACCAACAAGCTGCTTAAGTAGGAACTTTGTGATTGTGATTGCAGTAAACATACTTACAACTACACCAAGACCGAGAGTTACAGCAAAACCTCTGATTGTACCTATACCTGAAAGGTAGAGTACAACGCAAGTGATGATTGTTGTAACGTTTGAGTCAAGAATAGCTGAGAAAGCCTTCTTAAAGCCTGCATCAACAGAAGCCTTAATAGTCTTACCCAAAAGAAGTTCTTCCTTCATTCTCTCGAATATAATAACGTTAGCGTCAACCGCCATACCTATTGAAAGAACAATACCTGCAATACCTGAAAGACTTAGGTTTACTCTTAAAAGTCCAAGCACGAGTGAAATTATTCCGATGTAGAACAAAAGTGCTATATCAGCAATAAGACCCGGCAAGCGGTATATAATAATCATAAAGAGCATTACTATAAGAATACCGATACCTGCAGCAGCAAGGCTTGAAGGAAGTGCTTTTGCACCAAGCTCAGGTCCGATTGTATCCTTTGAAATTACAGAAAGGTCAAACGGAAGTGCACCTGACTTAATCTGATTAGCAAGCTCCTGTGCAGTTTCCGGAGTAAAGCTACCTGAAATAACACAAGTCTCTGAGTTAATCTCTTCCTGAACTCTCGGAGCAGAAATCATCTGATCATCCATCATAATTCCGATATAGTTCTTGCCTTCTTCTTTAGCAGCTGCTGCTCTTGTTGCATCTGCAAACTTTGCAACAGCATCAGCTGTAAGTGTAAGCTGAACGTATGCTTCCTGAGCAGAAGCATTTGAAATCTGACCAAACTGGTATTTTGCATCCTTGATGTCTGTTGCACCATCGAGCACAACGTTGTTGTCAGAGTCAACAAATGTAAGCTTAGCTGTTGAACCGAGAAGCGAAGCTGCTTTATCAGTATCAGTTTCAGCAGGAATTTCAACAGTCATTTTACCAAGCTCATCACGAGAAATTCTAGCTTCTGTGTAGCCTGCGTTTGAAAGACGTGTTGAGAAAATAGCTTCAACAATGTTCATCTCGTCTTCTGTAGGGTCCTCTTTATTAGCCTCAAAGGTAATTACAGAACCGCCTGCAAGGTCGATACCTCTTCTTATTCCCTGCTCTTCATCAAGTACACCGCGGTAGCTCTTATCACCGATTGCAATTCCGAAGAATGCAAGGTAGTTCATAGCTGCTGCGATAACTATCATGAGTGCGAGAATAACAATACTCTTCTTTTTCATGATGTTAATCACATCCCTTTCATAAAAAATATAAATACATACCCGTATATTATACAGCCTTTTTTCAATTTAGTCAAGTCTTTTTCGGTATCATTTGACAAATATTAATATTTTTTTCTAAAAAGCTTGATGAAAACAGAAAAATAAGATAAAATATCTATTATAAAAACAAAGTATTTAACATATGACCAAAAGCAAAAGAATAAAGAGGCAATATAGATGAGGAAAAGAAACAGAAAAAACATTCGCACAAAACAGCCAAAAAAGCTCCCTCCAAAGGAAGGAATTCTGATGTGCAGTAAAACGGGCGGATTCGGATTTGTTGTAACAGATGATGATTCTGCCGACATATACGTTTGTGAGGACTATTTCAGAGGCGCACATCACAACGACAAGGTTCTCTGCCGTCCCATATCAGGCAAACACAGAAAAGGTCCTGAAGGAATTATTACACAAATTATCGAAAGAAATTCCAAACCAATCAACGCTGTTGTGTCAGAAATTGTTTGCGGCTCAGTTATCGCATACAGTACTGACTGCAGATTCTATCCCGAGATAATAATTGACGAAGAAGATTCTCTGTGTGCTTCTGTCGGCGACAGAATTATTGCAGAAGTTACAAATTATGCCGACAGCAGATATGTATACGCCATCGCATTAAAAAATCTCGGCAAATCAGGCGATGTAAGAACAGATATTGAATCAATTATTTACAAACATTCAATTAAAGATAATTTCAATGATGAGACTATCAAAGCCTGTGAGAGCATAAAAGACAAGATTTCCGAAAAAGATTTATTATCAAGGCTCGACCTTCGCAAAGAAATTATTTTCACTATTGACGGAGATGACGCAAAGGATTATGATGATGCAGTAAGCATCAAAAGACTTCCGGGCGGAGGTTATAAATTAGGCGTTCATATAGCAGATGTTTCACATTATGTAAAACATAACAGTGCAATAGACAAAGAAGCTTTTGAACGTGGCACAAGTGTATATCTCCCCGACAGAGTAATACCGATGCTTCCCGAAAAACTGTCAAACGGCGTTTGCTCGCTTCTTCCCGATTGCGACCGTCTTACATTTTCATGCATTATGAATCTCGATAAAGATGGCAATGTAATAAAAAGCGAAATAAAAAAATCGGTTATACGCTCTCGTCACAGAATGACATATACCACAGTTCAGAAAATAATAGACGGCGATAAATCAGCGATTGCAAAACACAGAGATATTGTGTCAAAAATAAATATAATGAATGAGCTTTCAGATATCCTTATATCTAAGCGAAGCAACAGAGGATGTGTCGACTTTGAACTTCCTGAAGCAAAAGCAATTATCGACGAAAAAAGTATACCAAAGGCAATTGAGGTACAAAAAAGGCTCAAATCGCATAAAATAATAGAAGAATTTATGCTTCTTGCAAACGAAACTGTAGCAAAATTCGCCAATTCCCACTCTCTGCCTTTCGTTTACCGCACGCATTCTGAACCCGATTACGAAAAACTTATAAACTTTAACAGCTTTCTGTTAGGATTTAATCTGTCTATACCCGAAAATCTTTATAAAGGAATTTCAGCATCTGTTTTCAAACAGCTCATTGACAGCGTAAAAGGAAGCGAAATAGAGGGAATTGTTTCGAGAAATACACTTCGTACAATGATGAAAGCAAGCTACAGCACTGCAAACAGCGGACATTTTGGTCTCGCTCTTTCCGATTACTGTCATTTTACATCACCAATAAGACGTTATCCCGATTTGACAATACACCGTATTCTCACATCTGTTGCAGAAGGAAAGGACGTATCACGTTTTTCAGGCTTTTGCGAAAAATCAGCTTCTCTTTCAACAGATAATGAAATCAAAGCCGAAGAGTGCGAAAGAGACTGTATGATGCTTATGAAAATAATATATATAAGCAACTATATAGGGAAAGAATTTACAGCGCAGATTACTTCACTAACCGAGTATGGCATATACGCAGAGCTTGACAACACAATTGAGGGTATGATTAAACTTTCTTCAATAGATGGTGATTATTACTGCTATGATTCGGACAGAAATATTACAAAAGGAAAAAGAAAAGGCAGAGTATTCAAACTCGGCGATAAAATAAAAATCAAGGTTGCTTCTGTTAATAAAGAGCTTCTGCAAATTGATTTTGAACTTGCCGATTAATTCTGCTTAAGTTAAGAAAGGATACACAAATGAAAACTTTTGAAATGACGATTCCCTGCATTTTCGGGCTAGAGGCACTTGTAACACGTGAGCTTCGCGGGCTCGGAATTGAAGTAACAAGCGTAAGCGACGGTCACATTAATTTTACAGGCGGGTATGATGAGCTTATCAGAGCAAATCTGTGGCTCCGATGCGGAGAACGTGTGCTTATTAAGGTATCGGAATTCTTTGCAGACAATTTTGATGATTTCTATCAGGGCGTCAAAAACGCCCCATGGTCCGACTTTATGCCTGATGATGCAAAAATTCCCATTTCGGGACATTGTATCAATTCAAAGCTGTCAAGTGTGCCAAAATGTAAATCTATCATCAAACGTGCAGTTGCAGACTCTCTTTGCAAGGAATATCTTAATGAGGACGGAGCAGAATATCAGATTCGTTTCAACATACTTAAAAACAAGGTATGCCTTTATATCGACTCATCAGGTGACGGTCTGCACAAAAGAGGTTATCGGTCACTTTCAAACGCGGCACCTCTTAAGGAAACAATCGCCGCCGCAATGGTTTCCTTAAGCAGATGGAGATATGAAGACCCGCTGATTGACCCATTCTGCGGTTCGGGAACTATTGCAATCGAAGCAGCTATGTATAAGCTTAATATAGCCCCCGGTTTAAAACGTTCATTTGCCTTTGAAAATTTTGATGCAATCGATAAATCAAGAATTGATGAATTAAGAAAAGAAGCCGAACTTGCAAGAAAGGATATCAGCCTTGATATAACAGCATCGGATATAGATCCTGAGTGTGTTAATCTCACAATAGAAAATGCAAAACTTGCCGGTGTATCCGATTCTATAAAGGTTATACAGGCAGATGCAAGAAATATAAAAAGCAACCAATGCGGGGGTACTGTTATCACAAATCCTCCCTACGGCGAAAGAATTTCCGACATTTCAGAATGTAAAAAACTTTATAAAGATATCGGCAAAGCTTTTATGGAGCTTGACAACTGGGCATATTTCATTCTCGCCGCCGCAGATGATTTTGAAGAATGTTTCGGAAGAAAAGCAGACAAGAAACGCAAGGTATACAATGGTACAATAAAATGTAACATTCATCAGTATTTTAAAGAAAGAAGATAAAAAAAACGACTCAGCTTATTAATAAAGCTGAGTCGTGAATAGCTGATTATACAGCAATTACGTCATTCAATATATGCTAAATTAAGCTTCCTCGTCCTGATTAATCTCCTGTTCATATTTCTCAAGAATTGAACGTTCAAGAAGTTCGCGCATTTCACTGTTAATCGGATGTGCTATATCCTTGTATTCGTTTTCAGGAGTTTTTCGTGAGGGCATAGCAGTAAATAATTTATCCTGTCCCTCAATAATCTTGATGTCATGAACCACGAAAGCATCGTCAAATGTAACTGACACAATTGCCTTCATCTTTCCTTCCGAGGAAATCTTCTTTATTCTGATATCTGTTATAACCAAGCTCTTTCACCACCTTCCGCAGAGCAAAAAAACAAAAATTCTACTGTCTGTCCAAAGATGATGCTATATCTGTATAATATTATATATTAGATGAATAATTTTGTCAACATAAATTTAATTTTTCAACAAAATCTTCAAAAATTATACAAAAATATTGCAACATATTTACAAAAATAATGTTTTGGTTTATAATATATGTACAACAAAAGAAAATATACTCAGAAAATTAAAATAATTCAGCATAAATAAAAGAAAGGATTGATATTATGTCAACATTCGACATCAAGTCACTCAATCAAAATGCCGTTATACACTTTGTAGGTATAGGCGGAATAAGTATGAGCGGACTTGCCGAAATAATGCTAAAACGCGGATTTAAAGTTACAGGCTCTGACTGGAATAAAACTCATATCACAGACAGACTCGAAAAACTGGGTGCTGTTGTATATGAAGGTCAACACGAAGATAACGTGAACAACGCTTCGCTTGTTGTATATACAGCCGCCGCAAAAGCTGATAATCCTGAGCTGACAGCCGCAAAGCAAGCTTCAATACCCGTTATGAACCGTGCGGAATTTCTTGGTTCGTTGATGAAGGAATACCCTGAAGCTGTCGGCATTGCAGGAACTCACGGAAAAACAACCACAACATCAATCCTTACACACGCACTTTTAAAAGCCGGCACAGATGCAACGGTCAGCATAGGCGGCGAGCTTGATTTAATCGGAGGAAACGTCCGGGCAGGTAACAGCGGATATTTTCTCACCGAAGCTTGTGAATATACCAACAGTTTTTTAAGCTTCTTCCCTAAAATTGCAGTTATAACAAATATAGAAGAAGACCATTTAGATTTCTTTAAAGATATAGAAGAAATCCGCGAAAGCTTTTCGAAGTTTGCACTTCTGACAAAAGGAAAAGGCTCTGTAATAGCTTGCGGAGACGACGAAAATATCAGGATGGCTCTTGAAGGACACGGACTTAATCTTCACTATTACGGACTTAACGAAAAAGCTGAATATACTGCAACAAATATTGTATATTCAAGCGGACTGCCTTCATTTGATGTGGTTAAAAACGGCGAAGTACTCACTCATATTGATCTATCAGTCCCCGGTGAACATAATATCAAAAATGCACTTGCATCAATTGCAGTTTGCGTTGAGCTTGGTCTTGACCTTGATTTATGTGCAGAAGGTATAAGCGAATTTTATGGTACAAAGCGCAGATTTGAGAAAAAAGGTACTTTAAACGGTGCAGTTATAATGGATGATTATGCACACCATCCCACAGAAATCAAAGCTACAATAGAAGCAGCAAAAAAACTTGAAAAATCAAGAATCCGAGTAGTGTTCCAACCGCATACCTACTCACGAACAAGAACACTTTGGAATGAATTCGTAAAATGCTTTGACGGTGTAGATGAGCTCATCCTTGCCGACATATACCCCGCAAGAGAGGTTTTTGACGGAGTTACCAAGAGTGAGAATCTTGCAGAGGATATTAAAAAATACGGCACCAACGTATTGTTTATGGACTCTTTTGACAAGATATGCTCATACCTAAATGAAACAGCATCGGAAGATGAAGTAATTTTCACAATGGGTGCAGGAGACGTTGTAAAAATTGCAGAAATACTCACCGCAAAATGAAAACTAACAACTTAACTTTATGTGCCTTGTTATCTGCAATAATTTGTGTATTCTCCGTGCTGTCCATACCTGCAGGTTCTGTTCCGATAACATTAGGGCTGTTTGCAATTGTGCTTTGCGGCTGTCTTCTGCCGACAAGATTAAGCACAATTTCCGTTGGAATATATATTCTAATCGGCATATCGGGATTACCTGTATTTTCCGGTTTCCGCGGCGGAATACACACACTTAGCGGTCCAACGGGAGGATATATAATTTCATACCTTGCAGTTGCACCGTTGTGCAGAATATTTTTTCTGCCGGCACAAACGAAAAACAAAGCGTTTAAAAGCATTATATATCTTTTTGCGACCGTTTCCTTACTTGTAATATGCTACACAATCGCAGTTATTCATTTTACTTATATTATGAACTGCGGAATAAAACAGTCGATAGCGGAGTGTGTGCTTCCGTTTATTATATTCGACATTATAAAAATTGTGTCCGCATTCTACATAGCAGAATCAATAAACAATAAAATCAATATAAAAGGATGATTAATATGATATACGAAATAAAAAACGATAAACTTTCAGTAGAAATCTCTTCTATGGGCGCAGAGCTCATGTGTGTAAAATATCTTGGAAAGGATTATCTCTGGAACGGAAATCCTGATGTATGGGACGGACGTGCACCCGTACTTTTCCCTATTGTCGGCGCAGGACTTGATGATGAAATTGAATGTGAAGGCAGTATCTATCCAATTACAAAGCACGGATTTGCAAGAGATACAGAGTTCAAATTGACAGATTTATCCGACGAATCCTGTACACTTACCATTACACACACAGAGGAGACCTTAAAATCATATCCGTATAATTTTACTTTAAATGTAACATACAGCCTTGATTCCAACAAGCTTAAAACAACTTTTGAAATAATCAACACAGACAAAAAAACACTAGCCTGTTCAATCGGCGGACACCCAGCATTCCTTTGCCCTTCCGACAACGGGAATTTTGAGGATTGGGAACTTGTATTCTCTCCTTGTGAAGAGCTTGTGTCATTATCTGTAACAACAGACGGGTATATTGATTCAGAAAATACATATAAAGTCGAAAATGAAAACGGTCATATCAAATTGAACCGCGACCTTTTTGCAATAGATGCTCTTATTTTCGACCGAGTTAAGAAGCACGAAGTAACACTAATGCATAAATCAGGCAGTCAGGGTGTTACAATGGAATTTAATGACTTCCCCTCTATCGGTATCTGGACAAAACCGACATTCGACGCAAAATATGTATGTCTTGAGCCTTGGTGCGGTATGGGGCATCTCGTCTCTGAAAACAAAAAGCTCTTCGACAAGCACGACATAATTAAAATCGAGCCGTCAAAGAGCGTTGTCAAATCATTTACTTGTGAATTATTCTGACATTACAAAGGTATTGATGCAAACAGCGGAGCAAGAAGAACTGTCATAATTCCTGAAACAGCAATGGCAAGACTGCTCATTGCACCTTCAACCTCCCCAATTTCCATCGCACGTGCAGTACCCACAGCATGAGATGAGCATCCGATTGCAAGCCCTACAGCAATCGGATGTTTTATTTTGAAAAATTTCAAAACTCCGCTTGCAGTTATGTTCCCAAGAACTCCTGTAACAACAATTACAGCAGCGGCAACTGCAGGCTTTCCTCCAAGCTCTTTTGCTACTTCTATTCCTATAGCTGTTGTTACGGATTTAGGTAGAAGAGTGCGATAGATTTCAGGTGGCATATTTAAAAGAATACACAGGACAAGCACTGACAAAAGACTCGCTATAACACCCGACAATAAACCAAAAAGTATCGTAACAGGATTTTTCTTTAGTGCTTCGAACTGTCTATATAGCGGAATCGCAAGACTTACAGTTGCGGGAGTAAGAAGATATGATAAATACTTGGCACTATTGTTGTATTCATCATAACTAACCCTGCACACAACAAGAAAAACAATTATTATTACAGCCGAGACAAGCAAAGGATTCAGAACTGCTGACTTAAATTTCTTTTTTAACGAAAGCCCTGCTGTATACGCCGCAATACTAAGCACAATACCGAAATAAGCAGAATTACCAAATATATCCAAAATACTATTCCTCGCATTTCTTATTTTTATCGCTGATTTTGATTAAAAACTGTGCAACAGTACCGGTTATTACCATAACAAATACCGTTGTAATCAAAGTGATTACAATTAACTTTGTCAGTACTGTGCTTATTTCATAATATGAATCCATAAGCCCGACAATTGGAGGTACAAACATTATCGGCATTATAGTAATAAGGTAGTCTGCCGCTGTTTCAACCATATCAAGCTTGATTACTTTAAAACCAAGCAGAATAAACATCAAAACCATACCGTATACACTTGCCGGTACAGCAATGGGTATAACACTTTTCAATATTTCTCCGGCAAAGCTTACCGCAGCAATAATACCGAACTGTAAAAGATATTTCATAACGTTTTCCTTTCTATAAGCTCTTCCTTCATCGCTCTTGTCATCTTTTTAATCTCTGCTTCTCTTTTCATTGCTTCTGACTTTGTTTTAAATTCCTCAGAGTAAATCGCCTTAACCGGAAGCCTGCTTTTAGTATATTTCGCCCCTTTGCCCTCATTATGTGTCTTTACTCTGTCAGAAACATTGTTAGTATATCCGCAATAATATGTACCATCGGCACATTCAAGAATATAAGTGTAATACATAATCTACCTCTTGAAAATAACAGGATTGCCAAGTTCATTTACAAGCTCATTTACAGATACAAGCTTTTTGACATTAAACTCACTGCACCTGTGAGTGTCAGAGCCGATACTAAGCACGATTCCACTCGTTTTAACCAACGCCTGCTTATTCTTATTTGTTATAAAATCATAATAGTAAGAATAATTCCCCGACGTGTTAATCTCCCAGAAAATATCCTCTTCCGTCAAGATTTTAAGAATATCAACACCGTATCTTTCACCAAGAGCGAATATATCTGTATGAGCAAGTCCGACAGGACACGAAAAAAGTTTTCTCCACGCAAGAAATTCGTAAAAGTCCATACCTTTTTCGCTGTCAAGCGATTCAAAAAGACAATAATCAAGCTTCCTCGATACACTTTTTGCAAACAGGTTGTCCGGTTTCGGTCTTGTCCCTACCTCAAGTCCAATCTTAACATTACATTTGCCCTTATATTTTTCTTTAACTGTTCTAAGCTCACGGATGTATTTATCAACATTAAATCCGTCTGTAAACTGATGATCACATATACCAACAGCACCAATACCACAACTTATTGCATTTTCAACAATCCTTTCGGGACTATCACAGCCGTCATAGCTAAAATATGTGTGATTATGTAAATCGATTATCAACTCTTATCACCTCTTTAAACTAAATTATATCTGACAATTACTCATTTCATACTTAAAATCATAAATATTATATCACAAATATAACACACAAACAATACAGCAGATAATATTTTTAAGTTTTTTTAAATTTTTATTGCATTAAAGCAAATTTTGGTATATAATATATATAATTGTGTATAAATTTATCACTCTAAAAGAGAAAGGAAGAATCATATGAAAATATTGGTTACCGGCGGTGCAGGTTATATAGGTGCACACACCTGCGTTGAGCTTTTAAATGCAGGGTATGAAATTGTCGTTCTTGACAATCTTTGCAATTCAAACAAAAAGAGTCTGGATGTTATCAAAGACCTTACCGGAAAGGATTTCCCATTCTACGAGGTTGACCTCCTTGACTATGAAGGTACCGAAAAGGTATTTAAAGAAAACAAGATTGATTCCGTTATACATTTTGCAGGATTAAAGGCAGTCGGAGAATCAACTCAAATCCCTATACGCTACTATCACAACAATATAACAGGAACTCTTAATCTTGTTGACATAATGGAAAAATACGATGTTTATAACCTTGTATTCTCGTCTTCTGCAACAGTTTACGGTATGCCAAAAACTGTGCCTATTACAGAGGATTTTCCGCTTTCAACAACAAACCCCTACGGTTCAACAAAGCTTATGATTGAAAATATTCTTACTGATGTTTTCAAGTCAAACAACAAGTGGTCAGTTACACTTCTTCGTTACTTTAACCCCATTGGAGCACACAAAAGCGGCTTGATGGGTGAAGACCCGAAGGGCATCCCCAACAACCTTCTCCCCTACGTCGCACAGGTTGCTGTAGGAAAGCTTGAAAAGATTCACGTTTACGGCGATGACTATCCGACACACGACGGCACCGGAGTACGTGATTACATACACGTTGTTGACCTTGCTATTGGTCACTTAAAGGCAATTGAACACAAAACAAACGAATCCGGTGTTCATATATACAATTTAGGTACAGGCAACGGCTACTCAGTTCTTGATGTTATTCACGCATTTGAAAAGGCTTGCGGAAAAACACTTCCCTATCAGATTGACCCGAGACGTCCGGGAGATATTTCAGAATGCTTTGCAGACCCTGCAAAAGCGGCATCCGAGCTTTCGTGGAAGGCAGAGCGAAAAATTGACGAAATGTGTGAGGACAGCTGGAGATGGCAGTCAACACATCCTAACGGATTTGAAAGCTGATTTATTCATACAATATATTAACTTGCAACAGGACGGCCTATTTCAGAGCCGTCCTTAATTATATACAAAAAGGGCTTGTAGCAAAATGAATATTTATACAACCCATTTAATGGGGACGGTCCTGTTTTGGGTCAAAAAGATTGTTTTTGACCCAAAAGACTCTGAAAAGTCTGTCAGGAGCCATCCCCAAATGGTTTGTATTGCATA
>JAZRMB010000065.1:0-12531 GCA_045647245.1 Clostridia bacterium
GGTTTTTGCTTCCCTTGTAAGGCGATTGTTTGCATCATAGCTGTATACAATGCTTTCTTCATCTGCCGTCATTGTTTTTCTGTTGGAAAATGCGTCATAGGTATACGCCTTTGTTATATCCCCTGCACTTTCCGACACAAGCCGTCCGGCATTGTCATATGCATAGGCATACTGCGTTGATGCCGTTCCCACCGTGCTGTTTTTCACCGTGAGATTTCCGTCGGGGAGATAGGTATAGCTGTGATTCTGCAACACCGCTTCATCCTTTTTCGTCACAAGCTGAGAAATAAGTCCGCCCATATTGTATGCATAATCCGTTTCTATTCCGTTTATCTCTGCTTTTATCAGTCTGGATGCGGCGTCATATGTATACTCAGATACATTTGTGCCGTTTGTAACCGTTGTAAGGCGGTCAAGCTTATCATAGCCGTATACAGTATTCATTAAAACAGCTCCCTCCTTCGTCAGCGTAAAGCCGGTGCGGTTTGCGTTACTGTCATAATTATACTGCTTTAATACCCCCGTTGTCAACTGTTCCGACAAAAGTTTTCCCGAAGGGTCATAGGTATAGGTTGCGGTTACCCCTCCACCCGTAGCCTCTGTTACAAGTCCGAGCCTGTTATATGTGAAGGTATAGCTATCCTCTCCGGCTGTTTTTGATGCAAGGTTTCCGAGCTTATCATATGTATAATTTGTTACATTTGTGTTTCGGTCGGTTGTTTTTGTCAGAGAGCCGTTTGTATCATATTCATAGTTTTGAGTATTTCCCATAGCGTCTGTTACGGAGGTCACACGGTTTCTGCTGTCGTAGGTGTATTTTGTGACAGAATAGTCTCCGCTGCCCGACACATTGTCAAGCCCGTTGATTGCTATTGCTTCAAGCTCACCTGTGTACATACGAAGGACATTTCCTGCCGGGTCGTACCAATATTTAGTATCCGTCCCATCCGTTGTACGCTTTGAGGGATTTCCTCTCCAGTCATACAGTGCTTCGGTTATTGAATAATCGTCATCACCGCTGCCGTTTTTCGTCATTGACCTTGTAACATTTGAGTTATTGTCATAATAGTATATACTTTCTGCGGTTATGCCGCTGTCAAGCGGTGCGGACCTTGTAAGCATTCTGCCCATTGCATCATATGTATATGTAGTGTAATACGGCTGCTGTGATGCTGTTGACGCGGCATCTGCACTTCTTACAAGTCTGCCGAGACCGTCATATTCATTTGTGCTGAAATTACCGTAGATGTCGGTTGCCTTTGTTATCTGTCCGTCAACGTCATATTCATACTGCATAGTATATATACTGTCCGTCCATTCTTCTGCAACAGCACGGGGCGTTGACTCGGCGGTGAGGTTGCCGAGATAGTCATAGGTATACTGCGAGGTTTCTATGACCTCTTCGCCGTCTTTGGTATATATTCTTTCGGTCTTTACCATATTACCGTATTTATCCGTATACTGTTTTTCGGTCAGGTCATCGGCTGTTGTTTCGCCTTTAATTGTTTTTGTCGTTATTCTGTGCGTTGTATCGGAGATATAGCCGTATTCCTCACGGTAAAGTACTGTACCGGCGGCATCTGTGGTTTCCACGCTGTAAATACGCCCGAGCGGGTCGTATACGGTTTTAGTGGTTACAGTATTGCCGTTATCGCTGTTGAGTATTTCAAAAGTGCAGGTGAAGCGTTGATTTTCCAAAACGTCAAAATACCCTTCACTATAGGTTTTAATAACCTCATTTGCTGTTATGTCCTTCTCTTCTTTGAGTTTTCCGGTATCGGAATAGGTATAACGCATAATATTTGAATTTTCGTCCGTTATCTCGGTATAGTTTGCGTTATGTCCAATACTGTAGGAGAAACTGATTTGTCCCAATTCGGGATTAGTCATTGTAACCGGGCGGTTCAGCTTATCATATGTATAGCTGAACATATTTCCGTTCGGGTCTGTTTCGGTAAGAATATTTCCGTACCAGTCATATGTATACATGCAATAAACCGTTCCGTCAGCATTTATCAGGCTTCCGTCGGGTGCCTTTACGTTGTTTACATATATTTCCCCCGGATAAACGCCGTTTATCTTATTTGCCTTTTCCGATATATCGTCATAGCTGTAGCCAAGCTCTATATAATCAGTCCAGTTATCCGCTCCTGTAAAGCGTTTTTCGCATATAACATTTCCGTAGGTGTCATATGCATACTCACGCTTACGCTTTGTGATATTATTTTCGGTAAGGCTTGCTGTCTGAACAGATTTATTATCCTCTGTAAGTGTGTAGCTTTCGACAATATTTGTTGAAGCATCCTTTTTATACGCTTTTCTTATGGGGATATGATAGGTATTATCATATTGATACTCTACTGCATATTCGTCGCTGCTGTAGCGTTTTACTTTTAAGATATCGTTATAGCCTGCCGTATCATATGTATACTCTGTGGTATATGTCATATACACAGTCTGGTCGTTAAAATCAGGATACAGTCTGTACACTTCTTTAATACACTGCTCACGGTCGTTATATGTATACTCTGTCCGCTCCATCTGAGTTATAAGAGCAGTATTTGTATTATCATCAGTTCCGAGGGTATAGGTTGTGGAGGTTTTGCAGAGCCAGTGATTTTCCTCCGACAGTGTATACTGCTTAATCGTGGTTGCAGTAGCACTGTTGTTTATCTGAACATTTTCTTCCGTATACATATTCGCATAATTATCAGGAATCTGCTCTATGTTATCAAAGTACGGATATCCGTCAAAATATATCGGAGCGGATGCACTTGCTTTATACTTCATTCTGTTGTTGTATTTTGACGTACTGCCGTCTTTGAGTTCCTTGTTTGTATAACTGCTAACTATAAATTTACTGCTTACGCCGTCTGTTCCCGCGTTTCTTGTTGAGGCTGCCATAGTTATAGCAATTTCATTTCCGCTTGGCTTTACAACATTATCAATGGCATAATGTACTATATTCTCGTAGTCCTGTGTAAAATCCTTTGCTGTCAGAGAGGTTTTCAGATAGCGTGCATAATACTCGTACTGAGTGATATTATTCTCCACATCTGTAACCTTAGTAAGAAGATAGCTGTTGCTTTCTGAATCCGGTGCAGGTTCCATTGTGTATTTAATTGTGCGGTTCTGCGTGCTGTCATTCTTATCAGTTACTGTAATAACCGTTTCAAGAACGTTACTGTAGTCAAATGTGATTTCTCTGCCTACGCTGTCTGTGATTTTTGCAAGTCTGTAGGGATACTGTCCTCTGATTTCACCTGCTTTTGTGTTATATTCAAATGTGATGCAATTTCCGTACCTGTCAACAATTGCATAAAGCTCACCGAGGTCTCCGAAATGATACTTTTTTCCGTTCTTTTCCGTAACGGTGTAATAGCTCGTTTTGCCGTTGAATACTTCACTTCCGGAAAGAACTATATCATTTAAGTAATAGCCTTCAAGCTCAGTGCCGTCTATTCTCCATGTGCCCTTTGAGCCGAAATGCAGGAAGTCAGCGTCTGTATCAAACGGTTCTTTACTGCTATATATACGCTCAATGTATGGGAAATCAAAATCCCAGCCGTGTCCTATATCAAAATATTTGTCCGATACCGTATCTTCAAGAGTATGTGTTGAATATATCGCTCCTTTTACATCATCATAAGAAGTATAGCTGACGATGTGCGTACCTTCATCCGTCACAGTGAATAATTCCGGATCTTCATATATTGTATATCTGATGCTTTCGATGGTTGAGCCTGGTTCGCTGAAATAACAATAATAGTCATATTCTCCGTCCCTTGCAGACATCACTGCGGCATTTGCTGCATCAGAGCTTTCAAACATATATTTCGGCATACGCCCCTGAGATAAAAGCTCCCTGTCATAATCAAGTGCTGCTGTACCGAGAAGCTCACGTTCATCTGTTGCCCCTATTTTTGTTGAATATGGTTTTAGCACTACATGACAATTGGATATACTCTGCTCATAGCTACCATTTGCAAGCGGTTGATGGTATTTTATGGTTGCTTTTGCTATTGCTTTAACAGACCAGTAATGTTTCTGCTCACTGTTCCATATTACGTTTTTCCTCATATAAGGCGTTTTTTCACCCGAATCAGCAGAAGAAAAGACTCTTGTAAGGTTTAAGTCAAGACCGTTTCTGCCTTTCAGGCTTAAGTCGGTAGCTCTTAATGTCATATCTCCCGTTATCGGATTTATATTGATTTCCTCATCTGCCGCTGCTCCTGCGATATTCCTCTGAGAATACATAAGCTCCGGAAAAATTCTGTTGTTAAAGGCTTCGGTCACAGCGTCGGTTGTGCCTGATTCTCCGGAGGTTAATGACATAGTCATAAGTTGCTGACCTTCATAATCCTCTGAAAGATATTCCGTTTCTTCTTCGGAAAGAACTGAGGTATCAATATATTCAAGAAGATAATTATCCTTTATTATCTGCAAATCCTCACGTTCTGCAACACTGCTGCCCTGCACCTCGGCAATGACAGAGTCCCATGTACGCTCTTTTTCCTGTTCATAAACATATTGATTTTCCTCTTCAAAATTCAATATATCAGATGCCATAAGAATTTCTTCCTCAGTCACCGACATAACCGCCCGGGCATCCTCTGTCTTCTGCGTTTCCTTTTTCCTGAAAGCAGGCTTACCTTTTTTCTCAAGAAGCTCATAAGGCTTCATATCAAGACTTTCAGATAAAACCATAGAATGTTTTATGTCCTTAATGGAATAGCCCTCCTTATACATATTATAAATATCATCGGAATTCCATTCCTTTCTGCCCTTTGTTTTTTCTTTCTTTTTCTGCTTTTCCTTTTTTCTTTCTGCCTTGTCCCTGAGACGTTTTACAGCATAGCCGGCTTCTTTTATTGTATTTTTAGCATAATCAGCTACCTGTGCCGCTGTGTCAGACTGTGCAAGCTCCGCCGCACCCTCTGCCGCAAGTGCCGATACGGATGTTATCATAGACAAGGCAAGGACTGACGCTATTAGCCTTGTATAAATGTATTTTATATTTCTCATACATACCTTCCTCCTTACATTACTTCAATCATAAGCTCCGATATTCCCGAAAAGTTTTCGTTAAACTCCATTTCAAAGAGATTAAGCACACCACTTATTGTACCTTCGCCGGTTATTCCAGGAGTACAGCTAAATATTAATTCTCCAGAGGAGTCTGACACTATTTGTATATTTAAAAAGTCATTTTCGCCCTGTCTCTTCGGATTTACAATTGATAGTTCGTCGGAATTATATGAGAGCTTAAAAGTCTTGCTCTCGAAAACCGGGAAATTATGTACCGATACAGGAACTACAAATTTCTCTTTCGATGTGCCGTTTACAATATATGTTGTCGCCTGAATTTCCGGTTCCTCAAAAGCTTTTACCTCACGAAAGCCATTTGCGCTCATATGAATGGTCGTATTTGCGGCAATGTTGGGAAGTGTTGCAGATACGCTGTCACTGCCGGTAAAGTTTGTACTCTTGCTTATTATTTCACCGCCGTTTACGGAAGCATCAATCATTACATCATCAGCGGTTGTCACATCTCCTGTAATTGACACCAGAAGTATTGATGAATTAATTGTAACACTCATACTTGCAAGAGTTTCATTTCCTTCTTTGCATAAAATTGTCAAAGTATAGTCTCTCGCCGATAAAAGACTCGGAAGAGTGTACGACAAATTATATAAGCCATTATCGGAGGAAATTATATCATCTGCTATAACGGTCTGCCCGGTTACATCTGTTATATTGATGTTAATGCTTTTTCCTTCAGCACAGCTGAGTGTGCCCGATATTGTCGGTGTATAGTTTTTAATATCAACATAGATATCTGCCGTCAAAAATTTCCTTTGAGCCACATATTCAAGCACGCTTGTATATGTGGGGCACTCAGGTGCATTTGAGCCGACTTTGAATTCATACATACCGCCATCTGCTTTGGTTGGCATCGAAAAATCAAAGCAGAATTCGCCGTTTTCTCCTGTTGCCGTCTGATTAAGATACATTATATTTTCTATCTTGTCGGTATTGCCGACAAGCAGGGCCACATACTTGCCTTCACTAACACCTGTAACCCGACCGGTTATATTGACCGTTCTTCCGTTTACCGTAGGTGTACATTCGATACTGCTTGCGGCACTGACAGAAAATCCTGTTGTTAGAATCTGAGCACATATAATTAAGATTAATGCAATAATTTTGTTCATAAATATCCCCATTCTCCTAATATCTATTTTCTTTATTTTTTTTAACAAATACAGAGCAGACCTTGATGCGGAATTTACTTATTAATTATTTTACTATAATACAAATTCCTGATTTTGGTCTGCTCTGATACTATCTGCTATAAAATATTATTTTCCGTAAGTCACAATACACATTTCCCGGGGAATACCGGGGAAAGAAAATTAATAGCCCAACGGTATCTCCCGCTTTCACATACCGGGGAATTAATTATAGTATACTATATCACTATAATTCACTACAGATTCTATCAACGAGCCGCTGCTGTTGTAAGCATTAAATGTTATTTTCAATCTGTAGTTATAATTTTTTGCAGGCGAGTAGAGTTCGTCAACTCCACACATTGTGTTTCCGCTTGATGTCCATTTTTTAATCGTAGTCCATGAACCATTACTTTGTTGAAGTTCAACGGTCATACCACACTTATATGCAGAAGTTACTTTCATGAAACCAGTGCTACTCAACTGACCGGAATACTTTTCCAAAAGTGTGCTCGTCTCGACGATGGCAATATACTGCGGTGACACAATACCGCTATCCGGCACCTTCGCCGCATTAACGTATGTTGCCGAAGCAGGTACAAAAGTGCACGCTGCTGCCAATAATGTGATTAGTGTTCTTTTTGATTTTTTCATAATAAAAAATCCTCCTTTTGTAGTTTATATATACTAATACTTCAAAAAGAGGATTTCGTTACAAGAATTTTTATTAATTTTTTAATTTTGTCAATTTTCGTCAAAATACACAAACGGATTTGTACTTTCTGCTATCTTTATAATTTCTTTTTTATCAATATTTCCCGATATCGAATAAACATTATAATCGTCATACCATAATAAAATATTTACATTATCGTTTGTTGAATATATTCCTTTATATCCATTTACAGAAATATCCTCAACTACAGCATTTTCCGTGTCAATAGTTAAGTGTGATTCAACACTTGACATATCAAATGCAAAATATTTCTCACCGTTTTCAAAATGGATCGCATTACATGTCCTCATCTGAACTTTATCCGTCACATCAAATCCCATCGGCACATAGCCAAGGCGAACGTATTCGTCAGAATATGTTGTACCGCCGTTATCGTTAAAGCTTATATTAGTACCGGGATTTGACGGGTCGAAGAAAAAGTTCAAAAGCTTTATTCTCCACGCATCAACGCCAAGCACTGCTGTAGCAGAAACTACCGCTACTGCGGCAAACACGCATGCCGCTCTTGCGGCAAAGGTGCGGAAGCTTTTGATTCTATCTTCACGCTCATATTTTGCAAACATTTTTTTCATATTGTCTTTGAACCCGTCCGAGGGGTGTTGCAATTCATCTTCTTCGAGCGGACTGAAATGCTCATCAACTTCATCTATCAACGCTTCCTTAAGCATTGAATCGAAAACCTGCTCTATATTATTTTTTTCTTCTCGCATCAACTAACCCCTCCTTTTTAAGCTCCTTATAGATTATACTCCTTGCACGATGCAGTCTTACTCTCACATTCTCTTCGCTCATAACAAGAATATCCGCTATTTCTTTTGTGGATTTTTCCGACGCTATTTTCAGCATCAAAACCTCACGATATGTACTGTCAAGCTTATCTATTATTATCTTTAGTGCCTCACCAAGCTCTTTTCCTATGACTATATCATCGGGAGTTGCAAAAGAAGCTTCTATAATATTTTCATCCGGAACTTCGTGCGTATCAATCTTATTCTTCTTTTTCAACATATCGTTGCATACATTTTCAAGCACAGCCAATACATATGCCTTGCCCGAACTGTTTTCGGATATTTCAACCTTACTCCGGAGCAGTCTTCTAAAAGTTTCCTGAACTGCGTCTTCTGCAAGCCCTGCATCACAATAAAGTTTATTCTTAGCTGTAAGAAGCAAATTGTGCTCATATTTTTCATAAAGGCTTTTTATTCTTTCAACCTTACTATTTTTCTTTCGTATCGGAAATAAATGCATTTACGTCACCCCGCTATTTTATTATACACTACTTATTAATATTTTTCAAGTGTTTGAAAGGACTTCTTCACTCTTTATTAACAGATAAAACTCATCTGTTAATAATAATTGCTACGCTCACGCTTCTGTCTGTAATTTTTTACAAAAACCCGCATAAAACACAGCTTGACATTAAAGTTGATGGCTTCGTGGACAAGATTGCAGGAATCAATCATATGGCATGGCTCCTTGAAATCCGAGACTCAAAAGGCAACGACCTTTATCCCCTTATAAAGGAAAGAGCGGCAAAAAAGAATGCAGAAGAAAAGCACGAGGATATGGTAAGATTTGAATATATACGCCGTCTCGGCTACTATTGCACAGAGAGCAGCGAGCATAATGCAGAATATAACCCCTTCTTTATCAAACCCAACTACCCCGAGCTTATAGAAAAGTATAATATTCCGCTTGACGAATATCCCAGACGCTGTGTTAATCAGATTAACAACTGGAAGGCTCAGAAGGAAGAACTTTTTGCCGGCGGTAATATAACACACGAGCGTTCAAAAGAATATGCTTCTTGCATAATCGAAGCAATAACCAACAATAGCCCCTACAAATTCGGTGGTAACGTTTTAAACACCGGACTTATCACAAATCTTCCAAAAACTGCCTGCGTTGAAGTGCCGTGCATTGCTGACGGAAACGGTATAACACCCACATACATCGGAGACCTTCCCCTTCAGCTTGCGGCAATGAATATGACAAATATCAATCCGCAGCTTTTGGCAATCGAAGCGGCAGTTAATAAAACAAGAGAAAGCATCTACCAAGCCGCAATGCTCGACCCGCACACAGCGCAAGCACTTTCTCTTGACGATATCGTCGCAATGTGCGATGAATTAATCGAAGAGCACGCAAAATCAGGATTCCCCGTGCTTTGATTACAAAATCTCATTCTTAATAAAGTTCAAAAACAGCTGAAGTAAGATTATAGAATGGTTTTTCTTCAGCTTTTTTGTGCAGAATAATTCTCTTGTTTGCATCATCAGGCACGTCCCCAACACCTAAATAATAGTATTTAAATGCTCTTTGCACAAAGTGTTAAAAATTCGTAATTGACAAAACATTCGAAAAATGATATAATTTATACAAGTAAATTTCAATGTATTTTTCTTGATTTTTATGTTGAAATTTAACTATATATTAATGATTGGAGAAAACACTATGGACAAAAGAATTCGTGAAAACTTAAATAGTGTGCAACAAAACTACATAGCACCGTTTTTATGGCTTCACAACGAAGCTGATGAATTTATCATAGCTGAAATTGAGCGTATTTATGAAAGCGGAATACGTTCTGTATGTCTCGAGTCGAGAACCCATGAGGAGTTTTGTCGCGAGGACTGGTGGTCTGACGTAAAGCTTATTCTTGATAAATGTAAAGAGCTTGATATGAATGTCTGGATATTGGACGACAAGCATTTCCCGACAGGCCACTCAAACGGAATTTTTGAAGAAAAATATAAGCATCTCCAGGCATTCGGGATATGCGAACAGCACATAGATGTCGCAGGTCCGGTAAAAGACGGCTCGGCAATTGCCGAATGCTGGCTCGAAAGCGATGAGGACGAAATTGTTAAGATTTCGGCACTAAAGCATATCCCGAACACAGAAGCTTACAGCGAAATAATCGACATAACCGACGGATTATCCGACGGAATGGTTTATTTTGATTTGCCTGAGGGAATGTGGAGAATTGTTTTTATGATAAAAACAAAGCGTGGCAGATCTTTAAACAACCAATCATTTTTCGATGTACTCAATCCCGAAACGATTGATTTATTTATCGAAGAGGTATACGAGTCTCATTATAAACATTTTCCCGAATATTTCGGAAACACCTTCCTCGGTTTCTTTTCGGACGAGCCCTCTTTTTCAAACAACACAGCAAATGCCTTTATAACAGCCATCGGTATCCCCTTTGCACATTACCCCTGGCACGACTGTATTAAAGATTATATTAATATAAATCATCTGGCAGGACTTTGGTTTGATATTGACGGCATTACGGAAGATTTCAGATACTCATATATGGACGCAATCACAAAGGAATATAAAAAGAATTTCGGCGACAAGCTTGGAAACTGGTGTCGCGAACATAATGTGATGTATATCGGGCACGTTATTGAAGATAACAATACCCACGCAAAAACAGGCAACGGAGCAGGGCATTATTTCAGGGCATTAAATGGTCAGGATATGGCAGGAATTGACGTTGTTCTTCATCAGATTATGCCGGGTTTGACACAATGCAACAGTGCGGCGCATGTTGGTGCAAAGCATGTTGAAAGTGATTTTTACCATTATTATCTCGGTAAGCTCGGCTCTTCCCTTTCGCATATTGACCCGATAAAAAAAGGCAGAGCAATGTGTGAGATTTTTGGTGCTTACGGTTGGGCTGAAGGTAGTAAAATTATGAAATATCTTATGGACCATATGCTCGTAAGGGGAATAAATTATTATGTTCCGCACGCATTTTCGCCAAAGCCAAACGATGCCGACTGTCCGCCAAATTTCTATGACACGGGCAAGAATCCGCAATTTAAGTATTTTAAATGTCATATGGATTATATGAACAGAATGTGCCATATGTTAACGGACGGCAAGCATATTTCCACCTGTGCGATTTTATACGATGCAGAAACACGTTGGACAAACAAAGATTTCCTGCCGCTTGAAAAAATCGCCAAAAAGCTTTACGATAACCTTTTTGATTACGATGTTGTTCCGTCAGATTATCTCGATAAAATCAAAGACGGCACTTTAAACGGAGAAAAATATAATGTGCTTTTAGTGCCCTATGCAGAATATATTCAGGAAGAAATATTGAATAAGCTAAAGGCTGCCGACATCAAGGTTGTAACAGTTTCTGAAGAAAAGACAGACTCAATATTTGAAAACGTAACTCTTGATAATCTCATTGATTATATGAAGGACAATGAATATTATGATGTAAGGTCAGACTATGACGGGATATTCCTGAGATACTATCACTATACAAGAGATAATGCTCACATTTATATGTTCAGCAACGAGGATATAAATAACGAGATAAATGCAAAGCTTAAGCTTTCTGCATTTGGCGGCGGAGAATATATTGAGTACAACGCATTTGAAAATATTGCCACATTAAAACAAGCCGGCGAAGAAATCGAATTAAAGCTTATGCCCTATCATTCGGTTTTACTCATTTTCGGCGATGTGTCTTATGATGATATTCCGGAATTTAAGGCGAAAAAAATCATTGCAGAAAATGAACTTACTCCTCTGTTTACAATCAGCACAGCAGAGCAAAACAGTGAAGAATTCAAACTGTATAAAACAACAGATACTCTGTTTAACGTAACAGGCAGAGGTGAATTGCCTCATTTTTCGGGACATATCAAATATGAAGCGGAATTTGAAGCTGAAAGCGGAAAGGCCATGCTTGATTTGGGTACTGTCGGCGAGGTTGCCGAGCTTTACATAAATGATAAATTCGTTGGGGAAAAGCTGTTCCCGCCATATAGCTTTGATGTATCGGAGTTTATACAGGACGGCAGAAATAAAATGACGGTTATTATTTCAAATCATAACGGCTATGCCATAAGAGACAGATTCTCAAAATTTTTGCTTTTCGAACCCTCCGGCTTGCTCGGACCGGTTAAGCTTATAAAATATGAGAATTAAAGTGTTTACATGTGTTATCAGGCACGTCAGGTTGTGTATATGTATAGCTGACGGAAACGGTATAACACCGAATACATAGATTTCAAATATAGCTGAAGTAAGATTATAGAATGGTTTTGCTTCAGCTTTTTTGTGCAGAATAATTCTCTTGAAATTGTACAATAAATATGATAAAATCAACAATAGAACGAATGATATAAAAATCTCATGCATAGTGTGGAGGAATTGAAATGTGTGCCACTTCTTACAATCTTATTCCCATGAAAAAACAGCGTAAAGAACCACACAAGTCCTGAAAAATCCGTATATTTCTATGGTAAAGCAACCGTAGGGCAGGGGCTTGCTCCTGCCGATAGAAACGGAACGAGCAAGCCCGTTCCCTACTGGTTACAGACGCCAGATGGGGACGGACATTTTTTGGCTCTTTTTTAACTCATTTTACAAAATGCTACCAAATAATGTACGTCAGGTTGTGTAAAAACTCGGTTTTTAGTTTTAATGGTATAAATAAAAATTTTAACCATAAGTTTCTAAGTTGCTTTTTTTGCATAAAGTTTACTTTGGCAAAATTGTTCTTTTGCGCCCGTGCAAAAGAACCAAAAC
>JAZRMB010000066.1:0-4425 GCA_045647245.1 Clostridia bacterium
AACGGGGTGAAACAGCAGTGGCGTTACCAAAATCAAAGATTTTGAACGCTGTTGCATAGCTCTCGTTAACCAAATCAAAGATTTGGACTCGGGCGCAAAAGTGGCCCTGTCCCCACAACCGGTCGAACTACTACACAAGATAGGGACAGGCACGCTTTGGTTTCATCCTGCGGACGAAACGTCGCATACCAGTCCCCGACGCACCGATAAATTATAATTTAAAAATACATTGAAAGGAAGCAATATAAATGAAAAGAACAAAAGGCGAAAAGGCGTATGCAGTGTTTAACTACATATTTCTCGGTTTGCTGACATTATTAATGGTATATCCCTTCTGGCAGGTTATTGTAACATCAATGTCAACTGCTGCGGAGGCAAACAGAATAGGCGTTAAGCTTTGGCCACGTGAAATTTCGTGGGAGGGCTATAAAAACGTTTTAACAAACGATTTTATATGGATAGGCTATAAGAATACGGGAATAAGAGTTGTGCTCGGTACGATAGTTGAGATGATACTTATGATATTAACAGCGTACCCGCTATCTAAAAAATATCTTCCGAGCAGAAACATTTTTACAATGTTTATTGTATTTACAATGTTCTTCCATGGCGGTATGATTCCCGACTATCTTAACATAAGAGACCTGGGAATAGACGATACAATCTGGGCACTTATCCTTCCCATGGGTATAAATACCTTTAATATGCTCATCTTAAGAAACTTCTTTATGGGAATCCCTGAGGAAATTGAAGAATCTGCAAAGATTGACGGTGCAAGTGCGATGTACATACTTGTAAGAATCATCCTTCCGCTGTCATTATCGAGCCTTATGACTGTAGGCTTGTGGACGGTAGTCCAGCACTGGAACGCATGGTTTGACTGTCTCATCTATATCAGAGACTACAACAAATACGTTCTCCAGGCGGTGCTTCGTAAGATAATCATAGATGCCGCTCCCCAATTTGACAACAACACCGTTGCTATGGAAGAGCGTGTGATGATGGATGCCGAAGTAATCAAATCCGCAACAATTATTGTATCCACCATCCCCATTATGCTCGTTTACCCGTTTGTACAAAAGTATTTTATAACAGGCGTAATGGTAGGCTCGCTGAAGGGATAACCAAATATTAAGGAGAGGAGAAATAATTAAAATCACCTCTTTCGAGATGATTATAATTATACGTGAAAGGAAATGGACGAACAAATCAAATTCAAAATAACCCCGAGAGTGGTTGAGGCAGGAAAAAAAACAAAGGTATCGGTTACAGGACTTGATTTTCCGAGCAGATTCTATGACGATACCGAGTATCGTGTGACGGTAACGGCTGCCGACTGCTACACATATCACGACATCAGTAATATCGGTACCCGTGACAGAATATACTCGGAGGAAATTGTTACAATGCCCGAAGATGGTGTGCTTTCCTTTGAATATGAGTTTACCGGCGAGCATCTGTGGCATATCAACATAGCAAGATGCGAATGTGAAAAGCACATTATTCCCGTCAGGCAAAGATGGAAGGTTAAACAAAACAAGCTTCTAGAGTCCGTCCTGAAATTTGACATTTACTCGCTCGAGAGCGATTTGTACAGCAAAAAGCCGTATAAGGGAGATTTTCATATACACACATATATGTCCGACGGATGTGAAAGTCCTGCTCTTGTTGCGGCACGTTACAGACAAGCCGGCTTTGATACCATAGCGATTACCGACCATTACACTATGGATGGCTCTCTTAATGCCATAGAAGCCTTTGGCGGTATGGATACCGGTCTTAAGCTTTTCCGCGGCGAAGAGGTTCACCACGATACCGGCAGAGCGAGCTTCCATGTGGTAAACTTAAACCCCGAATGGAGTGTAAACAAGTTAATTATAGATGATGCCGATAAGTGCGAGCAGGAGGTTGCGGCAATTACAGAGGGTCTTGATATTGAAAATGACTTTGTAAGATGCGAGGTTGCATGGCATAAGTGGGTGAATGACAAAATTCACGAAGCAGGCGGTATTTCAATATTCCCACACCCCTTCTGGGAGTTAAGAGGTGCATATAACATCACAGGTGCTGTAACAGATGAGGTATACCGCCGCGGCTTTACAGATGTTATAGAAATTATCGGCGGTATAGACAAGGAAAACAACCGTTTGCAGATGCAGCTTTACTATGAAATGAAAAACAAAGGCTTTGTATATCCGGGGGTAACATCAAGTGATTCGCACTCAACCCTCGGCGGCGGACTGTTCAATAAGGTATGGACGGTTGTTTATGCAGAGAATGAAGAGGATATATTAAACAGTATTAAGTGCGGTCAAACGGCAAGCGTGGACCAAATGACCGAGGGTGATAACAACGTATACTCCGATTCGGTACGTCTTTCAAGATACACCTGGTTCCTTTTAAAGAATTACTACGACAGACACGATTATTATGCACATAGCGTAGGTGCGGCAATGGTAAATTATGCCCTTGGAGACAGCGAGCAGAGATGTCTTATTGAAGCACTTGAAAAGGAAGCAAAGAAATTCGATCAGGAATTTTTTTGTAAATAATGTAATTATAAATATACAAGTAACAGAAAGGAAGGAGAAACTATGAAAAAAAGATTTATTTTAACAGCACTTACAGCAGCACTTTTGGTAACAGCGGCAGGCTGCGGAGAAAAGAAGGAAACGGTAAAAACAGGCGTAGACGGTAGAATCGTAGTTGACTGGGTACCGCAGAATGACTCACCGGTGGATAACGATTCACCTGTTGTTGCAGAATTTGAGAAAAAGTACGACGTTGACTTCAACTTCATCTATATGGACAGAAACCAAGCTTCAGAGCTTTTGAACGTCCGTATTGCCGGCGGCGAAATCCCCGACATATTCTCTGTAAGTGATTCACAGTACCGTATGTATGCAAAGCAGGGTGTGCTTTCCGAAATTAAGGAGGAAACCTTAAAGGAAAAGGCACCGAACTTCTATGAGCTTGCAAAAACAAACGGCGAAGAGCAAATCTGGGATGCAATGAAGGAGAACGGTAAGATTTACGGACTCCCCTCACTCAGCTCCAACGGAGCATATCACATTGTCCCTCTCTGGAGAAATGACTGGCTCGAAAAGGTTGGTATAGACAAGATTCCCGAAACCGTCGACGAGGCAGAAGAGGCTTTCTACAAGATAGCAAATGAAGACCCCGACGGTGACGGACAAAAGGATACATATGCAATGTCAACCTTTGGTATTCACGCAATATTAAATGCATACGGCGGACATCCTTTAAAGTTCTACTGGACAGAACGTGACGGTAAGATTATCCATAGTGCAGTGCTTCCCGAAATGAAGGACGCCCTTATAAGACTTAATAAATGGTACAAGGATGGAATTATTGACCCTGAGTTCATAACCGGTGAAAACAAGGGACAGTATTGGGCAAACTCACCGGGATTTATAAACGGCATACTCGGCTTTACTGCAAACGGTATGTACTATCACATTTCCGACACAAAGGCAAACAGTGAAAAGCCTTCAAGCTTCTATTCGCAGTTCAAGCAGCTCCAGGGTGAGGATGCGACCTATACACCGGGTAAGCCTTTAGTTGGTCCCTTCGGACATCAGGGTGCAGAATACTGGGGAACCTTCAGCGGCGGCGGTGTTGTATTCGGAAGAAATGTCGGTACCGATACCGAGAAGCAGGCAAAAATTTTGAACATCTTTGAGACCTTAAACTCTGATTTTGACGAATACATCTTCGCAAACTACGGAAGAGAAGGAATCGAATGGGAGATGAGGGATGGTCTTTATTGTAATCTGGTTGAGGACGTTCAGGAACGTCGTGGACTCGGAATTGCCAACTGTCTTATGCTTGCAACTGTCAATTTAGAGTTTGGCGACAGAACAAGTGCCCCCGAGCAGAGGGAATACGCTAAAAAGCATGCACAGCACGTTAAGGATTATCAAAGAGTTGTATGGGGCGGACTTCCCTCAGACGTTATGTACAAGGCAATCGTAACCCAGAAAATTGAAGAAAACTACTATGAATTCATAGCAGGAACAAGAAGCCTTGACGAATGGGATGCATTCGTGGCAGAACTAAATGCCGCAGGTCTTGAAACTCTTACCAAGGAAGCTAATGAATGGTATGATGCAAGATACAGATAAGTTTTAATTTAGCTTTAGCTAAATTAAAAAGTTAGGAGTTAGGAATTAGGAGTTAGGAGTTGTAGAAAGTATACGTTACGTATTGTAGGGGACGATGCCCACATCGTCCCGAATTTGAAAATTGTATGTCAGTAAATTCAAAACGTTGTTTTGACATTTTCTAATATAATGGGTCGGTGCGATGTGGGCATCGCACCCTACAATATATCCTTCGTTTACTTTCGCATTTCTCAATATTAATAAATGAAAACCGCAAGGTTTTCTACCATAACTCCTAACT
>JAZRMB010000067.1:0-10512 GCA_045647245.1 Clostridia bacterium
CAAAATAACAAAAATATGAAATATGAGCCATTTGGGGACGGCTCCTGACAGACCTTTAAGGTCTTTTGGCATAAAAACACTGTTTTTTGTGCCAAAACAGGACCGTCCCCACTAAATGGATTGTATTTCATATTTATTTTGATATAATCCCCTTCTTTCATAATTCTGTAAGAGCAAAAGTTTCACCCTCACCGCATATAACAATTATATTTTATTTATCTGTATTCGCTTTTACAAATTCTTCAATTTTACTGACTAACAATATGTATCACTTCTTTTATTATTCTAACTTTGATAAATATTCTTCCGCCTCTTCCCTTGAATGAAATTCAATAATATTCTTATCCGGATATTTTCCTAAAAGTTTTATAACTTCAGGTCTGCTTTCCTTGTTATAACTGTTTATAAAAGCAATAAACGCCTCATCCGTATCTTCATTTTCAACCCAGGGCATATCAGAACGTGGTTTACCTTTGCGCGATTCTACACCTGCAAGACACACCTCCGTCGGATAATCCAGAAAGAAAATCGTGTCACATTCTTTAACACGCATTTCCATACTTGAAGCGTAATTTCCGTCTATAATCCATTCAGGTTTTGCCATAACCATTCTGAGTCTTTCGAGAAAAACTTCCTTTTCTACCGTTGTCCCGTCCTCATTCCAATACAGCATATCAAGGTGATATAACGGTAATTTTGTAACTTTATTAAGTTTCCGACCAAAAATACTTTTCCCGCTCCCGGGACACCCGATTATTATTACCTTTTTCATATCGGAAACATCTCCTTTATCCTTATTATCTTGAGCCGCCGCCTCGTCCGCCGCCGGAGAAACCTCCTCCGCCACCGAAGGAAGCACGGCCACCGCCACCGCTTGCACGTCTTGCCTGCATAGCTCTTTGAGCTGAACGGTGCATACTGTGATAATAACTGTGAGCAATTATTACATTTCTGTTATAGCTTTCAAATTCAGGCATCATTTGGGGATAAACCTGCTTAAACTCTTCAATAACCTTATCTGCAATTCCGAAAAGTGTGGCGTAGACCATATATTCTTTCCAGATAATTGTTTCTGTTATTTCTCTTTCTGCAATTAAGGTAAATTCATCAAGATATTTTTTAAGTCCGATAACTTCTGCAAGCTCTTCCCTGCCTTTATCACTCAAATTTTTGATGCAGTTTCCGCTACCCGCTATAAATCCGCCTAAGTGTATAAATTCCCGCTCTCCGGCCATTTTTATGTTTTTAACAAAAATATTGATTCTTTCAGGATTCTTATATGAGTATTTTTCAAGCTCTTTTTCCTGCAAAATCCCGTCTTCACCTGCTGATTCTAAAAGCAAGTTATATAATGTAAGCTCTGCGAGTACATCAGGCTCTTTTATAAGCTTTAAATTAACGCTTTCTTTAACCTTGCCGAAAAATCCGACAGTTTCTTCTTTTTCAGGCTCGATGCAGCCTTTGTTTATCATAGAAAGGATAAGAGCACCAATAATAAGACTTTCGTCACCTGCCACATCGAAGTTCTGTGCAAGGTAGTGAGAAACATCAATTTTTCCGCCATTTGGAACATCTCTGAAATATCCACACTCTTTGTTGAATTTCTTAATGGCTTTTCTTCTCTTAAAGAAGAAAGTGATAAACAAGATAATTCCGCCCCAAAAACCGAAAAGAATGATAAATCCGAGTATTGTTTCAAACAAAGTTGCTTCTTCGTATTCTTCATCATAGTTGTCGTAGTCGCTGCCTTGGAATGCTTTGTCTTTTACAGCTTCAAAGGATTCCTCAATATGCGTTTTTGGGAAGATAACGCCTTTGTTCAGCCTCAGCATAATAATCATCGAACTTTCTCCTCTGAGTGCCGAAGTTGTATATGCATTTACCTGACCGTTCTGAAATTCCACATAACCGTCATAACCAAAGCCCCATATACCTGCATTGTTTTCATTAAGTTCCGTTCCGTTCCCGAGAACAATATTTATACGTCCGTCTGTGGGGAAGGTTGACATATCGGGATTTACAAACATAAAGTTTGTTCCGTCATAGTCGGTATAGCTTTTGATGAAATCTTCTACCACATATTCAATAGCATATCTGTTTTCGCCGTACTCTGAAATACCAAAGCACAATTCTATGCCATCAAAGGTTTCATTGATTCCGCATTTTTTTGCCTTTTCAGAAAAGCCCCAATCAACATCCCAATCTTTCACAAAGGTATATGAACCGTCTTTGTCCGATACTTTAAAATCAGTAATTGAAATATCATCGGTATTTATAGGTATGTAGTTCTCAGTTCCTTCATTGAATGTTCCTTGCCAGTTCTGAACGATATATGCACTTCCGTCTTCTCTAACGGTAACATCAATATCAATTTCAGATACATTGTTTTTTGCAAATGCAGTTACGGAACACAGAATCAATACCAAGGGTATCATTATCAGTAGTTTCCTTATATGCTTCATACGATTTACCTCATAGTTGGCATATCTGCTTTTTTATCATCTGCTTCCAAATAATCACGGCTCTTTATACCAAGCATACCTGCTGCGATTGATGTAGGGAACATTCTGATTGTACGATTCAATTTTGTTACGCTGTCGTTATAAACAAGACGGGATCTTCTGACCATTTCTTCATATGCATTTACACTGTCCATAGTCTTGATGTAGTTTTCATTTGCTTTAAGTTCAGGATAACTTTCAGCAACTGCCATAATTTTGCCCATAGCTTCTGTCAATATATTTTCCTGTGCATTAACTTCGGAAGCTGTGCTTTTTGAGTTAATAGAGGTACGCATTTTAATTGTATCAGAGAGGGTTTTGTATTCATGCTCTGCATAACCTTTTGTAAGGTCTAAAAGAGCCGTTAAAGCATCCCATCTCGAAGAAAGCTGAACACCGATCTGGCTCATAGCATTGTTGATATTTTCATCCATCACAACAAGCTTTCTCTGAACCGAAATAAACCATAAAACCACGATTGCAATAATTACTGCCAAAACTATAATTGTCATTTTAAATGACCTCCTTTAAAATATAAATTTTTATTATACCACGCTGCTGATAAATACTCCTCTCCTTCTTTAATGCAAAATTGTTTTCATATTTATCACCCCTACTTCTTCAAAATGGTATTCTATGCTAATTATACACTGTCCATAGTGCACGATGCAATAGTTTTTAACAAAAAAATTCAATAAATTTACGCAAAAAAACAATGCAGTAACATTGGCTCGGTACCACAGTTTACTGCATTGCAAATTTTGATTTTTTCACGGCACTTTCTCATTTGTCTTACCTTGTTATGTAAAACAATATCAAAAACTGCCGAGTCCGAAGCTGACAGAAAGTGCATCATTCACCTTATCCATTAATGTATTGTCAAGATGTGCCACTCTTTCTCTGAGTCTCTTTTTATCAATGGTTCTTACCTGCTCAAGCAATATAACAGAGTCTTTATAAAGACCATATTCCGATGCCGCAAGCTCAATATGTGTGGGCATCTTTGCTTTGTTTATCTGCGATGTAATCGCCGCAGCAATTACCGTCGGACTGTATTTATTGCCGACATCGTTCTGTACAATTAAGACAGGTCTTATCCCTCCCTGCTCACTACCGACAACAGGGCTTAAATCGGCGTAATAAATATCTCCTCTTTTTACAATCACTTATGTTCACACTCCGTAAGTTTTTGCTCCCCTACCGATAATGCATCATTATCAGCATTACAACACTCCTCGGCGATTGCGACATTTAAATTCCCCATACGGCTGTACCCCCGTATAAGCATAACTTTTATCCGCACCGCGTCAAGCGTTTTTCTCTTTATGTTGCAGGAAAAATTTCCCGCACCTCCACGCTTTAGCTGTGACAAAGTAATCAAGCCCCCTGTTTGTTATATTTCATATAAGCTCGTCAATATAATCCTTTACAAGCTTAACCTTTCCATCCTCAATATAAAGTCTTGGAATACGGGCAGAAATCAGGCAGACAACCTCATAGTTAATGCTATCCATCCACATGGCAATATCATCAGCTGTGACATTATCTGAGCCAAAGAGCGTCACTTCGTCACCTACACTGATATTATTGACATTTGTAACATCAATCATACATTGATCCATACAAATTCTTCCTATTATTTTCGCACGCGTGCCGTCCTTTAAAAGCACATACGCTTTTTTAGCAAGACTTCTGACATATCCGTCACCATAACCTACCGGTACCGTTGCTATAACGGTTTTTCTGTCGGTTATGTACTCCTTGCCATAGCTTACGCCCCAGCCTGCTTCCTTTTCTTTTACCATTGTTATCCTTGACTTCATACTCATTACGGGTTTAAGCTTCAATCTGGTTTTATCCACACCCTGCGAAGGATAAAGTCCGTAGAGAATAATACCGGCTCTTACCATTTCAAGATGCGTTTCGGGATACATCATTATCGCCGCCGAATTTGCTATATGGCGAATCGGAATACTGATTCCTTTCTCTTCAAGCTTTCCGCAAAACTTCAAAAACACATCAAGCTGATATCGCATATAGCTCTCATCATTTTCATCAGATGTGGCAAAATGAGAAAAAATCCCTTCTATATATACTCCTTCGAGCTCATTAATTCTTGCTATTTCATCAAGTGCAGCTTCTTCCTTCTCTCCGGCAACAAAACCGATTCTGCTCATTCCTGTATCTGTTTTTATATGAATTTTAGCACATTTTCCGCATTTTTTTGCTTCGTGAGAAATAGCCCTTGCTGTATCGTATGAGAAAACAGTCGCAATTATGTCATATTTTACTATATCGATTGCATCTTCACTGCTTACGGCACCAAGAATCATTATAGGCTGTGTAAGTCCTGCACGTCTTAATTGCTTTGCTTCCGAAACACAAGCAACAGCCAAGCGGTCTGCACCGTTATTGACAAGGACTCTCGCCACCTCAACGGCTCCGTGTCCGTAGCCGTCCGCTTTTACAACAGCAGTCACCTCTGCACCGGGGGCGGTCACTTTACGAACCTGTTTTATATTAAATTTTAATGCATCCATATCAATTTCAGTCCAGGTTCTGTTGTTTTTCATTAAAATTCCATTCTCCTTTTCACGCCGTTATCAGGGAAGTCAAAATGTATTATATCATAAATAAATTTATTTTTCCACAGGTAATATACGGTATATATTGTTAATAATGTCATCTGCACACATTGCATCCTTACCAAGCACGCTTGACGCCGCATCACCTGATGCACCGTGCAGATAAACAGCCGATACCGCCGCATCGTACGCTGTTAATCCCCTTGCTAAAAGTGCTGTGCACATCCCTGCAAGAACATCTCCGCTTCCGGCACACGCCATACCGCTGTTACCCGTTGTATTCACACTCATATCGCCGTCGGGTGCTGTTATTATAGTATGATGACCCTTTAAAATAAGTGTCACGTGATATTCGGTTGCAAACTCATATGCAAATGCGAATCTGTCCTGTTCAATCTCTTCTGCTTTTTTAGAGCAAAGATAACCAAGTTCTGCAGAATGAGGCGTTAAAATCAGTTCATTATTACAACTTTCAAGAATTTTAATATTCTTTGAAAGTGCATAAATAGCATCTGCATCAATAACCGCAGGGACATTCAGCCTCGGAAGAAAATCAGCCACAAATTCCGTGATATTCTCACTCCGCCCAAGACCCGGCCCAATCAGCACCGCATCACAAGTATTCGCACGCCTTGCTAAACGTTCCGACACACTTTTTGAAATTCTGCCCCCCTCTTCCGGAAGTGGCAGGGTCATTACCTCATCAATTTTTGTTTGTATAATATTGTTTATCGAAACAGGCACAGCCGCAGTCACAAGACCGGCACCGCATTTTAGTGCTGCTTTTGATGACATTGCAATAGCTCCTGCCATCCCTACCGAGCCGCCAATCATCATCACTCTGCCGTAGTTACCTTTATGAGAGTTATTATACCTTTTCGGAAAAACCGCCTCTACAGCCTCGCGGCACGATGCATATACATTCCCACCCTTGATATCTGTTATATATGCAGGGATTGAAATATCAGCAAGTACCACCTCACCGCAATAATCCGCCGCCGGGTATAAGAACATAGCCTTTTTATATGCGGCAAATGTCACCGTCATATCAGCCTTTACACAAACCGTTTCAACCGCACCGCTGTCAGCATCAGCCCCCGACGGTATATCAACAGAAAGAACAAATTTTGCCGTATCATTTATCTCTTCTATAACATTTTTTATCATTCCCGACGCACCGCCGTTGATGCCCGTGCCGAGCATAGCATCGATTACCACATCTGCACTTTTGACAAAATTTCTGATTAATGATGTGTTATCAATACTTATAATCGTAACACCCATAGCACGCAACACTTCAAAATTTATCAGTGCATCTCCGCAAAAATTACTGCCTGAGGTAAGATATACATAAACCTCTGCGCCTTTATTGAAAAGATGACGTGCAATAGCAAGACCGTCACCGCCGTTATTGCCCTTTCCGCAAAAGACCGCAAAGCTTGTTCTTTTTATATCAAATTTTGATTCTATCTGACATACGCACGCAACAGCGGCATTTTCCATAAGTACAATACCGGGAATTTTCGCATTCTCAATAGCCGCACGGTCAGCCGCTTGCATCTGTTGTGCAGTCATAATATGTGCACAGCCCTCATTAATCGCCTTTCTTTTCAATACTCTCACTCCTTCGGCACTACCTTATTTTCTCCGCAATTGCAGTAGCCATTGCATATTCTTTGCAATGCGATATACTTACACTTACCAAAAGTCCGTTATCATCCATAATTTTTTTCGCCTCATTATGAAGAACCGGATACGGACATCCACTCTCATAATGAAGGATTTCAATATCGGAAAAGCCGAATCCGGAAAAGCCCGTTTTAAGGGCTTTTGCTACGGCTTCCTTGGCGGCAAAGCCTGCAGCAACAGATTCAGCTTTAAAATTTCTGCTTTTGAAATATTCAATTTCTTTTTCGGTAAAGCATTTTTTTATAAAGGCTTCACTTTCCGATGCCTTTTTTATTCTTGATATTTCTATAATATCACAGCCCGTACCGTATATCATAGTTCTGTAACATCCCCGCCCTTGATATGCACAAGTCTGGGATTTATTCTTGACATAGCCGAAAGTATTCTATCACCCGGCTGGAAAATAACTCTTGTTCTTTCAGCTTCCTTTGTAAAATCAACAAAGTAAACTCTTTCACCGTTTATATCTCCTGCATAATTTTTTATGCTTCTGTCGCCCGGATTCTCATACTCGTGCTTGTAATTGACATCACTTATATTGGCACAAAGCTCAATTTCTTTAAAATTAATTGTGCACATACGTTTTCTTGCACGTCTTGCAGCTATTTTATCTATATCAAGCTCATTATTGGTAAGTATATACTCAAATTCAATATTTCTTGATTTAATAAGATATACAGCTCCCCACCATACACCTACAATAAGCAACAAACCTATACTTGAAAGATATTGCGAAAACATCATAGTAAGAACAGCAAGCACAAATGTGAGAAAAATCGCCGCCGCTATCAATAAAAGTGTTATTGCATAATCCTTTGCTTCCTTCTTTTTAGTAACAATATACTCGTGAAAAATATCCATTTTGTCCAATCCTTTCGTTAATTAAAAATCTCTTCGTTTTTTAGTATATCATACAGCGCTTCAATTGCTCTTGCCCTGTGACTAATTTTATTTTTTTCTTCTGCCGTTGCTTCACCAAATGTCTTTTTCAGCTCGTTTGAATAGAATATCGGGTCATATCCGAAGCCACCGTCTCCCATCGGCTCCATTGTAATACGACCTTTCACCTCACCCGAGACTGTAATCTCTCTGCCATCGGGGAAAATAAAAGCAACTGCCGATTCAAACTTTGCGCTTCGGTTTGTTTCATCGCCAAGGTCACTCAAAAGCTTTTCCATCTTATCGGAATCTGACGCATCTTCACCTGCATATCTTGCAGAATATATCCCGGGTGCGCCGTCCAACGCATCAACGCACAATCCCGAATCATCTGCCAAAACAGCATCATCACACAAAAGAGCAACACTTCTTGCCTTTATCAATGCATTTTCAGTAAAGGTTTTTCCGGTTTCTAGAACCTCAACATCAAACCCCGCGTCGTTTTGAGAAACAACCTCAACGCCGAGTTTTCCAAGTATATCGGAAATCTCTTTTATCTTACCTTTATTCTTAGTCGCAGCTATTACACGCATATTATATAACCTTTCCTTTCCGGGTGGTTTTTACCGTCATTAAGAATATTCCTATAATAACCAATCATAACTATACATACTATATTTTACTATATAATTATTAATTTTGCAAGTTTATTATTAAAAAATTTACAAAATAAAGAAAAAGCATTGATAATTTTACGAAAAAATGTTAAACTGTTTTGTATATACACTCAGGAAAGGAATATTTATATGTTCAGTAAATATAAATACAAAACAGAGCTTCACGCTCACACATCCCCCGTAAGCGGATGCTCCGAGATTCCCGCCACTGAAATGGCTGAAATTTACAAAAATCTCGGCTATGATTCAATTGTAATCACAAACCATTTTATAAGATTTGATATTGATAAGAGCAAAAACGATTTTTTGGAATATTATATTAACGACTACAAAACCGTAAAAAAGTGCGGAAAAGAGCTTAATTTAAACGTTATTCTAGGTGCAGAAATACGTTTTACCGAGAATGCGAACGATTATCTTGTTTACGGAATTGACGAAAACGATTTAGAAGAAATATATGAGCTTCTTCCCTACGGAATAGAAAATTTTTACAAGACCTTTAAAAATGATAAGAGAATTATAATCGAGGCTCATCCATTCAGGGATGTGTGTTCAAGAGCACCTGTCGGTTCAATAGACGGTATTGAAAGCTATAACTGTCATCCATCTCACAATTCACGCATTGCAGTATCTGCAAAATATGCAGAGGAAAACAATTATATCGTAACCTGCGGAACAGACTATCACCACCCCGGACACGAAGGACTTACTGCTCTTTTAACCGAGAACTGTATTTGCGATTCATTTGAGCTTGCCGAGGTTTTAAATTCCCGTAAATATCTCTTTGACATCGCATCAACCATTGTCCTCCCGTACGGGAAAAATCAGAAGCTTTAATAACGAAAGGATTGATTGTATGATAAAGCTGTTGGTTAAAAGCTTTATTCGCGACTATGATAAAACAAAGACCCCCAAGATACGTGAAAAGTATGTACTGCTCGGCGGAATACTCGGCATTATATGTAATGTTATACTGTTTGCAACAAAGCTGTTTATCGGCTTATTTTCAGGCAGTATCGCCATTATATCCGATTCATTCAATAACCTTACCGACTGTGGCTCATCGGCTGTATCAATACTGAGTGCAAAGCTGTCGGGGAAAAAGCCCGACCCAGAGCACCCATTCGGTCACGGCAGATTTGAATATGTAGCGGCGTTAATTGTTGCATTTATAACTATGCTGTTAGGCTTTGAGCTTTTAAAAAGTTCAATTACGAAGACAATAACACCTTCTGAAATATCCTTTAACATAACAGCTCTTGTGATACTTGTGCTATCCGCCCTATTAAAACTGTGGATGTTCAGCTATAATACATATTTAGGTAAAAAAGTCAACTCAGCCGTACTCATTGCAACAGCAAAGGATTCAATAAGCGATACCATAGCAACTCTTGCAATTGTTTTAGCATCAGCCGCCGGATATTATATGAATATGCCCCGACTTGACGGAATAATAGGTATCGGAGTATCAATTCTTATTATGAAAACAGGATATTCCGTTGCATCCGATACAGTAGGACTTCTTTTAGGTCAGCCACCCGAAAAAGAAACTGTTGAAACACTTCTTCGTATGGTTGCAGACGGCGAAGGTATTCAAGGCGTTCACGACCTTGTAGTTCACGATTACGGTCCGGGCAGATGTATGGCATCTGTACACGCCGAGGTACCGGATAATGCCGATATTGTAAGAATACACGAGGTTATTGACCTATTAGAGCATAAAATTTATGACGAAACCGGAATACATATGGTGATACATATGGACCCTGTTGCAGTTGACTGTGAAAGAACAAACAGTATAAAGAATCAGGTTCTTGAAATCATACACGCATACAACAAAAGAATTAATATGCACGATTTCAGAATGACAGAAGGCGAGAAAAATATAAATCTTATTTTTGATATAGAAATTCCTGCTGATATTATCTCATCACAAGACAATATTGTAAAGGAAATAAAATCCCTTTTAAAAGAAGCCGACAGCCGCTACACCTGTGTGATTGATGTTGATACTTTGTTTATATGATATAAAAGCCATAGAAGGGCTTGTAGCAAAATGTATTAATATGCAATACAAACCATTTGGGGATGGCTCCTGACAGACTTTTCAGAGTCTTTTGGGTCAAAAACAATCTTTTTGACCCAAAACAGGACCGTCCCCATTAAATGGGTTGTATAAAT
>JAZRMB010000068.1:0-12077 GCA_045647245.1 Clostridia bacterium
GTGAAAATATTAAGTTTAGTACAGACACAGTATATGATTCTGTAAAAACCTATGTAGACGGCAAAGAAGTAGAGTTTGATACACAAGACTTTGGTGATGGAGTAAACCACGTATTTGGTTATACAATCCACTTCCCGGTAAGCTGTAAAGACTCCCAAGTTATATGGACACCGTTTGCAACGAAGGCAGGAGAAAAACCGATAACAACAAATAGATTTACATTCAATGGTAAATTATTTGAAGGAACAATAGAGGGGGTGACAGAACAATGAAAAGATACATTAAACCGGTTGTTGAAATGATAGAGATTGATGCAGTAGATGTTATCCAGGCATCATCTTTTGACACCGGAGAAGGTAGCGATTCAGATTGGGGCGTAATAGTACCTAACCAGGCAAGCGTATATGAGAGCGAATAATCATTAATATCAAAATATGCACCTCTAAACGGGGGTGCATATTTTTTTGACAAAATTACTTGTATTTATCATATTATGGGTATATAATAAACGCATATGTGTATTGAAGTGATTTAAAAATGATAAAAAGTATAAGGAAAAGGGAGATAGAAAAAATGTTTACAAAGTTAAAGGAATTTATGGACAGCTTTCTTGAGATGGGTGTTCCGGGGTATGATTGCATCATTTACCACAAGGGCGAGTGTGTGGCGAGGATAATGAACGGTTATTCAGATTTGGAGAAGAAAATCCCGATGAAGGGTGACGAGCTTTTGAATATCTATTCCTGCTCAAAGCCGATAACCTGTGCGGCGGCGTTAAAGCTTTATGAAGAGGGCAAAATCGGCCTTGATGACAAGCTCAGTAAGTATCTGCCTGAGTTTGAAGAGATATATGTAAAAACAGAGGACGGATTTAAAAAAGCTGAAAATGCCATTACAATCAGGCATCTGTTCACCATGACGGGAGGTTTTGACTATGAGCTTTTTTCACCTGAACTTGTGAAGCTTCGTGAAGATACCGATTCAAAATGCCCGACAAGAGAGGCTATGAAATATCTTGCGAAAAGACCACTTTCTTTTGAGCCTGGCGAAAAATGGCAGTACAGCCTTTGCCATGATGTGCTCGCTGCTGTGGTTGAGGTTGCATCGGGCATGAAATTTGAGGAATATGTTAAGAAAAATATTTTTGATGTGCTTGGTATGAAGGATACAACCTTCCTCTTGCCGGTAGACAGGATTGATGAGGTATCGGAGCATTACACCTTTGACAATGAGAAAAAGATTGCAATTCCCCGCAGTAAAATGCCCGATTACAGAATAGGAAGCGAGTATGCAAGTGGTGGCGCAGGGTGTGTTTCAACGGTGAATGACTACATAAAATTCCTTGAAGCAATGAGAAAGGGAGATGTTTTAAAGGATGAAACAATCAAGCTTATGACAACAAGCTGTCTTGATGAGTTTAAGCTTGATGGCTATTGGGCTACAGGCTACGGCTACGGACTCGGTGTGAGATGCCCGAACGGCAAAAATGACAACACCGACTTCGGTTGGGGCGGTGCCGCAGGAGCATATCTTGTGATCGACCGTGAAAGAGAGATTACAATGTACTTTTCACAGCATCTTTTAAATTCGCCCAATCACGGGATAAGAATGCAGGTATATGATATAGCAAAGGAATGTATTTTCGGATAAGCTTTAATTTAGCGGTGCAATGCACCGCTAAATTAAATGCAAAATTGTAAGTGCAAAATGCAAAATGATGGATGTGCAGGCAGGGGACCGGTATGCGACGTCTGCAACGCTGATAGAAACGGAACGAGCAAGCCCGTTCCCTACGATTTTCCTTCTCATCAAAACCCTACAAATTATAATTTATCCCTTTAGGGAGAAATTATAATTTACGCTCTCGGGTGTGCCTTGCGGTACACCTCTTTTATTTGCGGATTTACAAGTTTTTGATATATTCTGGTTGTTGATATGTCGGAGTGTCCGAGCATTTGACGTATCGAATCAAGGTCGGCACCGTTTTCTAACAGATGAGCCGCAAAGGAGTGCCTTAGTATATTGGGAGTTATATCCGATTCAATTCCTGCCACGTTTTTATACTTTGCAACTATCTTCCAGAACCCCTGTCTTGACATTCTGCTTCCCGAACAGTTCAAAAAAAGGGCGGGGGTGGAGGTGGTATGAAGGAAGGAAAGGCGTGCTCTTTTAAGGTATTCGTCAAGTGCTTCGCAGGCGAGATGTCCCATTGGAAGTATCCGCTTTTTGTCAAGTCCGCACCTGATAAAGCCTGACTGGGCGTTGATATCGTTAACATCAAGCGCCACAAGCTCCGACACCTTTATTCCGGTTGCGTAAAGGGTTTCAAGCATAGCACGGTCGCGAAGTCCCTTTGGAGTAGTTTCATCCGGTGCCTCTAAAAGCCTTTCCACCTCACGTGTTGTGAGTATTCGGGGGGCTTTTCTTATACTTCTGGGCGTTTCGAGGTTCAGTGTAGGGTCGCGCATATCCTCGTATATGTCGGAAAGATATGAATAAAAGCAACGGATTGATGCCAGACTTCTGTTTACCGTCGCAGGCGCGCACCCCTCTTTTTGCAGGGTGAGAAGATATGTAAGGACGGTGGTTCTTACTGCATCCTGCGGTGATTTCATACCGTTTTTGTACAAAAAATCAATGTATTTTACCACGTCACGACGATAATTTGAAATTGTATTCTTTGACTTACTGCCCTTTTGAGACATAAAAACAACAAAGCCGTTAATAAAATCCTGCATATTAATACTCTCCGTTTTTTTATTTCAAACAGTCCCTGTACCTTCGTTCCAACATCCCGATAAATTATAATTTTGCACCGCAAAATTATAATTTATCAAGCACCGGGAGAATATATTTCCCGGCGAGATGAGTCACGCAGCTCCCGAAAACCGATGATAATTCCATTAATAAAAGAATTATCAATGCTTTTGGTGTAAAGCCTGTCTTTGCGGCGGTGTCCGAAAGCTCGTCGCATACCGATGAGGCAAGGTATATTATGAGCGGAACATAAAATAAATCCTGCAAAGATATACAGAGCCCGTATTTTCCGAATATTTCAAGAGCTGCGGTAATTGCATATCCGTTGGTAAAGCCCTTTATAAAAACGGTAAGCATTGCCGTAAGCTTCCCGAATTTAAAAAATGCCGAGAAAAACAGCACCGCCCACACAAAAACAGCGTTGAGTGCGGCGGTGCCTGCCATCGGCCCGAGCAAACCGCCCCGGTGCCCGGAAAAATATTCATATAATATTTCGGGAGGAGTCCTCACAAGGCAAAAGCCTCCCACGCTTATTCCAGCCGCAAACAAAAGGGTAGCGGCTGTAATATAAATTCTTTTTACTTTCAATTTAATCGCTCTCCCCGGGTATTTCCTTTTTAAATTATATTCGGGAAGAATCAAAAAAATTACAGAAGTCTCATCACACGTTCGAAATTTCCAAAGCAAATCTTTTCTATCAGCTTTTCGCTGTAGCCGTGCTCGCGGAATGCATCTATAAGCTTGGGCATATCCTCAACTCCGCCAAGGCCTGCCGCCGGTTCGCTCATACCGTCAAAATCGGAGCCGAGACCTATATGATTTTCGCCGCCGAGCTTTAAGAAGTGGTCAATATGCTTTAAAATATGCTTGATTTCTGCCGTACCCCTTGAAACAAGGAACTTGGAATAGAAATTAATTCCGACAACGCCGCCCTTTACGCAGATTGCCTTAAACTGCTCGTCGGTAAGGTTTCTCGGATTCTTGCAGATTGCACGTGAGCAGGAATGTGATGCGATTATGGGATAGTTGGTAACACGTGCCACATCCCAGAAGGAGTGGTCGTTAAGATGAGAAACATCTATTATCATACCAAGCTTTTCCATTTCATATATCATACGTCTGCCAAGAACACTAAGTCCGGTGTCCTCCTCGCCAAGGACGCCGCCTGCAAGATGATTTGATTCGTTCCATGTGAGGGACACGAATCGGACACCTGCATCGTAAATTTTCTTAACATCGTCGCTGTTTTGTATTGCAACGGCATTTTCAAGGCTGAAAAACACAGGCGTATTGCCGTTTTCCAATGCAATTGTACGCTCTGCCGAGTTGGTGCAAAGCTCTGCCTTGTTGGTTTTCTTTGAAAGCTCCTTGCTCATATAATCGAGAATCGCCATAGTCCTTTGCATGGGATTTTGGCAGTCGGGAGCAATATATGCGGCAAAAATCTGAGTATGCCCTTTTGGTGCACGGGTCAGGTCGAAGTGAAGGTCGTTCTTTTTAAGCACCTTTTTACTGTCAAGCATAACCGATGCCGTATCGCAATGTGCGTCAATAAACATTATTATCACCCTTTATCATTAAATGGTTTTGTTATTATATCACAGCTTAGAGTGTTTGTCAAACCTACAGATGAGTTATAACATATTTTTGTAAAACGCAGACCAAAAAATTAATTGCAGAAGTGTTTTGTTAAAAATTTAAAAACTTTTCAATTCTTTGAAAAAAAGGGTAGTAATTTTCTTATTTATATGTTATACTATATATAATGGTGTAAATTGGATAAATATGACCACGAGTCAACATATACAGAAAGGAAAGAATAAGCAAAATGGGATTGTTTGATAAAATTTTCGGAACATATTCCGACCGTGAGCTTAAAAGAATCAGACCTATTGCCGACAAGGTAATGGCGCTTGAAGAGACAATGGCGGCTCTTTCGGATAGTGAGCTTAAAGGAAAAACGGCAGAATTTAAAGAGAGAATCAAAAACGGCGAGGATTTAGACTCCCTTCTTCCCGAAGCATTTGCGGTTATGCGTGAGGCGAGCTGGAGAGTTCTCGGTATGAAGCACTTTTATGTGCAGATAATAGGCGGTATCATTCTTCACCAGGGAAGAATTGCCGAAATGAAGACGGGTGAGGGTAAAACTTTGGTTTCTACTCTTCCTGCATATCTTAACGCACTCTCGGGCAAGGGGGTACATATCGTTACAGTTAACGATTACCTTGCAAAGCGTGACTCGGAATGGATGGGTAAGGTTTACCGCTTCTTAGGGCTTGAGGTCGGACTCATCATTCACGACCTTGACCAGGCAGAGCGTAAAAAGGCATATGAAGCAGATGTAACATACGGCACAAATAACGAGCTCGGCTTCGACTACTTAAGAGATAATATGGTGACCTATAAAGAGCAGATGGTTCAAAGAGGTCATAACTATGCAGTTGTCGACGAGGTTGACTCAATTCTTATCGACGAGGCGAGAACTCCGCTTATCATTTCCGGTATGGGTGATGCGGCAAATAATCTTTATAAGGATGCAGATGCCTTTGTAAAGAGACTTAAAAAGATTGTTGTAACAGAGCAGGATGATAAAGAGCTTGTAACGGACGAGGTTGATGCAGATTATATCGTGGATGAAAAGGCGAAGACTGCAACCTTAACACCCCGAGGTGTTGGGAAGGCGGAGCAGGCGTTCGGAATTGAAAACCTTGCAGACCCCGACAATATGAAGCTTCAGCACCACCTAAATCAGGCACTTCACGCAAACGGCGTTATGCAGCGTGACAGACAGTACGTTGTAAAAGACGGACAGGTTATGATAGTAGACGAGTTTACCGGCCGTATTATGCCGGGTAGACGTTATTCGGACGGTCTCCATCAGGCAATTGAGGCAAAAGAGGGCGTGGACGTTGAAAACGAGAGCAAAACACTCGCTACCATCACCTTCCAGAACTTCTTCCGTCTTTATACAAAGCTTTCGGGTATGACGGGTACTGCACTCACTGAGGAGCAGGAATTCCGTGAGATATATCACCTTGACGTTGTTGAGGTTCCGACGAATAAACCGGTTGTAAGAGAGGATAAGCACGATTCTGTCTATAAGACGGAAAAGGGCAAGTATATGGCGGTTATCCGTCAGATTAAGGAATGTCACGAAAAGGGACAGCCGGTGCTTGTAGGTACGGTCAATATCGATAAGTCCGAAATCCTTTCGGCACTTTTAAAGCGCGAGGGTATAAAGCACGAGGTGTTGAATGCGAAGTTCCATGCAAAGGAAGCACAGATTGTAGCTCAGGCAGGTAAGAAGGGTGCAGTTACCATCGCAACAAATATGGCAGGTAGAGGTACCGACATTATCCTCGGCGGTAACGCTGATTATATGGCAAGAAATGAGCTTGTAAAAGAGGGCATACCCGATGAAATCATTGCAGAGGCAACAGGCTTTGCAGATACCGATAACGAGGAAATTATCGAAGCAAGAAGAAAATACAACGAATATCTTGAAAAGTATAGAAATGAACTCAAGCCCGAAAAAGACGCTGTTCTTGAGGCGGGCGGACTCTTTATTATAGGTACAGAACGTCACGAATCACGCCGTATAGATAACCAGCTCAGAGGTCGTGCAGGCCGTCAGGGTGACCCGGGTGCAAGTAAGTTCTTCTTGTCATTGGAAGACGACCTTATGAGAATATTCGGCTCAGAGAGAGTAAAGACGATGGTAAATGCTATGGGTCTTGAAGAGGATGAGCCAATTGAGGCAAATATGCTCACAAAGGCAATCGAAAATGCCCAGAGAAACTTAGAAGGCCGTCATTTTGACTCACGTAAGCACGTTTTGCAGTACGATGAGGTTATGAACGAGCAGAGAAAGATTATCTACCGTCAGAGACAGATGGTTATTGACGGAGAGGACATCTCGGGCACTGTTAAGAATATGATTGAAGCATCAATCGACACCGCCATGGCAGACAGTATGGGAATAAGCGATATTCCCGAGGAATGGAACCTTGCACAGCTTTCCGACTTTGCTGAGAAAGTTCTCGTGGCAAGAGGCGAGTTCGTAATTGAACACGACGAGCTTGAAACCATCACAAGAGACGATATAAAAGAAAGACTTATGAATATAGCTGATGAACGCTATAAGGAGCAGGAAGAGTTATTCGGCGATGCAATGCGTGAGGTAGAGCGTGTTATGATGCTCCGAGTGGTTGATACTCTCTGGATGGACCACTTAGACGAGATGGAGCACGTAAAACGTGAAATAGGACTCCAGGCATATGCACAGCACGACCCTGTTATCGAATACAGAAATGTGGGAAGTCAGCTCTATGAGGGAATGCTTGAGGCAATAAAGAGAGATACCGTAAGATACGTATTGAGTGTTAAGCCGCGTCCGAGAGTTGAGATAAAGAGAGTCCAGGTTGCAAAGCCTATAGATACGGGCAGTGACGGTTCTTTGGCAAATCAGCCAAAAAGAGCTGCTAAAAAGCCGGGCAGAAACGACCCGTGCCCCTGCGGAAGCGGAAGAAAGTATAAGCACTGCTGCGGAAAGAATGAATAAAAACGAATAGAAAGAAGTGATAGAATGCTGGAATATGATGAATTCCGTCTACGCCTGCAGGGTATGGAAAAAGGCATAACCGAATTGAAGGAATCGCTTGATATCGCAGGCACAATTGAAGAGATAAAGAAGCTTGAGGATGAAGCAACTCAGGACGGCTTCTGGGATGATATGGAAAATTCACAGAAGGTTCTGCAAAAGACCAAACAGCTCAAAGACAAGGTTGAAAAGTATGAAGGCTTAGTCAGCAGCTGGGAGGACGCGCTTGTTCTTTGCGACCTTGCAAATGAGGAAAATGATGAGTCGATGCTCGGCGAAGTAAAAATGGCTGTTGAAAGCGTTGAGGCTGAAACCGAGAAGATGACCCTTGAAACCCTGCTTTCGGGAAATTACGACAAGAATAACGCAATTATCACACTGCACGCAGGTGCCGGTGGTACAGAAGCGCAGGACTGGTGTGAAATGCTGCTTCGTATGTATCAGATGTATGCACAAAAGAGCGGCTACAGCGTATCGACTCTTGATATGCTCCCGGGTGATGATGCAGGCGTTAAGAGTGCCACAATAATGATAAGCGGTCTGAATGCTTACGGCTATTTAAAGGCCGAAAAGGGCGTTCACCGTTTGGTAAGAATCTCACCCTTTGACGCATCGGGAAGAAGACACACATCCTTCGCATCAATTGAGGTTATGCCGGAAATTACCGACGATGTTGAAATAAACATTCGTACCGAAGATATTAAAGTAGATACCTACCGTGCATCGGGTGCGGGCGGTCAGCATATCAACAAGACCGACTCGGCTGTAAGAATTACCCATATCCCGACAGGCGTTGTGGTTGCGTGTCAGACGCAGAGATCACAGCATCAGAACAGAGAATATGCAATGCGTATGCTCAAATCCAAGCTTGCTGAAATTGCAGAGCAGCAGCAGAAGGAAAAGATTGAGGTTATCAAGGGTGTTCAGAAGGAAATCGCATGGGGAAGCCAGATTCGTTCCTATGTGTTCCACCCCTACAACCTTGTAAAAGACCATAGAACAGGTTTTGAGGCAGGTAATATTCAGGCTGTTATGGACGGCGGACTCGAAGGCTTTATAAATGCATACTTAAAAGCCGCAAGTCTCGGACAATTGCAGAAAACATAATGAATAGTAAAACTGCCGTGATTATGAATCTTACGGCAGTTTTATGTTTTCGGAATTTTATATTTATGGAAAGGACTTGAAGAGATTGTTTAAAAAGCTTATTTGCACGATTAGTGCGGCAACGCTTTTGACTGCATCTGTTGCCTTTGCAGATGTGAGAGTGTATGTCAACGGAAAACGGGTAAACGAGGAAACGGTTATTCATAAAGATTATACATATGTGCCTTTGAGGGCAATCAGTGAGGCGCTGGGTGCGGTGGTAAACTGGGACGCTGCAACAAGTAGTGCGTATATCACCTTTTCGGAGGATGATGCAGTGGCAAAAATCGTGTCGGACGTAAGCCCGAGCGTTGTTACGATTGTGGGAAATTACAGCGGAAGCGATGTAACGCAGTACAGTAACGCAACCGTTCACGGTACGGGTGTTATATATAAGGGAAACGGCTATATTGTGACGAATGCACACGTTGTAGACAGTATTAAAAACCTGACCGTTATACTCTATGACGGAACAAGTCTTCCCGGAGAGGTGCTTTTCTCCGATGAAAAGGCAGACCTTGCAGTTGTAAAGATAGATAAGGTAGGCTTAAAGCCGGTTGTTATGGCGGAAAAATCCGATATCGTATCGGGAAAAACCGCGATTGCAATAGGAACTCCGATATCCCTTTCGATGAGAAACACCGTCACAAAGGGAATTGTGTGTGCAAGCGACGTTGCACTTCCCGATTCATATTATAAGCTTATACAGACCGACACCACAATAAACCCCGGAAACTCGGGCGGTCCGCTTCTTAATACAAAGGGACAGCTTATCGGGATAAATTCAAGTAAGTATTCGGGCGTGGGAATAGATAATATGGCATTTTCCATCCCGGTCGATACGGTAAAATATGTAATTGACCATTTTGAAAAATATCAAAAGGTGCAAAGAGCGGATTTTAAAATCAATCTTGAACAGTCGTGGGAAGCAAAAATCGGGCTCCCGACAAAAAAGGGTATAACGGTAAAAAGCTCGGAAAATACAGCACTTTTAGCAGGAGACGTAATAACAGCGGTAAATTCCGTAGAGGTGCACAGCATAGCCGACTGGAATGAAGCATTAAAAAGCACATATAACGGCACAAGCGCAACAGTGACCGTCACAAGAAACGGCCAGACAATGGAAATAAAAGTAAGCTGACAAGAATGGACGTTGGATTGTAAAATCTAATTAGAGAAAAATGTTTGAATAAAAAAGCAAACGTATAGGGAAATACCCCATACGCCTGCTTTCTTGGGTTTGTTTGGCGACAATCGGGAACAAGAGTGCACCAATTAAAAAAAGTGCACCAACAGAGTCGATGCACTGAAAAATGCATAACTCCGTTTGTTGCGACACAAATCCTAACATCTCGATATTTACACAAGTATGCTAAATAGAGCATGCATTTTTACCAAAAAGAAAAAATACACACCTGTGCAAACTTCGAATATTAAGGATTTTGTCGCAAATGTATTATATCATATGTTTCCAAAACAGTCAATAATTAAATAAGGAGAGATGAAAAGATGAAAAAGTTACTTAAGAGCATCATGGCAGGGATTATGTCTTTGTCGGTTATGGGAGCTGTTGCTTCTGCGGAGGTTCCCGAAAAGGTTGAAATTAAGTTCGCGGTCGGTGATGAAACACTTACCATAAACGGCGAGGCTGTAACAGTTGAAAAGCCGTACGTGGTCGGCGAAGGTGTAACTTTGGTTCCTCTTCGTGTTATAACAGAAGCTTTTGGTGCAGAGGTTTTGTGGGATGGCGAAACAAAGTCAATAACACTAAACTACCCCGATGTAAAGATTTTATTGCAGATAGGAAATTCCGTTGCAGAGGTTAACGAAATGGCAGAAACTCTTCTTGCATCGCCAGAGCTTACTCAAAACGGCGTAACAATGGTACCTTTGAGATTTATAAGCGAGACTTTTGGTGCCGATGTCGGATATGATAATGAGACAAAGGCAATTACCGTCACAAAAGAGGCAAAAGAAACACAGTCAACGGTTGTGGGAGCGGCAGATGAAGCAAGAATTGGCGACAGCTATTACGGCTGGTCAATCGAAAATGCTACGGAATTTACGGTAGCTGACCGTGACTTTGACGGTTCATACACCGATTTTGTAAGAAATGAAAAGAACGATTTTACCGTTTATGTGTCCGAAAGAGAAGAAGACTACGATTTTGACAGAGATTTTATAGAGTACAAGGACTCATTCTATGATTATACTCTTGTGAAGGCAGAGAAAGAAACATCTGATGAGCATAATAAGAAGATGTTCCTTCAGGCAAAGGATAAGGTTGATTTTATAAATGTGATTGTGTGGGTAACCGATAAGTATATCTATGAGATTTACGGCTACCTCGACAACAGCGATGCGGCAATAAAGGATGAGTGCATCCGCGTAATGTCAACCTTCACCGCAAGCTTTAACAAAGCTGATACCTACGATATGTCGGGTATTGAAAATGGTATGAGAAAATATACAAACGAGGATTTAAAATTCTCACTCGATATACCGCAGAATATGCAGATGATATCGGATAAGGACAGTGCAAACAGCTTCCGTTTTATGTCGGCATCCGAGAATGACAGCGTATCTATGGTAGTGCTTGAAATATATTCAAAAAGCGATGTAACGGGTGCACAGGCACTTGCTTTGAAGGATATGGAGCTCAATAAAAAGAACTACAATCCTGATCTTTTAAAGAATTTCACAAGCGTGTCGGAATGTGATTATGACGGCAAAAAGGGCTATGAATATAGCTACGAAATAAAAGGAACGAGAAATACTGATTTTGTTAAGCGTGATGTGTTCTTTGAACTCGGAAGCTATGTGTATAATATAGGCGTTGTAATGAAGACTCCCGACGATAACGCTCTTCCGACAATTGACAAGGTTATAAGAAGCCTTGAAATTGCCGAGCTTGATGCAAATGAAGTCGGCATGCTGATGCGTAATGACCCTGAAACAGAGGGTACATATGTTTCAAAGGGTGAGGGCTGGAGTATAGAGGTTCCCAACTCCTTCAGCGAAATCACACCCCCTTCAGAGAGCGGCGGTAATTATATTGATATTGTAAGCGGCACAGTTGTATCTGTAATAATAACACCTGCGGGCGATACAACTCTCTTTGATCTTCGTAAAGCACTTGAGAGTGCAGATAATAACACAATTCATGACAAGGACCAGTCAGTTGTACAAAGAACAAAGGATATCACACTCGGTACAAACAGATTTTCAATGAATGTGCTCTCTACCTATAAGGACGATGTTCTGGGATATTTACAGCAGTATGCTACAGTAACAGGCGGTAAAGCAATTGTTATTTCAATAGGAACATCTGAGCTGACATATACAGATGAATTGTATATGAAGCTTGAGAAAATGGTTGGAACACTTAAAATCGGATCGAAATAACAATAAAGAGTAGACAAATGGGGACAGCTAAATTATAATTTATCGCTTCGCGAAAAATTATAATAGTTAGGAGTTTGGAATTAGGAGTTAGGAGTTAATGTACAAAAGCTTACGCTTTTGAAATGATTGATAAAGAAATGCTTCGCATTTCTCAATATTAAATATCTGA
>JAZRMB010000069.1:0-40432 GCA_045647245.1 Clostridia bacterium
GATTCCTCACTTATATACTTTTAATTCGTTTGACTTGCTCGTTTTCTCTGCTCTTTAATAGCACGCTGACTAATTTCGTCATTTTTTTAAATCCGAATTTCTGTCATAAAAAACTCAAGTTTCTTTATTTTACACATCATCAAGATGTGCTTGACAAGAACTCTGCACTGTTCATTTTTCAAGGTACATTCTGTCACTCATCGGCGACAGCTTATTTATATTAACACATACTTTCTCTTTTGTCAACACTTTTTTTGAATTTTTTTTTATTTTTTTTGCTCTTTAGTATTTTTTACACCTTGCACAGTATTTTATACCCTTCCTTTGTGCATTTTGACTACATATTTCGACGTTTTTCGCCTTTATTCTCAAAATCACTTTTTCCTTTTTTTATTGTGAAAAGAAAAAGAGACGCAATTTTTCTGCGTCCCTTCCCTGTTATATAAGCAATCTTCTTCCCATTTCATTACATTAGTATCTATGTATTCCCATATTGCGTTAATTTATTCTCGGGCAATTCGTGAATTGCCCCTACAATATTTGAAAATAGATTTTCTTTTTGGTAAAGACATTCACAAAATGAAGCTTACCACAAGAATGTATTGAAGCCCTTAAGCTTATTCATAGCTTCTACGAAGAAGAAGTCGGTATAGCACATATCAAAGTTCTTTTCGCCGAAGATGTATGCAACTGTACCGTTGTGCATGAGTGCTTCTGACTCATCTGTGAAGTCAGCATGTGCATCAACATGTGCCTTTATGAGGTTTACAGCCGCATTGTAGTACATTCTGCCTTCGTTTTCATCAAGAAGCTTTGCAAGCTCTAAAAGTCCGCAAGCTGCAATCATACCTGCAGATGCATCGTAATACAACGGCTCAACAGGGCTTCTGAAATCGCACTTGGGGAGATAGTCGTCACAGCAAGCTGCGATAAAGTAGTTTGCAATCTTCTTTGCAGTGTTCAAATAACGCTCTTCCTTTGTGTGGATGTAGCTGAGTGTGAAGCCGTAAAGACCCCATGCCTGACCTCTTGTCCATGATGAACCCACGTGGCTTCCCTGACCCGGCAAAAGCTCGTCTACTTCACCTGTTACCGGATTGTAGTTTACGATATGGTTAACAGAGCCGTCTTCTCTTACGTGGTATTTCAAAGTCTTATCTGCGTGAGCCATAGCAACATACTTAAATCTTTCGTCGCCGCTCTCCTTTGATGCCCAGTAAAGAAGAGGAATGTTCATCATACAGTCGATGATTGCATAACCCTTCTGATCTGCTCCGTTCCATGCACGGATGTAGCCTGCTTTTGAATTGAATCTGCCCGAAAGCACGTTAGCGGCATACATATTTCTTGTATATGCACTCTTATCACCTGTTAAGCGATAGTTAGCACCTGCTGTAAGATGCCACATAAAGCCAACGTCGTGATGAAGCTCGTTGTAGTTTTTGAGTGCCTCATCAAGAAGCTCCTCACTGCGGATAGCTGTCTTTTTGTATTCCTCATTCTTTGTAGCATCGTACATAAGCCACATTGTACCACCCCAGAAGCCGTTTGTCCACCAGTTAACGTCACTGTCCTTCAAATCCTTCCATATACCGTTCTCTGTAGTATAAGGAAGCTTCTCTCTTGCAGATACTGCTGTCTTCTGAAGCTTTTTATCAATCTTCTCCCAAATTTCGTCAATCCATTTTGCATCAATTTTTGCCATTTTATTCCGTCCTTTCTTATTGGATACATTAGCATCCTTTCTTTAATGTGATTTTAACATATAAATAGACAGAATAATATACATATTTTTCAAAAAATATTGCATTTCTTCCGCAATTGCTATATAATACAATATAAGTGAGGTGAAGGCATTGAATATAAATTTATCCATAGGCAAACCGGACACCGATATGATATATGAATCTCATCTGCACGAGCAATTTGAACTGTATCTTGTTTTGTCCGACAATATTACCGTTGAGACGGAAAGCGGACTTTATTCGGCAAAAAAGGGAGATGTCTTTATATTTGCACCCTTTTGTTTTCACAAGATAACGGCAGATGGTGCGAGGTTTGAAAGATATATTTTATCTTTTGACGGCGACAGTGTTCTTAATCTTATCGGGTGTCTTGAAAATTTTTTCTTCCTATATATAAGGAACAAATACACGCGCTACTCTCTTTCAAAGGCTGATACAATATATCTGTCAAACCTCTTTGACAGCGGAATCGGACTTATGCGTGATAAAACCACCGATAACACTCTTGAGCTTGCGGCGATGCTTCTTCGCACATTCGCTCTTCTCTCACGTGCCGAGCCTCTTGAAAATATCGAAAAGAAAAATACGCATCTTATATCAGACATACTCCATTATATAGGAAGCAATGCCGCAAACGGTATTACTACAATGGATATCTGCAAAGAGTTTTCAATTGGCAAAACCACTCTTTACGATATGTTTAAAACAACGCTTGATACAACACCCGGCGAGTATCTTTTAAAGCATCGGATAAAGCTTGCAAAAGGTTATCTCGACTCGGGGATGTCGGTTACAGAGGCGGCAAACCGCTCGGGGTTTAATTCATATTCTCATTTTATAAGAATTTTTAAGCAGAAAACCGGGTATTCTCCACGTGCGTACAGCAAGATTGAGACTAAGGTTTTTTGGTAGTAAATTATAATTTACCCAGCAGTGACACAACAATATCATATATACTGTCGGTTGAGGAAACAGACAGTCTTTCCTTTGTTGTGTGGATATCATAAAGCTCAGGGCCTATTGATATGCAGTCAAAATCCTCTATTGCCGATGCAAAAACACCACATTCGAGTCCTGCGTGAATTGATTCAGTCTCGGGTGCATAGCCGATTTTTTGCGAATATTCTTTTATATAAAGATCCCTTAAGAGTGAATCCTTTTTATACTCCCAGGGCGGATAGTGTCCGCTTTTTGCTATTTCGCAGGGGATAATCTCAAAAAATTCCTCAAGCTTTTGAGAAAGCTCTGTAAGCGAATGGCTTTTATTGCTCCTTAATGTATACAGCATCTTCATAAAATCTTTTTCGGTTTTTACTATTCCGAGATTCAGTGATGTCTCAACAAGATTTTCTATTTCACTACTCATCCCTACAACACCGTTGGGAGTACGAAGCAATATATAAATAAGCTTTTGGGCAACATCGGATGCAACAACCTCTTCTTCTGCTCTTCCCGAATACTCCGCTTCAATAACAAGACCGCTCTCACGTTCCTTTATCTCGTTTTCTATAGCTTTTTTGCACTCATCGAGAGCCTTCTGGAAGCTGTTTTTGTCCTTTACAATAAGCCTTGCACTACAGCTTACGGGAATTGCGTTACCCTTATCGCCGCCGTCAATTGAAATTATTTCAATCCCGAGTGCGTTTTTAAGCTCTGCAAGTATTCTGCCCATAAGGACATTGGCATTTACACGTCCGCTGTTTATCTCGACTCCCGAATGTCCGCCCATAAGACCCTTTACACAAAGCCTTACCGCCTCTCCCTCAGCCTTTGTCCGCTCAAGAGGTATACTAACCGAAAAATCACTGCCGCCTGCGCAGGAAACAGTCACCTTTTTTGCATCCTCCGAGTCAATATTTATCATTCTTTTTGCATGAAGCTTTTTAAAATCAAGCTTCAACGCTCCTACCATTCCTATCTCCTCATCGGTTGTGAAAACGGCTTCAATAGGCGGATGCATTAAGCTTTCATCGTCAAGAATTGCAAGCACCATTGCAACTGCAATACCGTTATCTGCACCTAATGTTGTTCCGTCTGCCTTTATGAAATCGCCGTCCCGAAAAATTGTGAGGCCGTCCTTTTCAAAATCAATCTCCTTGCCCTCATCCTTCTGACACACCATATCAAGATGCCCCTGAAGAATAATCGGCTCTTTCGTTTCACACCCACCCGACGCGCTCTTATAAATAATCACATTACACGCCTCATCCTTGTATGCCTCAAGAGAATGTGCCTTTGCAAACTCCATGCAATAGTCGCTTATAGCCTCCATATTTCCCGAACCATGGGGGATTTTTGTAAGAGCCTCAAAATATTCAAATACCTTTTTGTTTTTAACACCGCTGTACATATCTATTATCCTTCCGTTTTCATTTTGATTTTTTCATTAAAATTATTGCAATTACAATCACTGCCGCAAAAAGAACCGCAACCGAGACGGGAATCACCTTTGACATCTCCATATAAAATGCTCTCTCGGGAAGAAGCTCTATACTTTCGGGGTAGTATACACTTTTAATCATCTCTTCAAATTCGCTGTAGTGCTCATTGCTTTGACTTCCCAAGAACTGAAATGTGTGTATTACTCCCTTTTCGACCCTTAAAAGTACCGTTATCGGCATAGGTATTTCCATACCCATATTCTTTGACGTTTCGGTATAGACCGCCTTTTTGTAGCTTACGCCATTATATTCAATATCCTCTATAATCTCTGCATCAACTCCGAGTAACTCTGCCACCTCGATGCTATCAAGCTGTTTTTCACCGTCTTGATTTCCTATTGATACAAGCTTCACATAGAAGGGAAGTCCGTCCCACGTATCGGTGCTTACATATGCCATCGACACGCCCGAATCACGATTTGATGTGAAGCTTATACTTTTTGAATACTCTTCACTCTTTTCCCCGGTCACCTTCCAGTTTTCAGGCACCGTGAAGCCCATACCCGCTCCGTCGGTGTACGAAAATGCATCTGTTTTTTCATAGCTTTCCGACAACTCCTGAAGATATGGAAAATCCATACCGTCAACAACTCTTTTTATAGTTTTCTCATGCTCCTTCGATATATTCTCCGCACCCTTTACAGATATTGCAAACAGCACGTCGTTATATATTGCATGGTATTTTATCTCGTGGTTTTTCCCGTCGCTATCTGAAAATTCAACCATCACAAGTCTTACCTTCGGATGTGTATACAGCTCACTTTTTATTATATTTTTACCGTTCTTTTTATACTCACCCTCAAGATAGCTTTGCATATATTCAATCTGCGTTTTACTGATGGGCGTTTTATCCTCTCTTGCTATTTTTTCGCAGGAAATATTAATCTGCGACCTGTCACGCAAGCGGAAAGCACAAAGATACTGACCGTTCTCCTTAAGTAGCTTTTCCATATCCTCTTTTGTCATACCCATTACCGCAAGAAATGGGTTATTTTCTTCCATATCCCCCGAAAATACAATATAATCCTTCGGTATATCCACTGAAAAACCGTATTCCTCCGAGGTATATACCTCAGCCATCACTCCCTTTGCACAAATAACACACAAAGCAGTCAAAATCAACACTTTAATCAGCTTTTTCAAAGCTTTCCCCTCCGTACTCCTGACTTTATTAAGCTTATAACCATTATACACCATCTGATAATTTTTTTCAATATATTATTGGATAAGAAAAAAGTAAACATATGGGGACTGTCCCTATACGTTTACTTTTTCATCACTCAAGCTCAAATGCACCCGTATACAAATCGTAGTATTTGCCTTTTTGTGCGATAAGCTCGTCGTGGCTTCCTCTTTCTACAATTCTGCCCTTTTCAAGCACCATTATAACGTCGGAGTTTCTGACGGTTGACAGGCGGTGTGCTATCACGAACACCGTTCGTCCCTTCATGAGTGCATCCATACCCTTTTGCACTATCTCCTCGGTTCTTGTGTCTACAGATGAGGTTGCCTCATCAAGTATCATAACGGGCGGATCGGCAACTGCCGCTCTTGCTATTGAAATAAGCTGTCTCTGACCTTGCGAAAGTCCGCCACCGTCACCCGAGAGGACTGTATTGTAGCCATCGGGCAACATTCTTATAAAGGAATCGGCATTTGCAAGCTTTGCCGCTTCAATACATTCTTCATCCGTTGCATCAATTCTGCCGTAGCGGATATTATCCATTACCGTTCCCGTAAAAAGATTTACATCCTGCAAAACGACTCCGAGGGAACGTCTTAAATCGGATTTCTTTATCTTGTTTATATTTATTCCGTCATAACGGATTTTTCCGTCTGCTATATCGTAGAATCGGTTTATAAGATTTGTAATCGTGGTCTTTCCTGCACCGGTAGCACCAACAAAGGCGATTTTCTGACCCGGCTTTGCATAGAGGGAAACGTTATGGAGTACCGTCTTTTCCTCGGTATAGCCGAAGTCCACATCGTCCATTACAACCTCGCCTTTTAGTTGCTCATAGGTTATAGTGCCGTCGCTGTGGGGATGCTTCCACGCCCAGTTGCCCGTCTTTTGCGGCGTTTCGACAATCTCACCGTCAACGGTTTTTACATTTACGAGCGTAACATACCCTTCATCCTCTTCACTCTTCTCATCGATAAGCTTAAATATTCTGCCTGCACCTGCAAGCGCCATAATAACGGACGACAACTGCTGCGACACCTGGCCGACAGGCATTACAAAGCTTCTTGAAAGCTGTAGGAAGGATGCTATCATACCGAGAGTCAGCACACCTGTGCCGTATATCGAAAGATTCTTGACACCTGCTATCGCCATAGCACCGCCTGCAAGGGCAAGCAGTACATATATAACGTGACCCATATTATTCACTATCGGCATAAGGATGTTTGCGAAGGTGTGTGCATTTGTTGCCTCGGCGCAAAGTGCATCATTTTTTTCACTAAAGCCCTCTATTACCTCATCCTCGCGGCAAAAAACCTTTATAACCCTCTGACCGCTTATCATCTCTTCGATATAGCCGTTAAGGTCTGCAATCGCCTTTTGCTGGCTCACAAAATATTTTCTGCTTCGTCCCGTCACCTTTTTTATAACCTTAAGGGTTATAAACACAAACACAAGCATAAACGCCGTAAGATATATACTAACGCTAATCATTGCCACGAAAACAGATACCATCGTTATTATCGAGGCTATCACGTTGGGAATACTTTGTGCAATCATCTGCCTTAAGGTGTCGGTATCGTTTGTGTAATGGCTCATCACATCGCCGTGGGAGTGGGTGTCAAAATATTTTATCGGAAGGGTCTGCATATGCGTGAACATCTCGTCACGTATCGATTTTAAAGTACCCTGCGCAACAGATACCATAAGTCGGTTATAGCTGTATGTAGCAATAATGCCGACCGTAAAAATTGCAATCATTTTACCTATCGCACCTAAAAGTCCCGAAAAATCGTTACTGCCCGAAACAAGCATCGGGTATACGTGCTCATCTATCAACGTTTTGATAAAAAGTGAGGACTGCACACTTGCAAAGGTGTTTACAAGTATCGCCGCAAATACAAGCACAAGCCTCAGCTTATACCTGCCGAGATAGGATAGAAGTCTTTTTACTACCGAAGGGTCGGGCTTGGGCATTTTCTTATTCATTTTCTTACCATTCCTTTCTTTGCCGTAAGGCACAAAATATAAGGCTGAAAGAAATTTTTGCAGATTGCCGTTTCGCCGTGAGCGGTGCTGTACATCGGTACCGCCCCGAACAAGATATGGTAATATGCGAAAATTTATTCAGACTTATTGGCTCCCTTCATTTGAGTTTCATATACACTTCTGTAGATTTCGTTTGTCTTAAGAAGCTCATCATGCGTACCGATACCGTTGATTTTTCCGTCCTCCATGACGATTATCTTATCCGCATCGGAAACGGAGGAGATACGCTGTGCTATGATTATCTTTGTTATATCGGGGATATCCTCACGAAACGCCTTTCGGATTTTCGCATCTGTTTTGGTATCTACTGCACTTGTCGAATCGTCAAGTATGAGTATTTTGGGGGATTTTACAAGCGCTCTTGCAATACAAAGTCTCTGCCTTTGTCCGCCCGAGAAGTTTGCACCGCCCTGTTCAACCTTTGAATCATAGCCGTTTTCCATAAGTGATACAAAGGCATCTGCCTCGGCAAGCTGTGCCGCTCTTTTTATTTCCTCATCTGTGGCATTTTCATTGCCCCATCTCAAATTCTCACTAACAGTTCCCGAAAAGAGCGTGTTTTTCTGAAGCACAACCGAAACTTCACCCCGGAGTGCATCAATATCATATTCTCTTACGTCCCTGCCTCCTACCAAAACGCATCCGTCCGTTACGTCGTAGAGTCTCGGAATAAGGCTTACAAGACTTGATTTTGACGAGCCGGTTCCACCGATAATTCCTATCGTTTCGCCCGATTTTATTTCAAGATTTATATTATCAAGCACCTTTTTCTCATTTCTTTTTGAATATGAAAAGCTGACATTCTTAAATATAACAGAGCCGTCTTTAATCTCTTTTACCGCATTATCGGGACTTGTTATATCGCTTTTTTCGTCTAATATTTCAACAATTCTCTCCATAGATGCACGTGAAATTGTTATCATTACAAAAATCATCGAAAGCATCATAAGAGAGTGAAGAATCTGCATAGCATAGGTTAAAAGGCTCATCAGCTCGCCCGTAGTAAAGTCCACGCCTCCACCGGCTATAATCGCCTTTGCACCGAACCACGAAATCAAAAGCATTGTCGCATACATACAAAACTGCATAAGCGGTGCATTTAGGGCAATAAAGCTCTCGGCTTTTGTGAAAAGGTCGTATATAAGCGATGAGCTTTCGCCGAATTTCTTCTCTTCAACATCCTCTCTTACAAAGGATTTCACAACTCTCATACCGTGCAGATTTTCCTGCACAATGTTATTCAGCTTGTCATAGGCACGGAAAACCTTTTCAAAAATCGGGTGTGCGTGCCTCATAATAAGAAGGAGTCCGACGGCTAAAATCGGCACTGCAACGAGAAATACCAGCGACAGCTTTTTATTGAGAGAAAACGCCGCAATAAGAGAAAAAATCATCATGGCAGGCGAGCGTACAGCCGTTCTTACAATCATCTGATACGCCATCTGCACGTGCATAATATCGGAGGTAAGACGTGTGATAAGCCCTGCATCGGAGTATTTATCAATATTGGAAAAGGAAAAGCTCTGGATATTTTCATACATATCCTTTCTTAAATTCTTGGCAAAGCCGCAGGAAGCAACCGACGCACTTTTTCCCGCAAGTGCACCGAAGATTAGCGATATAAGCGCCGAAATTAAAAGTGCAATGCTTAATTTCACGAGCACATTCATATTACCGCCTTCTATTCCCTTGTCCACAAGTTCCGCCATTATAAGCGGTATCAAAACCTCCAAAAGCACTTCACCACTCACATATAGCATCGAAAGCAATGACGGCTTTTTGTATTCTCTTACAGATTTTATTATTTTTTTAAGCATACAGCTTTTCCCTCTCTTTGTTTACATAATATTCAGGATATTTTTTTTCATTCTGTCAAGATATGAAATAAACTGATTTTTCTCGTCCTCCGAAAAGCCGTCAAGCATCTGTATCTCGAAAGACTTCAGCTCTTTTTGGATTTTTCGCACCATTTCCTGCGCCGTTTCGGTAAGTACAAGCTTTTTGAGCCTCGCATCACGATCAATGGCAACTCTCTTTAAAAGACCCTTGCTCTCCATTGTATCAATTACTTTTGATACGGTTGAACGTGTTACCATAAACTCAGTTTCTATATCCTTTGCAAAAATCTCTTTATTTCTGTTTTCATATATATACCCGAGTATTCTGCCGTTTATAACCGACAGCTTATCCTTGTTTTGTGCAATGGTTTTGCTCTTTGATTCTACGCACCTTGCCACAACATTATTAAGACCGTTAAGCTTGATTCCGATTGAGTTTTTCTCCATTTTACACACCTTCCCTCTTGTGTATGTTGCCTGACAAAAACCTCATTATTGTTCGATGTCCAACTATTAGTATGATATCATTTTATAAATAATTTGTCAAGATAAATACATAGCAGATATTATATAAAAAAGTGATTGCCGCAAAATGAATAACTATACATTTTACTGCAATCACTTCTATTTATAATCTCACTCTTCGTGCCTGATATATCCCGACGATTTTTCTATTGAGCGAAGCGGTGCGTCCTCTGCTCCGTTCCAGGGCATATCCTTGTTACGGTAGTCAAACTTTAATGTAAAGCGGTGCACATCCTCCCCGATTCTCGAAAGCTCCTTCTGCTGTTTCTTATATAAAAGAATTATAAACTCCTTCGCATTTTTTTCGGACAGCTTTTTTACAGCTCTTTCTGCAAGCTTTTTCATATGAGGCAGGCAAACACCCTTTGATGCTTCAAATTTTGCACGAAAATCATCGTCCTGAGCCCACATATCCAACAGAACATCATAGTATCTGTCCATTGTATAGTTTATTTTATCGCATACGATACAGCTTTTTTCTCTTTTATCAAGCAAATTAACAAGCTCTTTTACCGTTTCTTCAAGCTCGGGGCTTTTCTTAAAAAGTCCGCCCTTTACACCGCTTAGTGAATCAATCTTCTTTTCAAGACCTTCAAGCTGTTTTATAGTCTCCTGCATATATGTATCCATTACAAGCGCAAGGGAAAGCTTATTAGGTCTTTTAAAAAGCTCTTCAAAATGGCGGCGGCAATAGCCTTTTTCGTTCGATTCTATACGATAATCCGGCTCCATCATCGCGGCACCTAAAGCATAGTCGCACGCTTCGTCCTCGATTTTCTTTTCCAAAACGCACAGTGGGCACTCACAGTCGGTTTCATATGCTTCACTTATTGGTATTGTATAAATAGTCTCTTTCATATAACTTATCCTTTCATTTTCGGTGTCATAAGGTAATTGCAAAATTTGCCTATTTCGCTTTTACCTATCGGCGTAATATATCACACTTAGGGGACATATAATCATACCTTTAATACACGTCAGGTTGTTATATTATATTCTATCACATAAATATTGTTTTGAAAAGCATATTTTAAATAATTTTTTACGATTTTATAATAACAAGTAAAATATTAAAGTAAATTAAACAGTGACGGTACAGAATTTTGTTTAAGCTGACTTATCCTTGTAGAGAGTGTTTTAAGGCATACGCTGCATTCTGCCTTGTCCTCATCCTCAAGTCTTGCAGACAGCTCTCCCATCGCAAGACGCAGGTTATATATATCGTTATGATTAATTGTTGCTCCGAGCATAGTTTCCTTTTCATCAAGAAATACATATAATTCATCAAGGTACTTCTTTGCATCTTGATACCTTTCTTCCGACACAGCACTTTCTATGGCATCGGACGCTCTTTTTATGTCCCTTGCGGTCAGATTTACAAAATAGCTGTAGCCAATTGTGCCCGACAAAAGCAAAGTAGCTACACCTACTATTGCAATATAACTTCTTAGTGCTCCTTTTTTCATCAATATCATCACCTTTTAATTAATTATGCTCCGTATATCAGCTTTATTGCGACATAAAAAGAGAATGCCGAAAGCGCAATGACAGCAATTCCGCCTATAATATTTTTTGTTCTGACCTCAAAAATACCATAGCTTACGGCTTTTATGCAGAAAAATAAAGGTATAAGTGTCAAAAGTGCAAGATACATTCTCTTATCCCCTCTTTCTGTTAATAAGTCCGCTTCTTCTTAAATGAAATTCAACTTCTAACGAAAACTCTGCTTCCGGGTATTTCATCTGCCAGTTATAATTTTTAAATTCATCGAAATCACGAAAATTTCTTTTCGCATAGCTCCCGAAGCCGATTATATCACTTTTATATTCTCTCGCTGTTTTTTCCAAAAATATATTTACCGCACTTTTTATCTCATCAATTATCTGTTCTTCAAGGTCGTCAAGCTCTTGTTCTACAAGATACTCCTCGGACACCGTTCTCAAATCTGCTTCAAGATAAAGGTTAATATTAATTTTTGGCTTATCTCCTTCTGTATCTACCCGTATTTTTGGCTTTTTCTGCTGAGACTGCAGAACTGTTACCGGAAGAGAAGGGTCTTTCTTATCATAATATGTGATTTCACTGCTGTCATAATCACCTGTGAGGATATTATATAGCTCGGTTTCAACAGCTCCTGCGGTAGCAATCATTTTATCGTCGGAGAAAACCGCCATACCTACTGTTTGTGCTTTATCTTCATTTTTACCGTCTATTGTGCCCGCAATATAATCCTTTAACTGATATTCAAAGCCCTTTTCCGTCATACCGGGCTTATTTTTATCATCATACTTTGCGGAAAGCGCAAGAACATTTTCCTTTTCGTTGCTAAGGTCATACGCATAAAAGTCCATGCATCTTACCTTCGGAACGTACCCTGTATACTCTGCATTATACAAATCCTCATAGTATTTTACCGGATTTACCTCATTTTTCGGCTTTACACTTTTTAAATACTCACCTGCTTCTCCGATTACTACGGTCATATGGGTATTAGGTCTTATCTCTTCGCTTCTCGTCACCGTCTCTGCGATTTCTCTTATTCCATCCTCCGATGCAATTTTATCACCTATTGCAATCAGCTTTGTATGTGCAAGCGTTACCTGTTTGGAATACATATGGTTTACAAGATTTACAGCAGAAAAAACAGATGGTGCCGTAACAGTTACAGCAAAAACCGTCTTTTCTCCGTCCTTGCCTCCCTCCTCGCCCGAGCCTCCGCTTATAACCATCGGATCGGCTATCTGCAATGTGTAAGAATAACCTTCGCCTTCCTCGGTTTTATCTATTCCTATTGCAACTACATATGCAAGCTCATTCGGCTCAACAGACTTATTACAGCCTGATAAAAGCACTAACGGAAGAACTAATCTTATGATTTTAAGTGTTATTTTCACGCAATCGTCCTTCCCTTCTCTTTTTCTTTATAAGAAACAATCCTCCGTATATCAAAGGAAGTGCAAAAAACAGCGGAAACAGTATCATTGATGATACGAAATTTGCTCTTAAGGTCTTTACATAGCTTTCCTCACGGAATACAAGCATCAATAATATCAGAAGCATAGGAACTGCAAGAGGTCTGTAATCCTTCAGATTGAAGCTTTGTCTGAATATGTCACACATTACAAACAAATATACCGCTGTATATAAAAATATCGAAATTGACCATACAAACTCAAATACAGCTTCAAGTCGTTGAAAATATGTCCCCACAGCGACAATTCTTGACATTTGGTATAAAGGGACAATAAATCTTGAGCTTGAAGGATAAGGATATATAAGACAGTATACAAAAGTAACTCCTACTCCTGCAATTATTCCTGTAATTATTGCCTTAATACCTGCTTTAACTGCTACATCTGTATTTTCGCAGTACATTAACAGAAAATTAAGCACAAGTATATCTGAAAATACCGATAATGATGTTGTACCCTCTGTAAGCGCTTTTTTTACCGACATCGGGAACAGATTATTTGCATCAAACTCCGGTACTAATAATACTGCAAATACCAGCACAAACAAGGCCGCAACAGGCAAAAATAGCGAAGCAAGCTTTGAAAGAGCCTCAATTCCGTAATAAACACCTACAATTACACCGAATGAAAGTATTAAAGTTATAAATAGCATTGGCGAATTCTGCAAAAGAGCTGTTTTTATCGCTTCTGGAAAGGCTCTGACCATAGGTGCAATATTGAACATAAACAGCATTATAACAAACACACCCGTTATAACCTTTAACAGCTTGCCACCGATATACTCTGCCTGAGTTAAGATAGACAGCTTTTCACACCTTCTGTATAATATGCCTGTTATAAAGAATATCGCTAAAGCTGCAATACCATATACAAGTACAGATATCCATGCGCCATTTTCACATCTTTCAATCATAAAACGCGGATAGGTAAAGAGAAATTTTACTGTGATGAGATTTATCATAACAGAACTGATATCTCTGCTTTTCAGACAGCTTTTGACCATTTTACACCTCGTTTGACAAAATGTTTCACGTGAAACATTATTTTTTTCTGAACCAACCTCGACTGATTTTTGGTTCTCTTTTTCTTTTTAACGTATCAAGATACTCGGGTCTCGTTTCCCTTTTCCATATTTTCTTAACAAGCAAAGCACCATAGTATGCACTATTATCTGTCCCCGGAAGAGGTGACATAAACGGTACGCCAAAATTATAAAGACTCATAAGGTAACACCCGGCAATAAACAATCCAACAGCAATACCAAAAAAGCCTGCAACAGATGCAAGAAGAATAAATACAATTCTTAAAATTCTGAACGTCCAACTAAGGGAATAATCAGATGTTGAAAAAGAACCTATTCCTGTTATTGCAATTACAACTATCATTATAGGGCTGACAATCTTTGCACTTACAGCCGACTGACCGAGTATCAGACCGCCGACTATTCCAAGCGTTTGACCGACAGCGCCCGGCATTCTTAGCCCTGCTTCTCGTATGAGTTCAAATGACAAATCCATTAAAAGAAGCTCAAGAACGCTCGGAAACGGCACATTTACCCTCGCTGCACTTATTGCATACAATAGGTACGTCGGAAGCATTTCCTGGTGAAACAGCGTAATTGCAAGGTATAACGCCGGCAATAGAACCGACACAAACATACCTATATATCTGATTACCCTCGTCATATTAGCATAAGGAGCTTTAATATATGCATCAGACGCAGCATGCGTAAGCTCGTAAAATGTCGAAGGAAATATAATAGCTCTCGGGCTTCCGTTCATTATATATGCAACTCTGCCATCTGCCAACGCACGCGCTACTCGATCCGGTCTTTCACTGCTGACAGTTTGCGAAAAAAGGCTGTAGCTTGAATTTTCAATAAACTGAGAAACCTCTTCTGTTGAATATATTACATCTACACTTATGGAACTTAGTCTTTTTTTAACCTGATAAATCAGTTTCTCATTAGCTATACCGTCTATATAGAGCAAAACTCCGCTTGTTTTTGATATTTCTCCGATTTTAACAGCTTCTGCAATAAGCTTTTCTGTTTTGAGTATCTTCCTTATTAATATAGTATTAGTTCGAAGCATTTCGTTGAATGCCTCCTGCGGACCGTAGACGGATTGCTCATTTTCGGGTCTTGTAATAGATCTGTGCTCCCACTTTTTAACATCCATATGAAAACATTGGTTAAGACCATCAACAAAAAGACCGCAACAGCCAAAATTGACCTCTTCAGAAAGAGAATCAATACTGTCAGTCATTTTAACCTGCGAATGGAGAAGTAGACCTTCAGATATTTCTCTTGCTAAGGATTCGACAGCCATATCCTTAATATAAGGAAGCTCAATAAGCCCTTTTATAATAAAATTATCTATAACCGTCGTATCAGACATTCCTTCATAATATATAATAAAACATTTTATGTCCCCACGAATATTAAATATACGAATAACTACATCGTTATTTTTAGGGACATTAAATCTTTGGGATATAATTCTTAAATTCTCATCTATACTATCTGAAACCTTAACATCACATTGTGTATCATTTTCTCTCGAATCATATTCAATATTAAGATTCTCTTCCTGAAGCAACATAGTATCATCATTTCCATTCGGACTATAGAGAACAAATTTTTTTATAACTTCGGCAATCTTATTCATAATTTACTCCGTTTTTTAGTATATACACTCAAATTTTACCCAAAATACAAAAAATTATGCTATTTTCTGAAAAAAATTTAAAAATGTTTCACGTGAAACATTTACATTATGAAAATTTGTGGTATAATATAGAGTATAAAATTATATAAGAGGAAACAATCATGAAAATAATTGCAGTAACAAATCAAAAAGGCGGGGTAGGCAAAACAACTACTTCAGTCAATTTATCTGCTGCACTTGCTTATAAGGGTAAAAAGGTTCTTCTTATCGACGCTGACCCGCAGGGAAATACCTCGTCCGGTGTTGGTCTTGACAAAGAAAGCATTACATCTACCCTTTATGACTGCCTTGCAGAACCTGAAAAGATTAATGAAGCGATAATTACGACAAAATATCGTAATCTCTCGGTAATTCCTTCATCAGGAAGTCTTTCTGCGGCAGAAATAGAGCTTGCAACAGAAGAAGGAAGAGAATACTTTCTTAAAAACGCACTCGAGAAGCTTGACGAAGAGTATGATTTCGTCATAATTGACTCACCCCCGGCGTTAGGTATGATTTCTATTAACATTATGACGGCGGCTAACTCGGTTCTTATTCCTATTCAGTGCGAATATTACGCATTGGAGGGACTTGCACAGCTTATCAACACAATAAGCATGGTTAAAAAATCGAGCAATGCACAGCTTGAGATAGAAGGAATCGTAGGTACAATGTACGATAAAAGAACAAATCTTTCCGAGCAGGTGCTTAATGAAGTAAAGGCTCATTTCAAAGATAAGGTTTACAATACATATATTCCGAGAAATGTACGTCTTTCAGAAGCTCCGAGCTTCGGAGAACCTATTATAAAATATGATATCACATCCTCAGGTGCAGCGGCATATTTTGACTTAGCACGAGAGGTAATAGAAAGAAACAGTTAAAGAGGTGATAAAATGGCAAAAAGAGGACTCGGAAAAGGGTTAGGAGCGTTTCTTGACGAAGAAAAGCTTATGACAGTCGAAAGCACAGAAGGCGTTATGAAGCTTAAAGTTAATGAAATAGAACCGAACCGCAATCAGCCAAGAAAAAGATTTGATAACGAAAATCTTGAGTCACTTGCAGAATCAATCAAGGAACACGGCGTTATTCAGCCGATACTCGTAACAAAGCTTGATACAGGCTATGAAATTGTAGCAGGCGAGAGAAGATGGAGAGCCGCAAGACTTGCAGGTCTTACAGAAATACCTGCAATTGTAAGAGAATACTCAAAAAGAGAGCTTACTGAGGTTGCATTAATTGAAAACATTCAACGAGAGGACTTAAATCCGATTGAAGAGGCGGTAGCTTACAAAGCGTTAATGGAGGAATACGACCTTACACAAGAGGAAATAAGCGTAAGACTTGGTAAGAGCAGAAGTGCCATTGCAAACTCTGTCAGGCTCCTTGCACTTGAAGACGAGCTTAAAGGCTATGTAATATCGGGAGAAATCAGTGAAGGACACGCAAGATGCGTACTTTCACTTGAGGGGACAGTAATTCGTGAATATCTTATAAAACGAATTATAGAAGAAGGATTAAGTGTAAGACAAACTGAAAAGCTTTGCAAAGACCTTGCAAATAAAAAACCCGAAAAGGAAAAGGTCGAAAAGCGCCCGACAGAAACAGACATTCAGATTGAACGTATCAGAAAGTATATAGAAGAAAAGCTTGGTACAAAGGTCAAAATCAACCACGGTGCGAAAAAGGGTAAGATAGAAATTGAATACTACGGAAACCGTGACCTTGACAGACTTTTAGATATGCTGAATTTGTCAGATGTTGACTAAAATATGATTATTTTATCACATATCTGATAAATTTGTAAAAAGCTTCCTATTATATATGTACTTTTCAGAAAGGAACTTATGATGGTTAAAAAGAATAACTCTAATAAGCCACTGATGATTTATACCTCACTTATATTTATAGTAGCAATAGTGATGGTAGTTATTGCATATTTCGGACAAAAGCATCTTGAAAACGTTCAGATTCAGCAGAATATCACAACAACCGGTATTCAGGAGCGTGCGGCACAGATAAGTGACGAAAACAGAATGCTGATGGAGATAAACAGAAATCTTTCAAGCGAAAACGAAGAGCTTACATCCGAAAATGAGAGATTATCAGAAGAAAATCAGATTATGGCATCGCAAAAGGAAATCAGCGTAAAGCTTCATAATGCTTATATGCTAGTAAACAAAAACAGCTACAAGCAGGCAAAGGCTATGCTTGAAGAAATATATACAGAGGGTATGACTCCGGAACAAAAGGAGTTTTATGATACTCTTGTAAAAAAGGTAACTAAATAAAGGGACACAAAAGGAAAGGGAAGAGAAAAATGTTAGACATTAAAATTTTAAGAACTGAGCCGGATAAAATAAGAGAGGCTTTAAAGAACAGAAACAGCGACCTTGACATCACACCTGCAATTGAGCTTGACGTAAAAAGACGTGAGCTTTTAACAGAAGTTGAGCAGATGAAGGCAAAGCAGAACGAAATCACAAAGAAAATCCCTGCAATGAAGAAGGCAGGGGAGGACACAGCATCTGTATTTGCCGAAATGAAGGTTCTTTCAGACGAAATTAAAGAGCTTGATGCAAAGGTTGCTGAAATTGATGAAGAATTAAGAAACTTTATGCTCAGAATCCCGAATATTCCGAACGCATCTGTTCCGGTTGGTGCAGACGACAGCGAAAATGTTGAGCTTCGCCGCTTCGGAGAGCCGAGAAAGTTTGATTTTGAAGCAAAGCCGCACTGGGATATCGGTACAGAGCTTGATATTCTTGATTTTGACAGAGGTGCAAAGGTTGCAGGTACAAGATTTACGGTTTATAAAGGTCTTGGCTCACGTCTTGAGCGTTCTGTAATTTCATATTTCCTCAACACTCATACCGAAGAATCGGGATATACCGAAATTTTCCCGCCTTATATGGTAAACAGAGCATCTATGACAGGCACAGGTCAGCTTCCTAAGTTTGAAGAGGATGCATTTAAGGTTTCAAATAACGGTTACTTCCTTATTCCTACAGCAGAAGTGCCCGTTACAAACCTTCACAGAGACGAAATTTTAGACGGCGAGACACTTCCGGTTAAGTACTGCGCATACTCGGCATGCTTCAGAGCAGAGGCAGGTTCTGCAGGCCGTGACACAAGAGGCTTGATTCGTCAGCATCAGTTCAACAAGGTTGAGCTTGTAAAGTTTGCAGACCCCGAAAAGAGCTATGAAGAGCTTGAAAGCCTGACAAACGATGCAGAAAAGCTCCTTCAGGGACTCGGAATCCCCTACAGAGTAGTAGCACTTTCAACGGGTGACCTCGGCTTCTCATCTGCAAAGACATACGATATCGAAGTATGGATGCCCAGCTATAACAGATATGTAGAGATTTCGTCCTGCTCAAACTTCGAGGACTATCAGGCAAGAAGAGCAAATATCCGCTTCAAGAGAAATCCGAAGGATAAGGCACAGTTTGTGCATACATTGAACGGCTCAGGACTTGCTGTGGGCAGAACTGTTGCGGCAATTCTCGAAAACTTCCAGAACGAGGACGGCTCTGTTACAATACCTGAGGCTTTAAGAGCTTATATGGGTTGTGACAAGATCGAAAAGAAATAAGAAATATATACAAGCAAAAACAATATAATAGAATATAACTTCAGGGCAGGGTGAAATTCCCTACCGGTGGTGACAGTCCACGAGCTTACGCTGATAAGGTGAAATTCCTTAACCGACGGTTAAAGTCCGGATGAAAGAAGTAAAAAAGAAGGTGTGCCCTGTATATTTGGGTACACCTTTTATTTAGCAAGGAGCGATTTAAAGTGAAAATTAAAACAAGAAATCTTGTAATGACAGCAATTCTCTCAGGTATTTCATTTATACTTATGTTTTTAAATTTTTCTGTCCCCTTTATGCCGTTTTTTATAAAACTTGACATATCCGAGCTTCCCGGGCTTTTGGCGGCGTTTTCTATGGGACCTTGGTACGGCGTATGCGTGTGTTTTATAAAGAATCTTTTGAATTTCATAACAGCATCCACCACCGGCGGAGTTGGTGAGCTGTCAAACTTTATATTAGGTGCAAGCTTTGTCCTGACAGCAGGCTGCATATACAGCCATAAAAAGAATAAGACAGGTGCAATACTCGGCTCTTTACTTGGCTCTGTTATTATGGGAATTTTGTGTGTCCCTTCAAATTATTTTATAACATATCCAATATATACTAAGCTTATGCCTCTTGAGCAGATACTTGGTCTGTATAAAGAAATTTTCCCGAAAGCAGGAGGACTTTTAAGCTGTCTTATAATGTTTAATATGCCATTTACGATACTAAAGGGCGTACTGTGTTCAGTTGTAACATTTTTAATTTATAAAAGATTATCTCCGGTTATTAAGGGAAGATGATAAAAAATTCACCATATAGGGACAGTCCCTATATGGTGAATTTTTTCGGTCAGCTTAACAAAACATTTTACTTTCTACCATTCACAAGTATGAATCAAAATATTCCTTTATAGTTGCTGTGTCGATTGTGATATCCAAAAGACCGAAAATTTCTTCTTTTGTCATATCATCAAGGCAATCTCTGCAATAGATTGAGCCGAGGTCGGCAAATTCGTCTCCTTCATAAATATTTTTTCCGCATCTGTCGCATACGGCAAATATTTTAGGCTCATAGTTCGGGCAGCCGCCCGTACATTCATAATGTCCACATTCACTACACATATTTTTTTCCTTCTTTCCAATAAAATTTTACAGGTTGGCGAGAAGGGATATAACATCACTGACCTTTTATACTGAAATTATAATACTGTTTTTTTGATATGTCAAATCGGATATGTTTTGAAATTTTGTTAAACTTATCTAAAAAATTTTAGAAAGCTTATCTATTATTTAAAATAATATTTTTGCTTTGCGCGAGATGACTGTTCTATTTTATGGTCATAAATTATAGGCATAGCCTTTAGTATGTGCCTTAAATAAGGCATTTTCGGTGCGTCGGAAACCGCCGCACCCTACAAATCATTTTTTAATCGGTTTTTACTTGTGTGTTGAAAGTGAAAATTATCTGAATTTCACCCATACCTGCATATCGCTTTCTCCGCGATTTGCAAAAAGGCGATAGGGTATGAAATTAAGCTTTACTTTATTTAATGTTATCTTTTTACTGCTGTAAAGCTCATCATTTGAATAAAGGTAGCCGTCGGCTGTGAGCATTGTACATCCGAGCTCTTTATTATATGAAATTTCTGCCTTTAAATCAATATCAACATATGCTCTTTCAAGACGGAAATCATTATCAACGCCTTCCATACAATATACAACAGGACCGTACATCAGGCAAGCTTTACCAGCGCAATCATTTACATTCTCATGTGCTGTATATAATTTTGGCACCATTTCAAAATTAACCTTCACAGCACCCGGATTTTTAATATATGCATATCCGTTACAAAGCTCATATTCTGCATTAATACTGAAGCTGTCGCACCAGTAGGGGATTCTTACAGCTATCTTATCTATATTTTCACAACAAAGTATTATTTCTCCGTTATCGGGGTAGCTTGTCTTTTGAATTATTTTTATGTCCCCATCAATAAATTCACTTTCCATAAACTGATTTATATAATATACACCGTTCTTCTCGGAGTAGATATAATTTTCCATCGATGAAAGTACTCTGTTTAAATTCGGAGGACAGCAGGAGCAATCAAACACCTTTACTCTTTGTATAATCGGAAAACGCTCTGCAGTATTTGTTGATGTATTTTTATAATGATTTTCAACACAGACCTTCAATGGATTCTCATAAAAGAATGCGATTCCGTCCTTTGAAATTCCAGAAAGCATACAGTTATAAATTGCACGTTCAATTGTATCCTCCTTTTACTGGTTACACTTTACTATGAATGGGGACATAAAAGACACATTTAATTTAAAAGGCTTTTCCGACTCATATCTTTTTAAAAAGCTTTTACACTACAATAATATACCCGGCAGCGATATCTTTTTAAAAGACAGCATCACCTGTCATATTATAGGTGAGATAAATATGCACACATTAAACTCTTTAAAGGATTCGCTTGCGGCAAATATTTTAGAGTGGACAAGAATAAATGCTACTGCTAAGCTGAACGTTAAAAAATGTGCCTCTCATTTCGGCTACAACAGCGATTATATTTCCTTTCTTATTAAAAAAGAATATAAAAAGAGTCTTAAAAGCATAATTAACGACTATATTATAAGAAAGGCAAACGAATATCTTTTAAATACAAACTATTCAATCAAGGAAATAAGCAGTATTTTAGAATTTGAAAGTCCTAATGCTTTTGTAAATTATTATAAATACCACGAGCGTATTTCGCCGTCAAAATTCAGAAATTCCTATTATTCGACACATATGAACAATAAATGATTGATTTTAACAAATTTTTCTGTTATAATTATAGTATATATATTAAATTTTTTATTTTGCACTTTGTATTTTAAACAAGGGGGATTTAAGTTTTATGAAAAAGCCGGAATTCGAATACCATAAAGTTCAAAAATTTTCTTCTATCAGAGAAATGCTTGACCTTGCCAAAAAACAGGCAGGGGATAAAATTGCATATATGTTCAACGAAAACAAAGAGGTCAGAAGTGTAACATTCAATGAATTTGTTGACACTACCGAGTATCTTGGTGCGGCACTTTGCGAGCTTGGTATGGGTGATAAGCATATTGCAAACATCGGAGAAAACAGTTATAAATGGATTGTTATTTATCTCACTGCTTTAAAGAGTGAGGGAGTATATGTCCCTATTGATAAGGAGCTTCCCTTTGACAATATTGTAAACATTGCAAACACAAGCGATTCAGAGGTAATGTTCTATTCAAAGAAATTTGAAAATCAGCTCCGTGAAAACCGCAACCTTTTCCCGAACATAAAATATTTTATTGGTCATCAAAGAGAAGAGCACGACGGCGAATTTTTATCATTTGACCTTTTGGTTAAAAGAGGTAAGGAGCTTGTAGATGGCGGTTACACCGTATACAAGGAAATGAAATCTGATGAAAATGAACTTAAAATGCTTGTTTTCACATCAGGTACAACAGGAACTGCAAAGGGCGTAATGCTGTCCGAGCATAACCTGGTAAGCAGTATTTATTACGGTCTTGAGGTAAGCCATATTTATACAAGAGCACTCAGCGTGCTTCCTTATCATCATACATATGAAGCTGTCTGCGGTATACTTGTTGCCATCCACTATCACGCAACACTCTGCATTAACGACAAGCTTACAAACGTACTTAAAAACCTTCAGTATTATAAGCCTGACTACATATATCTTGTACCCGCCTTTGCAGAGCTTTTCTATAAAAGAATACATCAGTCTTTAAAGGAAAAGAAGGTAGATAAGCTGATTTATGCAATGATAAAGGTAAGTAATTTCCTTTTAAAGCTCGGAATTGATGTAAGAAGAAAGTTCTTTAAATCAATAATCGACAATTTCGGCGGTAATCTTAAGGAAATTATCTGCGGCGGTGCGCCCGTTCGTGCTGAAATAGGCGAATTTTTTGACAGCATCGGCATCTATCTCATTAACGGCTATGGTATAACCGAGTGTTCACCGCTTGTTGCCGTAAACAGAGAGGAGTTTAATGACTGTACAACAGTCGGCAGACTTCTTCGTTGTCTTGAGCTTCGCTTTGAAGATGTGGATTCAGACGGCGTAGGTGAGATAACCGTAAAAGGCGACGTTGTAATGATGGGTTATTACAAAAAGCCCGAGGAAACAAAGGAAGTATTATCGGATGACGGCTGGTTCAAAACAGGCGATTTCGGTAAGCTTGATGAAAAGGGCTTCCTTGTAATTACCGGAAGAAAGAAGAATATTATAGTTCTTTCAAACGGTAAGAATATATTCCCAGAGGAGATAGAAAGCTATATTCAGGCGATTGATTATGTAAAAGAGGTTGTTGTGTACTCATTCCTTGATGAAACAGGTCAGGAAGCAGGCTTAACAGCAGAAGTATTCCCCGATTACGAACTGGATATAGTAAAGAACTGTGATAATCTTGAAGAAATGCTGAAGAAAGACATTTCCGATGCAACAAATGAGCTCCCCGTTTATAAGAAAATAGGTAAAATTAAGATAAGAAAAGAAGAATTCATAAAAAATACTTCCAATAAAATAAGAAGAAATCTTATAAATAAGGACTGATATAATACATTTTTTGACCTTTTGCAAGATTTTTTAAATTTTTTTGAAAAATATTTTTAAAATACTTGTAATATTCGTAAAAATCTGTTATTATAATATAGCACACATTTTTATAGCGTAAAAAAAATCAGACGAACGGTGAAAGTACCTTTTCACGGCTTCTGATTTTTTTAACCCTTAAAATAGGTGTGCAAACTTGATATGTATAAATTTAACAGGGGGAAAACCAATGGATTTAAAGGATATCTGGGAGAGCTCGTTATCTTTTATCCGCCAGAACATCACCTCCAGAGTAGGCTTTAATACATATATAAATGTAGCAAAGCCCGTTTCCTACAATAACGGAATATTTAAAATCGCCGTTCCTTCACAGATTTGCAAAAATATGATAGAGCTTCGCTATATTGAAGATGTGGAAGCTGCTGTATGTAATATTTTGGAAACTCCGGTGAAGGTGGAAGTTATAGTCGGCGATGATGAAAAGAGTATAGAGGCTGCAAAAGCTGTTATAAACGGCAATGAGGAAATACATATAAAGGCAAATCTCAATCCGAGATACACCTTTGAAAGCTACGTTGTCGGAACATCAAACGAATATGCAACCGCTGCTGCTCTTAATGTAGCAAGAAATCCGGGGTCACTTTCAAACCCCTTGTTTCTCTATGGCAAATCCGGACTTGGAAAAACTCATCTGATGCAGGCGATAGGTAATAAGATACTTGAAAATTCTCCTACAAAAAAGGTGGTTTATGTAACCAGCGAGAGATTTACAAATGAAATGATTAATTCGGTGCGTGATAAGGATATGGAAACCTTCCGTCAACGCTACCGTGATGTGGACGTGCTTTTGATAGACGATATTCAGTTTATCGAGAAAAAGCAGGGTATTCAGGAAGAATTTTTCCACACCTTTAATGATTTGTACCTTAAAAATAAACAGATTGTAATAACCAGCGACCGTATGCCTAAAGAGCTTGTTTCTATAGAAGAAAGACTTATAACACGCTTTGAATGGGGACTTCCCATTGATATTACAACACCCGATTATGAAACAAGAGTTGCGATACTTAAAAAGAAGGCAGAAGCACAGCATAAAACTCTTCCCGAAGAGGTATTTTCTTACATAGCAGAGAGAGTAGATTCCAACATCCGTGAGCTTGAAGGTGCACTTGTTAAAATTATATCCTTTTCAGGAATAAGCAACAAGCCTATCGATATGCAGCTTGCAGAGCATGCGATAAGCTCAATAATCCCTGCCGACGGTATAATTAAAATCACATTCCAGAAGATTATAGATAAGGTATGTGAGTTCTATGATGTATCTGTTGATGAGATAAAGGGCAAATCAAAGATGAAGAATATCGCACGCCCGAGACAAATTGCAATGTACCTTTGCAAAAAGCTTACCAATATGAACTTTGTTGAAATTTCAAAGGTTTTCGGCGGCAGAGACAGAACTACGGTTATGTACGGCGTTGATAAAATTATGGAAGAATTAACAAAGGACGAGCTTTTAAAAAGAGATATAGATTTACTTATAAGGGATTTGAATAACATTTAATCCACTTTTTTATCAACAGTGTCAGTTAATAAAGTGTTGATAATTTTAAACTTTAGAAAAAGCGGTTTTAAAGGGTGTTTAAAATTTTAAAAACATCAACCCTTTAACCACACCCGTTTTGGATAAAAATTCTAGGCAGATACTTGGTAAAATATACTTTTCCACTCTTTTACCACCTCTACTACTAATACTACTATAAATTATTATATATATATTTATGCACACACCGTTTTTTTTCGGTTTGCATATAGAGAGAAAGGAGTTATTGCTTTATGAAGATTTTGTGTGAAAAAAGTGTTCTTCTTGATATAATAAACACAGTTCAGAAGGCAGTAAGCTCAAAGGCAGTAATGCCTATACTTGAATGTATCAAAATTGATGCAGATGCAAGCGGTAAGCTTGTTGTAACTGCAAATAACCTTGATATATGTATAGAGTTTACGACAGAATGTAATATTCCCGAAGGAGGAAGTATTGCACTTTCATCGAGGATGTTCGGTGATATTGTACGCCGTCTCCCCGATATGGAGGTTGACCTTCACGTTAACGAATCAAATAATGTTACTACTATAAAATGCGGTAAGTCCGAGTTTAACATTCAGGGACTTTCTGCTCATGAATACCCCGAAATTCCCGAGGTACAGGAAAGCTACAGACTTTCAATGAAGCAGAACGTTTTAAAGAAGATGATAAGAAAAACAGTCTTTGCAGTTTCTCAGAATGAGGCAAGAAAGCCTATTTTAACAGGCTCACTCTTTGAAATTGATACAGGTGTATTATCTGTTGTTGCAACAGACGGCTATCGTCTTGCTATAATAAAAGAGGTTGTTGACGCATCATTGGAGCCGAAAAGCTTTGTAATCCCCGGCTTTACGCTTCGTGAACTTTTGAAGGTTTTAAGAGATGATGAGGAAAATGTTGATATCATCGTATCTGACCGCCATGTAATGTTCGATTTCGGTGAGTTTAAGATTGTAACAAGACTTTTGGAGGGTAAGTTTATAAACTACCGTCCCGTTCTTACAACTCCCAACAGTATTATAGTAAATACAAATGCAAGAAGCCTTGCAGACAGCCTTGACAGAGCGGCTCTTATTATTAACGACGATATGACCGCAAAGGCTGAAAAGCTTCCCGTAATTTTAAATATCACAACAGATAAGATTGAAATTACGTGTATGACTTCAAGAGGTAAGGTTTACGATGCAATTGATGTAAGTGCAAGCGGTGATGACCTTGAAATAGGCTTTAACTACCGCCTCCTTCTTGATGCACTAAAGGGCTGTGAGGATGATGATATAAAGATGCAGTTCTCAAATCCGAGAAGCTCATGCTTTATAAATTCAACAACAGACGACAGCTACACATATATGATTCTGCCGGTAAGGCTTTATAATACCTGATATGATACAAATAAAGAAGATTATATCATTTGAAATGGATCAGAACTGCTTCCTTGTTTACAATGACGAAAATATGGAAGGACTTCTGATTGACCCGGGCGTTGATACCTTTAAAATATTAAATGAGGTTGAAGCTTCGGGAGTTAGTGTTAAACATATACTTTTAACGCATTGCCATTATGACCATATCTACAGCGTTAATGAATTAAGAGACGGAAGAAAGCTTTTGTGCGGCAAAAACTGTGCTGTTAATATAAAAGACAGTTCAAAAAGCCTTACGTTTGTTACGGGAAATGAGTTTTTGATTGATACTCCCGATATAATTATTTCCGATAATGAGGAAATTATACTTTCGGGAATAAAAATAAAAGCTATTGAAACACCGGGGCATACAAACTGCAGTGTCTGCTATTTAATCGGCGATACTCTCTTTTCGGGCGATACCTTGTTTAAAAGAAATGTAGGAAGATGGGATTTGCCGACAGGTGATGAGGAAACTTTAAAAAATTCAATCAGACAAAAGCTCTATACTCTTTCGGAGGATACCGTTGTAATGTGCGGTCACGGCAGTGATACGACGATAGGATATGAGAAAAATTATAATTTTTTCGTTAATTGATAGCTAAAAAAACAGGGATGTCGGATTCAGGCAGCCCTGTTTGTCATAATAAGAGAAAGGACGGTTTTATATGCTTTTAATACAAAACGGATTTAATTGTGAATATGAAATGAATATTTTTATAAGACTGTTTTTTCAAAATAGTGATGATGGAATTATATTTACAGATGTAATATATAAAGACGGCGTTGTGTCGGCATACTGTCAGATAAATTATAAAGGCGGAGTATATTTCGGCTCATTTAACCTTGATTATATAAAAACAGGCGATGTGAAGAGGGATGAAAGATATTTTTCAATCACCTGCACACGGGCATTTTGTAATTGTGCCGAAAAGATAAATAAAATCAGCCTTCCCTGGGGTGTAATGTGCGGTGTGAGACCTGCAAAGTCGGTTACTAAGTTCCACGATGAAGGAATGAGCTATCCTGAAATTAAAGAACATTTAAAAACTGCCTACGGCGTTAGTGATAAAAAATGCGACCTTGCAATCGAGGTTTCAAAAAATGAGGACGAGATATTAAAGAATATAAAGCCAAACTCGGCAAGTATATATATCGGAATACCGTTTTGTCCTTCAAGATGCCTTTATTGCTCCTTTGTTTCTACCGATATAGGAGTAAGCGGCAGATATACAGACGATTTTATAAAGCTTCTTTTAAAGGAGATAGAGAAAACGGGTGAAATGGTAAGACGGCTCGGTACAAGTATAGAAAATATCTATATAGGCGGAGGCACGCCCACAACACTTAACGAAAAACAGCTGTATCTTCTTTTAGAAAAGGTAAATAATGAATTTGATGTTGCATCCTTGGGTGAATTTACTCTCGAAGCAGGCAGACCCGATACCGTAACAAAAGAAAAGCTTATAACAGCAAAGAATTTCGGAGTCGACAGAGTAAGTATAAATCCGCAGACGACAAATGATGAGACATTAAAAAGAATAGGCAGACGCCATACAACAAAAATGTTTTATGATGCATATGATATTGCAAGGAATGTCGGCTTTAAGGTGATAAACACAGATACTATAGCAGGACTTCCCGGTGAGAGTTCAGAAGATTTTAAAAAGACAATTTGTGATTTAAAAGCACTTCGTCCCGAGAATATAACGGTTCATTCCATGTGTATAAAGAGAGCGGCAGATTTTGGTCGTTCTTCGGACAGCTTAACAGAGTCTGAAATTATGAATGATATGCTTGATTTTGCTCAGGCAGAACTTACAGGTGCAGGTTATACGCCTTATTATATGTACCGACAGAAAAATATATCGGGAAATCTTGAAAATGTCGGCTATGCACTGCCGGGTACAAGGTCATTTTATAACGTAAATATAATGGAAGAGGCACAGACGATAATAGCACTCGGCGGCGGAGGTACATCAAAGATTGTAACCAAAAACGGAATTGAAAGAATATGCAATTTCAAGGACCCGGGAGAATATATAAAAAGATTTGATGAAATTTTAAAAAGAAAAGAAGAAACGGAAAATTTAATTTAGCTGACGCTAAATTAGTTAGGAGTTAGGAGTGTGGAGTTAGGAGTTATTGAAAGAAAAATGCGGGAGCATTTTTCTGATATATTTAAAATAATGTCAACAAATTTGACCTTTATAAATATAAATCATTGAAAACCGCAAGGTTTTCTACCATAACTCCTAACTCCTAATTCCTAACTCCTAACTATTATAATTTCTCCCTAAAGGGAGAAATTATAATTAAAGAAAGGATGTGATAATATGTTATCTGATAACAAAGCCTATGTAAAAATTATGGCGGACTACAGCCAGATGAGGAGCTATGCCGAGGCTGTTAAAGATAAAAGAATAAAAGAAGTATATGAAAATTTTCCCGAAATAAAAAAGATTGATAAGGATATAAATATGCTCGGAATCGAGAATATGGGAAAAATATTAAAGGACAGCAAAAACGCAGATAAATATAATAAGGAATTTGATGAAAAGCTCAAAGAGCTTAAAATTAAAAGAGCAGAGCTTATTGAAAAATCAGGTGTTGATGCTGATTTTGACAAAATAAAATACAATTGCAGTCTTTGTAACGATACAGGCTATAACGGAAATGAAAAATGTGTTTGTTTAAAGCAGAGGCTTATTGATTATGCCTATGATATTTCAAATATGAAATCACTTATCAATGAGCAGACCTTTGATAATTTTGATTTTTCATTCTATACCGATAAGCCGGTGCAGAATATGAATATGACAGAAAGAGAAAATATGGAAGATATTGTAAATATCTGCAAAAGATTCTGTAATTCTCCTGAAAATTCCAAAAATCTGTTTTTCTTCGGCCCTCCGGGACTTGGAAAGACATATCTTTCAAGTGCCGTTGCAAAAGAAATGCTTGATAAGGGCTATACGGTAATCTATACGGGCGCATCAAAGCTTTTTGCGTCATACGACGATTTTCGTTTCGGCAGAATGAGCGAGCCTGAGGAATTTGAAGATATGTTAAAGCTTCTTTATGATGCCGACCTTTTGATAATTGACGACCTTGGCGTTGAAATGCACGGCCCGTCATCCTTTCAGTTTCTGTTCGATTTAATGAACGACAGATTCTTAAAGAATAAAAGAATGATTATAAGCACAAACCTTTCGATGGAGGATATAAGCAAAAATTATACCACGAGAATCACATCGAGAATATACGAAAATTTCAACTGCTTAAGGTTTTCAGGAACAGATATCAGAACGCAGAAGCTGATAAGGAAAAAGCAGGGAAAATAACTTTTTTATAAAAAAATCGCATAAAAATTAAAATTTTCTTTGACATTTTAGTTAAAATGTAGTAATCTATTACTTGGCGACTTAAAAAAGAGGGGAGGAAATCGGATAAAAATGGAATTATTGTACAGAATATGGCTTGCACAGAAGCATAAGGTTAAAAAGAAAACAGCTTGTGAAATGATTAAAATAACAGGCTCGGCTGAAAATGTATATAATTTATCGGAGGATGATTATATAAGCTTCGGTTGTAATGAAAAGGAAACAGAACAGCTTCTTGATAAAAATCTTGACGAAGCAAGACGTATAACAGAGGATTGTAAAAAGCTTGGTATAAAAATTTTAACTCCATTATCCGATGAGTTTCCGCAGGTACTTTGTGATATAAAGGAGCCTGTTCAGGTTTTATATGTAAAGGGTAATCTTCCCGACTGGGACAGCACTTTAAAGATAGCAATTGTAGGCACAAGGCACAACAGTGAATATGCCGAGATTGTAACATCACGCTTTTCATCAGAGCTTGCAAATGAGGGTGTAATGGTAATAAGCGGTATGGCTTTGGGTATTGACGGTATAGCAATGAGGTCGGCACTTAAAAACGGCGGCTTTGTTGTTGGTGTTATGGGATGCGGACTCGATGAGGCATATCCCAAGCAAAACAGCGATATTTTTGAAGAGCTTAAAGAATATGGCTGTGCGATAAGTGAATATCCGCCGGGAGAAGGTGCAAACAGAATGCATTTTCCCGAAAGGAACAGAATTGTATGTGCTCTTTCTGACGGTGTGCTTGCTGTTGAAGCACCGCTGAAGAGCGGTACCTTAATAACTGCAAGATTTGCAAGAGAGATGGGAAAACATCTTTTTGCTGTGCCGGGGAATATATATCATAACTATAATGAAGGCACAAATCAGCTTTTAAGAACAGGTGCAACAGCTGTCACATCTGTTAGTGATATTCTTGAGGAGTTCCCTTATAAATACAACAGTATAAAAAGAACAAGAAACATCGAAAAGGTTGATGAAATCATAGAGGTATCCTCAGAGGATTTGTGGATAGATGATCCACTTGATGAAAAGATTGTAAATCTTTTAAAGAAAAAGGATATGAATATAGAGGAAATAGCAGCAGAGTGTGATACAAGAATAAATGAAATAAACTCACACCTGACAATACTTGAGGTTGAAGGAATTGTTGTAAAGCTTGCGGGAGCAAGGTATAAATATAATACAGAAAATTAATTCAGGCAATATTTTTCTTGAATTAATTAATTCCCTGAAAGGATTGATTAATACAAATGGCAGGAAAGAAGCTACTTATAGTTGAGTCACCGGCAAAGGCAGGTACAATAAAAAAATACCTCGGCAATGAATATAATGTTATTGCAACGGTAGGTCATATAATAGATTTGCCTAAAAGTCAGCTTGGGGTAGATGTTGATAACGGCTTTGAACCAAGATATATTACAATAAGAGGTAAGGGTGAGCTTTTAAATAAGCTGAAAAAGGAAGCAAAGTCTGCAAAAAGTGTTTACCTTGCAACTGACCCGGACCGCGAAGGAGAGGCTATCAGCTGGCATCTTGCAAATGCTCTTTCAATAGACCCCGATTCTATGTGCAGAGTAACATTTAACGAGATTACAAAAGAAGCTGTAAAAGCGGCTGTTAAAACCCCGAGAAAAATTGATATGGATTTAGTTGATGCACAGCAGGCAAGACGAGTTCTTGACCGTGTTGTGGGTTATCAGATAAGTCCGATTCTGTGGAAAAAGGTTAAAAAGGGTCTGTCTGCAGGAAGAGTTCAGTCTGTTGCAACAAGGCTCATATGTGACAGAGAGGATGAAATTATCAATTTCGTTCCGAAGGAGTACTGGAGTGTTGAGACAACCTTAACGGATACAAAAACCAAAAAGGACTATCAGGCAAAGTACTACGGCGCAGGCGGTAAGGAAATAGAGCTTGGTGAGGGTAAGGATGCCGAAAAGGTTATAAATGAGGTAAAGGATGCTGAATTTGTAATAACTAAAATAAAGCATCAGGATACAGTTAAAAATCCGCCCGCACCCTTTACAACAAGTACAATGCAGCAGGATGCATCGAGAAAGCTTAATTTCACACCTTTAAAGACAATGCAGACGGCGCAGGCACTTTATGAAGGTATAAATACCGGCACAAAATACGGAACTGTCGGTCTTATCACATATATGCGTACCGACTCATTAAGAATTTCAAATGAAGCGAAGGCTCAGGCTGCGGCTTACATTACAGAAAATTTTCAGAAAGAGCTTTTGAAAATAAGAGAATATAAAACAAAAAAGAACGCGCAGGATGCACACGAAGCCATAAGACCTACAAACGTATTCATAACACCTTCGGAAATAAAGGATAAGCTCACTCCCGACCAGTTTAAATTATATAAGCTTATATGGGAGAGATTTGTGGCAAGTCAGATGATTGCGGCAGTACATGATACGGTAAGCGTAACGGTAATGGCAGGAAAGCACGAGTTCCGTGCAACAGGCTCCGAGATTAAGGTAAAGGGCTTTACCGTTATTTATACAGAGGGTACAGACGGCGATGAAAAGAAGGCAAAGAAGCTTCCGCCTTTAGAGGAAAATACAGTCCAGAAGCTTAAGAATATAGAAGGAAAGCAACACTTCACACAGCCGCCCCCAAGATTTTCCGAGGCTACAATCGTAAAGGAGCTTGAGGAAAAGGGAATAGGCAGACCGAGTACCTATGCGCCTACAATTGCAACCATTGTTTCAAGAGGCTATGTTGTAAGAAGTAAAAAACAGCTTATTCCTACCGAGCTTGGTATGATTACAACCGATATAATGAAAAATTTCTTCAAGGATATAGTGGATGTTAAGTTCACAGCCGGTATGGAGGAAGAGCTTGACAAAGTTGCAGAGGGTGATAAAGAGTGGAAGATGGTTTTAGACAGATTCTATCCCGACTTTAAAAAATCACTCGAATCTGCCGAGGAGCAGGTTGAAAAGATAAAGATTCAGGATGAGGAATCGGATGTAATATGCGATAAATGCGGCAGAAAGATGGTATATAAGCTGTCAAAATTCGGTAAATTCCTTGCCTGCCCTGGCTTCCCCGAGTGCAGAAATACAATGACAATCCGCGAAGGAACGGGAGCTGAATGCCCGAAATGCGGCGGAGAGATAATTGTAAAGAAATCAAGAAGAGGAAAGGTATTCTACGGCTGTGAAAAGTTCCCGAAATGTGACTTTATGCTGTGGGATAAACCGATAAATGATGAAAAATGCCCCGAATGTGGCGGACTTTTACTCAAAAAAGAAGGCAGAAAGGCAAAAATATATTGCCAAAATGAAAACTGCAACTACGAAAGAACAAAATAAGACCAAAAAATTCACCATATAGGGACTGTCCCTATATGGTGAATTTTTTTAACGTTTTATAATCTCATCCTGCAAATCTTTATCAAACGAAGTGAAAAAGCCTGAAAAGCCTGTAACCCTCACGCGAAGGCTTTGGTAGTGTTGGGGGTCTTGCTGTGCTTTTATCAATTCGTCCGCAGAAAGATAATTTATCTGAAGCTGTATGCCGCCCAAATCAAAATACGTACGCAATACCGCTGTAAGGCGTTCCCGTTTTTCCTTACTGTCTGTAAGGGCTTTGTCTATTTTCACATTTTTTTCTTGAAAAATCTTCAAATTGCTATTGTACTTTTATTCCAAATGGTGTATAATAATACGGATAGTATTCAAAAATCGAAAAATATAGTTAAGGAAACAGATGAAATGTTTAATATTGTACTTGTAGAGCCTGAAATTCCGCAGAATACGGGGAATATTGCAAGAACCTGTGCGGCGACGGGGAGCAGGCTTCATATCGTAAAGCCGATGGGTTTTACCATAGACGATAAAAAATTGAAGCGTGCCGGGCTTGATTACTGGCATCTTTTGGGCATACAGTATTATGAAAATCTTGATGACTTCTTTCAAAAGAATGAGGGTGGCAGATTTTTCTATTCAACAACCAAAGCGCAGAACACATATGCAGATGTTGATTTTCAGGATAATGATTACATACTTTTCGGAAAGGAAACAAAAGGGCTTCCGGAGGAGCTGTTGTACAAAAATCCGGAAAGATGTATGAGGATTCCGATGATAAGCGACGCAAGAAGCTTAAATCTTTCAAACGCCGTAGCGATTGTTACCTATGAGGCGTTAAGACAGACAGGCTTTGAGTCATTAAAGAGAGTTGGAGAACTTACAAAATTCACGTGGTAAGAAAGGATTTTTATTTATGAGCAAGATTAAAATTATGGTTGATACTGCGGCGGATATGAGCCGTGAGCTTTTAGATGAGAATGGGATAGGACTCATAAACTTCAACGTTACCTTCGGCGACGAGAGCTATGTCGCAGGCGTTGAGCTTACAAATTCCGAGTTCTATAAGAAAATAGTTGATACAGGTGTTATGCCCAAAACCTCGCAGACTGCATATGCCGATATGTACGATTCTATTTTGGCAGAGCTTGAGGAGAATGATACAGTTATCTATTTCACAATCTCGGGCAAAGCAAGCGGTCAGAATCATTCGGCAACGCTTGTTGCAAATGAAATAATGGAAGAAAACCCCGGCAAAACGGTAAAAATTGTTGACAGCGGCACCTTCTCGGTTTATATTGCAAATATCGCAATCTGTGCATCTGCACTTGCAAAAAAGGGAGAATCGGTTGATGATATTATTGCCAAGAGCCTTGAAACTGTTAAAGATTGGGGCGTTTATCTTTTAGTTGACGACCTCGACTATCTCCAAAGAGGCGGCAGAATCACGAAAACAACAGCTATTGTAGGTTCACTTCTTGAGATAAAGCCCGTTCTCGGTATAAATGAAGGCTTAATTGAACCTTGCGGCAAATTAAGAGGCAAGAAAAAGGTTTTATCAAAGCTTGTTGAAATGGTTGAGGAGACCGACGATTTTGACAGTGAAAATCCTGCATTTATGCTTGTTCATTCAAGCGAGGAACAGGTTATGGAGTTAAAAGAAAAGGTATCGGATACCTTTGGTGAGGATTCTGTAAAGAGAATTGTTGAGTTCGGACCGATTATCGGAACGCATACAGGTCCGGGTGCGGTTGCAATTCTCTATAGGAAGAAATAATTTTTTAAAACAAAAAGGCGTGGTGGTATAAATGAAATATATAGTAATACTCGGCGACGGAATGGCAGACTACGGCGTTGATGCATTTGACGGTAAAACGGTGCTTGACGTTGCAAATAAACCGAACATTGATTTTATGTCTGAAAACGGAGAGCTCGGACTTGTAAAGACGGTTCCCGACGGCTTGAAGCCGGGAAGTGACGTTGCAAACCTTTCGGTTATGGGCTATGACACGAAGGAATGTTATACCGGCCGTTCACCGCTTGAGGCGGCATCTATCGGTGTAACACTCGAAAGTGATGATGTAACCTTCAGAACAAACCTCGTAACATTATCCGATGAGGAGAATTATGAGGATAAAACTATGATAGACTACTCAGCAGGTGAGATAACAACGGCTGAGGCAAAAGAGCTTATTGAGGCCGTTGAAGCGGAGCTTTCTGAGGAAATGCTTCATTATTACGCAGGTGTCAGCTACCGTCATCTTTTAGTATGGAAGGGCGGAAGCACCAATGTTGAATTAACTCCTCCGCACGATATTTCGGACAGAAAAATTAAAGACTACCTCCCCAAGGGCGAAAATGCCGAAAAGCTTCTTGAAATGATGAAGAAGTCGGAGAAAATTTTAATGAATCATCCTGTGAATAAGAAGAGAATTGCAGAGGGAAAAAGACCTGCAAGCTCCATTTGGGTATGGGGTGAAGGAAGAAAGCCTGAGCTTGAAAACTTTAAGGATAAATTCGGAGTTTCAGCAAGCGTTATTTCGGCTGTCGACCTTATAAAAGGCATTGCAGTTTGTGCAAAAATGAATTCGATAGACGTTGAAGGTGCAACCGGTACATATGAGACCAACTTTGACGGCAAGGCAAAAGCGGCACTGGATGCATTAAAGAGCGGCTCGGATTTTGTATATATACATATGGAAGCCCCCGACGAGTGCGGACATCAGGGCGATGCACCGAATAAGAAGCTTTCGGTTGAGCTGATAGACGAAAAGGTAGTAGGATTCTTAAGAGAAGAGCTTGACAAGGCGGGTATGGACTATAAAATGCTCATTATGCCCGACCATCCAACGCCGATTTCTCTAAAAACCCACGTAAGCGACCCTGTGCCGTACGTAATATACGATTCTGCAAAAAATACAGGTTCAAAGCTTTCCTACAACGAAAAGAACGCCGAAAAAACCGGCATATATGAAGCTGTGGGACATAAGCTGATGGAAAAGTTTTTAAAATTATAATTTGTCGCGAAGTGAGAAATTATAATTTCGGGGACGGGTCTGCGAAGTTTTGTCCGAAGGATGAAACCCGAGCGGGCCTGTCCCCACATCAGTTGCAATCCCGAATAAGTACATTAATGCTAAAATTCAGGATGGGGACAGGTCCACTTTGGTTTCATCCCGTTCCGGGACAAAACTTCGCAGACCCGTCCCCGAACAGCCCTACAAATTAATAATTTACGAAAGGTGGTATGTCGATGTCAAAACGAATAAAAACAATAATATTAACACTCATAACAGTTGCGGCGATAGTTTTACTTGTTGTGTTTTTTCCTGAAATACTTTCGCTTTTAGGCGGAATACTCGGGCTTTTTCTGCCCTTTATTTTGGGATATATCTACTCAATTTTAGTCGCACCGCTGACTAAGCTTTTGCAAAAACGTTTTCGTTTGCCGCAGTCGGCATCGGCGATAATCGTAATACTATTCACGCTCGGCATTGTTGGCGGAATAGTTGCGGGAGTTGTGTTTAAAATAACCGATGAAATAAAGAGCATATATGAAAACTTGCCTGCCATAACAGCAGGTATAATGCTCAGATACAGAGAAATTTCAGAAAAATTCTCTGTCTTTTATGAAGCTGCACCTTTGGCGATGCAGGAGGCGATTGATGGCGTAGGCGAAAACATTATGAAGATGCTGCAGGGAATCGCAAGCCTTGATTATACGCCGATTATTTCAACGGCAGGAAATGCGGCAAAGCGTGTGCCCGGTATGTTTATCGCTGTTATAGCATTCCTTCTGTCCTCCTATTTTATGGTAAGCGACAGTAACAATATAAACGAAAAGCTTCATAGTATAATGAGCCCCACCTTCAAAAGCCGTATTGATACGGTCAAGGGTGAGATAAAAAAATATGTAGGCGGATATGTGAAGGCACAGCTTATAATAATGATGTTCTCCTTCACCATACTCTTTATAGGATTTAACATACTAAAGGTTGACTACAGCCTTATCATTGCAATGGCAACGGCAATCTTTGATGCCCTTCCGCTTTTCGGAAGCGGAGCTGTTTTGTGGACATGGGCGGCTGTGTGCTTCTTAACCTCGGATTTTATGCGGGGAATAGGTCTTATAATCATCTACTTATGCGTAATTTTTACAAGACAGATGATAGAACCGAAGATTGTAAGCTCGAAAATCGGGCTTCATCCGATACTTACTCTTATGTCGATGTATATCGGCTACCGCATCTTCTCAATAGGCGGTATGATTTTCGGCCCCTTAACACTTATGCTTGTAATAAGCCTGTACCGTGCAGGATTCTTTAACAGTATAATAGGATTCTTCCGATTTCTGGCAGGGCTTATCAAAAAAGAATTTTCTGATTTAAAAAGTCAGGATTAATAAAGAATAAAAACAGGAAAGGACTGTATAATATGAGTAAATTTTACATCACAACAGCGATTGCATACACATCACGTAAGCCGCATATAGGCAATACCTATGAAATTGTGCTTACCGATGCAATTGCACGCTGGAGAAGATTTTTAGGTGACGATGTATTCTTCTTAACAGGTACCGACGAGCACGGTCAGAAGATACAGGAAATTGCCGAGAAAGAGGGTATTGCACCCAAGGAATATGTTGACCGCATTGCAGGTCAGATTAAGGATATTGCAGATATGCTCGGCGTAAGCTATGACAAATTCATCCGTACAACAGACGATTACCACGTTGAAGCGGTTAAGAAGATTTTCAAAAAGCTCTACGATCAGGGCGATATCTATAAGTCGGAGTATGAGGGCTGGTACTGCACTCCGTGTGAATCCTTCTGGACAGAAACACAGCTTGTTGACGGCAAGTGCCCCGACTGTAACCGTGAGGTTAAAAAGACTAAGGAAGAAGCATACTTCTTAAGACTTTCCAAGTATCAGGATAAGCTGATGGAATATATCGAGACCCATCCCGATTTCATACAGCCCGAGTCACGTAAGAAGGAAATGATAAACAACTTCATAAAGCCCGGACTTCAGGATTTGTGCGTTTCAAGAACAAGCTTCAACTGGGGTATTCCCGTTGAGTTCGACCCGGGCCACATTGTATACGTGTGGATAGATGCACTTTCTAATTACATCACAGCCCTCGGCTATCAGCCCGACAATAAGGGTGAGCTTTATGAAAAGTATTGGCCGGCTGATGTGCATATCATAGGTAAGGATATTTTGAGATTCCACACAATCTACTGGCCGATTATGCTTATGGCTCTTGGTGAGCCGCTTCCCAAGCAGGTATTCGGACACCCCTGGATGCTCTTTGGCGAGAATGGCGAGAAGATGTCAAAGTCAAGAGGTAACGTAATTTATGCAGAGGATTTGGTAAGACATTTCGGCGTAGATGCTGTAAGATATTATATGCTTCACGAAATGCCCTTTGCAAATGACGGCACTATCACATACGAAGTGTTTATAAACCGCTTCAATTCAGACCTTGCAAATACCCTGGGAAACCTTGTAAACAGAACAGTTGCAATGATTAATAAATACTTTGACGGCGTATTGATGTCAGGTGATGTTCAGGGTGAATTTGACGATGATTTGAAGGCTGTTGCTTTGGGTGCGGTTGCAAAAATTGAAGAAAAGATGAAGACATGGCACATTGCAGACAGCCTTGACGAAATCTGGAAGATTGTTGACAGAGCAAATAAGTATATAGACGAAACAACCCCCTGGGTGCTTGCTAAAAATGAAGAGGATAAGCCCAGACTCGGCACAGTTCTTTATAACCTTGCCGAAGCAATCAGAATTATTGCAGGACTTCTCTCCTCCTTTATGCCCGAAACGGCAGAGAAAATTGCAGCACAGATTAATACCAAGGAGCTTTCATATGAAAGCCTTAAAACCTTCGGCGTGTTGAAGCCGGGCGATAAGGTAGAAAATGCAAGCGTACTCTTCCAAAGAATTGACCTTGAAAAGAAGATAGAAGAATTAGCGGCAGAGAATCAGGCGGAGGACTTGGTTGAAATCGCACCTTATAAGGATTTCTGCGAATTTGACGACTTTTTAAAGCTTGATTTGAGAGTGGGTAAGGTAATAGAGTGCGAAAGAGTTCCCAAGTCGGAAAAGCTTTTAAGATTTACCCTCGAGGTCGGAAATGAAACAAGACAAATTCTCTCGGGTATTGCAAAATTCCACACACCCGAGGAGCTTATCGGAAAGAATGTAATATTCATCGCAAACTTCAAGCCCAGAAAGATGATGGGCTACGAATCCTGCGGAATGATTCTCTCCGCCGAGCATGGCGACACATTGTCTGTGCTCACAACATTAAAAGAGGATACGCAGAGCGGCGCGGAAATCGTATAAAATAATCAAAATAAGCGGCGCATCTCGCCCGTTGTTCGGGACTCGACGTATCAACATACGCCGTCGTCCCTCAAACGAGCGACCTGCTTGCTTCTTTTGATTATTTGGCAGAGTGCAATAAGCGGTGCATCTCACCCGTTGTTCACAGCTCGACGTACAGCACGTACGCCATCGCTGTTCAAACGAACGACCTGTGTGCTTCTTTTGATTATTTGGCAGAGTGCAATAAGCTACGTATCTAGCACATTGTTCAGGATTCGGCGTATCAACATACGCCGTCATCCTTCAAGTGGGCAACCTGCTTGCTTCTGTCAAAAATTTGGCGAGTACAATAAGCGGCGCATCTCGCCCGTTGTTCGGGACTCGACGTACCCAATGTACGACTTCGTCCCCCAAATGGGCGACCTGCTTGCTTCTTTTGATTATTTGACGTAGGACCTTATAACATCAAAAACGTTATAATAATTTCATGTAGGGTACAGCCTTTAGGATGTACCGTTTGCGGTTCGTCGGAAACCGCCGAACCCTACAACGTGTAAATTTTAAATTGTGCCCAAATGGGGACGTCAGATTGTGTAAAAACTCATATTATTTATGTACACAGTTGGGTTTTAATGATTTTTTGGTATGGAGAACTGTAAAATCGGAGCACATATTTCCCTTGTACACGTGCCCGATTTTAGCTCGACAGCCGCATGAGTTGCGGCTTGAGAGCGGCAGTTCGGAATACCGAAAAATCATTG
>JAZRMB010000070.1:0-25782 GCA_045647245.1 Clostridia bacterium
TTATTACACCACCTGCGAAAGATGTGGTGATATTATCAGGAGTGAAGACGCATTGTACTTCGATGATGACGATTATCCCTACTGTGCAAGGTGTTATGAATTAGTAGCACAAGGGCGTATTATACACGATTACAACTATAAACCTGAACCGATATTCTACGGCGATGATGATATGTATATGGGTGTAGAGCTTGAAATAGACCACGGTGGCGAATGTAGTGAGAATGCAGATGAATTACTTTGTATTGCAAACTTCCCCGATACACGTATGTATATGAAGCATGACGGCAGTATTGAAGAGGGGTTTGAAATGGTAACTCATCCTATGAGTCTTGATTATCATAAGAATGAAATGCCATGGGAGAAGCTATTCAATAAGGCACTTGAAATGGGTTATCATTCCCATAACACATCAACCTGCGGTTTGCATATCCATGTAAGCCGAGATGCTTTAGGACCTGACCACGATACACAGGAAGAGGTTATAGCAAGAATAGTGTACTTTATCGAAGCACATTGGAACGAGCTTCGTAAATTCTCACGCCGTACATACGCTAACATTATGAGATGGGCAAGCAGGTATGGTATAGAAGCAAGCACAAAGGCTGTATACAACAAAGCGAAAAAAGGTAACTACGGCAGGTATGTTTCCTTGAATTTACAGAACTACAATACCATAGAGTTTAGGATATTCAGAGGTACATTAAAATATGAAACCTTAATTGCAACATTGGAGCTTGTGCACGAAATTTGTAATCGTGGAGCTTTGAGCTATTCTACCTTCAACTATGTCGAAGACTATCTCTACGGCTACAACTGGTGGTACTGCGGTAAAACTCGCAGTCGCCATTTCGACAACGGATACCTCGATGACTTAAAATGCGTGGCAAAAAACAACGGTTACACCGACGATGCCATTGACGACCTTATTGACGAAGGCTTTACAATGGAAGAGATTGAGGAGTTTATTTATTCGTATTAAAAAAATCCCGAGCGGGAGCGGCTGATGCCGCTCTCGTTCGGATGTTTGGTTCGGTATTATTTTTTATGTTCCGGGGGTTTTATCTTTTAACAAAATTAAAATAATTTTTCTTTTTCGAAATCATCCTTTCTTCATTTACAATTTATTATTACGTATCTTTTCTCAAAATCCCAAGATAATCTTCATAAGCAAATACACGATTTCGGTTTGCGTTATTTGTCTGGGCAAGTATTCCGCATTCTTCAAGGCGTTTTACACTTGTCGAAACAGTACTGAATGCAAGGGACAATTCTTCGGATGTCTTTTTGATGTCTATAATAGGATTTTTTTCAAGATAATCAAAAATCTCTTTTGCAGTTTTCGAAGCTCTGCCCATTTGTTCTATAATTGCAATATTCTTATAGTGTAATTCAGATAATTTGTTAATTGTTTCAACTGCATCTTCTGAGGATTCTTTAATTGCACGAAGAAAGAATTTAATCCATTGTTCGTAATTATTTTTGTTTCTTACTTCACTCATACGGTCATAATACTCAATACGATTGTTTTTGAGGTAATAGGAGATATAAAGAGCAGGAGTATTTAATCTCTTTTTCTCCATCAAAAACAGAGTAATTAACAATCTTCCAACACGACCATTACCATCCAAAAACGGATGTATTGTTTCGAACTGATAGTGAATTAAAGCCGCCTGAATCAACAAATCCAATTCATCATCTGAGTTTATATATTTTTCTAAATCGGACATTGCTTGTTTCATATCTTCGGGATTAGGCGGAATATATCGTGCATTTTTTAATGTACTACCTGCGGCACCGATCCAGTTTTGAGAATATCTGAATTCTCCCGGATTCTTTTCCTGACCTCGCACATCTTTCATTAAAACCTCGTGAGTTTCTTTTATAAGTCGATTGCATAGCGGAAGTGAGTTTAGCCTTTGAAGAGCAAATTCGGTTGCTTTTACATAATTAATTACGTCAGCCACATTTTGATTTGCATTTTTCTCAATCAAGGGGTCCAATACATCTTCCAAAGTTGCCTGAGTTCCTTCAATCTGTGATGACAATAATGCTTCTTTACGCACATACATAGATACAAACAAATTCATATTTGGGATATAACTTGACAATGTATCTAGTGTTGCCAATGCCTTTGTTGCATCTGTAAGCAGGGAAATCATCTCTGCATCCATATTTATATCTACCGGTAAAGGCGTAGGACGAAAGGATTTGTATTCAGCCTCGCCACTTAGATTTGTGATATATTCTCCGGCTTTTTGCATATTAACACCTTCTTATCTCAAAATTTCAATTATATTTTAACATGATTGTTTTGATTTGTCAATTTAACTCAAAATAAAACATTGTATATTTTGAATTATAAAAGAAATCAATAATTATGCGTTACATTTTTAAATGTTATTGCAAAAAAAGACCTACATTGCTCTATAAACAAAGATAGGTCTTTTTTGTCATATAGTCGGTTTTCAATTTGTTAAAATGGGTAAAATATGGGTAAATCCAGTTGCCCGTTATCCGCAAGCCCTTGAAAACACAGTGTTTTATTTATCCAATAGCTTCATTGTCGGGAGCATCGCTCCACCATTTTCAATATAAAATAATAAAGCTCACTTGTCGTTATATGCCATTTTTCATTATCCCAAATGTATGAATATAAATTAATAAATATCATATTTTAACTAACCACCTCTCCAATAGATGTCAAATTGATGTCAAATTGACAAAAAAATAAGATTTTGAACAAAAAAGAAAACACGAAAAAATGGCTTAACCCAAGCAGTTAAGCCATTTTTTCATGGTACGCGATCAGGGGCTCGAACCCTGGACACCCTGATTAAGAGTCAGGTGCTCTACCAACTGAGCTAATCACGCATATCAGTTTATCTCTAACCGACGCATATTATAATATCACAAATATTATGATTTGTCAATACTTTTTTTAAATTTTTTTTATTCTTTTTCATTTTTCTTTGTTGGGTTATTTTTCAGGTTTTCCAGTTTATTCATTTCGTTCTCTGAAGCAACAATATCAAAGGGCTGAAAACCAATCAGCTCATCACATGTTGTATGACATATATGCGAAAGCCTTACTATCATTTCCATAGTAGGCAACACTTCCTCTTCCTCAATAGCAGTATACTCTTCAAGTGACATTTCTAAAAGAATAGCAACCTGCTGACGTGAAAATCCTGCACGTTCTCTAAGATGCTTAATATTAAGAGTTAAATCGCTCATTGTCTACCCCCTACCTCTAACTTTTCTTGTTGCTAAAGCTATGACCGCCTCTTTTATAAGAGACGGCCATAGAATTTTATTATTCAGATACGAAAGGAAGCAATGCAATCTGTCTTGCACGCTTGATTGCAATTGTAAGCTGTCTCTGATGCTTTGCACAGTTACCGCTGATACGTCTGGGAACGATCTTACCACGCTCTGAGATATATCTGCGAAGCTTAGCAGTATCCTTATAATCAATATGCTCAACCTTATCTACACAGAACAAGCAAACCTTTTTCTTGCTACGGCGTGCCTTCTGCGGTCTATCCATCTTTTCAGGCATTGTTTTAACCTCCATTCAATTTTTATCATTCGGGAATCATCAGAAAGGAAGGTCATCCTCAGAGCCGTCCATAGCCGAAAAACCCATAGCTTCAAATTCGTCAAAAGTCGGCTCCGCTCCAACCTGGGGTGCTCCCATAGGTCTTGACTGATAGCCACTGTTTTGACTCATTCCGCCGGTTGTTCCGGTTGAACTACGTGAGCCGGTGAAATATGCTTCATCAACTACAACCTCTGTAGAATACTGTCTCTTTCCATCCCTGTCATCCCAGGTTCTTGACTGCAATCTTCCCGATACGGCAATCATACTGCCCTTCTGGAAATATTTGCAGATAAATTCAGCAGTGTTTCTCCATGCTACGCAGTTTATAAAATCTGCCTGTTGCTGTCCATCCTTCGCAAAACGACGGTCAACAGCAATTGAGAAACTAAGAACGGGCGTTCCCTGCTGGCTTTGACGCATCTCGGGGTCACGGGTTAATCTTCCCATTAAAACTACTTTATTCATAATTTACTCCCCCTTCGAGATTATTCTTCATCCTTGCGGATTATGATAGTTCTGAGGATGCTGTCGTTAATTCTGTACTGTCTGTCAAGCTCCTTCGGGAAATCAACAGCTGCGGTAAAATCAACCAATACATAGTAGCCCTCAGTCTTATCATTGATCTCGTAAGCAAGTCTTCTCTTGCCCCACTCATCTACGTTGTTAACAGTGCCGTTAGCAGCGATCAAAGAAGTGAACTTCTCTTTAGCTGCAGTCACCTCTTCTTCAGTGAGTGTAGCGTCAATGATAAAAATTGTCTCGTAATTACCGGTCATTTTTTCTGTCATCATTTACACCTCCTTATGGACTTATGTCCCGGAAACCGTCTTCCGGGCAAGGATTGCTTATTTTTATTCACAAGCTAATACATTATATATGATATAGAAGTATTTGTCAAGCATTTTTTTACATTTTTATTAAATTCCTAAACTATATTACTCATTCTGTAGTTATTGCCTATCTGCTGTGCTGATGCCACGGTGCCGGGTTTCTTGCCTGATTGGAATAAAATCTCACCTTTGCAACCGCTTCTTCATCATCCGACAAGAACATTCCTCCGCCCGAGGTGGTTATGATTTTATTGCCGTCGAAGCTTATTGCATCCCACCTCACATGGGAGCGGTTTATTTTATTCTATATTCACTTTATCGTTTCAACCTTAATGGTATTCGTATTTCCAGACTGACCATTAATCTGACCGCCGGTTAACACAACGTTATCTCCGCTTTTTAATGAGAAAATGCTCTTCGCCTGATTAACTGCTTGGTAGAACACTATGTCAAGCGATGTATACTCTTCACCCATAACCGGCGTTACTCCCCAGCTCAAATTAAGCTGTCTCCATGCTTTTTTGTTTGTCGTCATACCTATTATATCGCACGGGCAACGAAAACGGCTTACCATTCTTGCAGTTGCTCCCGTTATTGAATTTACGACAATGCACTTTGCGTCCACATCTATCGCCATTGCACAGGTTGCGTGAGAAACCGCATCGAGGTTGTTTCGTATTTTGTATTCAGTCGTGGCAAAACGTCTTTTATAATTTATATGTTTTTCTGTATACTGTGCTATCTCTGCCATATTCTTAACAGCTTCTACCGGATATTTTCCCGCTGCTGTTTCTCCCGAGAGCATTATTGCGGAAGAGCCGTCATATACAGCATTTGCAACGTCGGAAATTTCAGCTCTTGTCGGGCGCGGATTATGTATCATTGATTCAAGCATTTCTGTTGCCGTTATTACTCTCTTACCTAAAAGTCTGCACTTATCAATCAAAAATTTCTGAATTGCAGGCACTTCAACAAAGGGAATTTCAACGCCCAAATCACCTCTTGCAACCATTATTCCGTCTGCAATTTCGCATATCTCTTCCACATTATCAACGCCTGCACGATTTTCTATCTTTGCGATAATATCAATATCCTTACCGCCGTTTTCGTCAAGGAAGTTTCTTACTGCAATTACATCCTCGCGACTTGATACAAAGGATGCCGCAACAAAGTCAACGTCATTTTCAATTCCGAAGAGTAAATCTGCCTTATCCTGCTCGCTTAAGTAGTCGTGATTTAAAACCTTGTTCGGGAAATTCATACTCTTTCTGTCAGACAACGTACCACCGGCTATTACAGTACACTCAACGTCGGTATCGGTTATACTCTTAACATTAAAGGAAACAAGCCCGTTATTCACTAAAATAGTGTCGCCCACATTCAAATCCTCTGTAAGACGCTCATAATTTACCGACACAATTTCCTGAGTTCCTACAACATCCTTCGTTGTAAAGGTAAAGGAATCCCCGTCATTTAATTGTATTTTTTTATTTTCAAAGGTCTTTATTCTGTACTCTGGCCCCTTTGTGTCGAGCATTATAGCAATCGGCATTGAAAGCTTTTCACGCACCCTTTTCACAAGCTCAATTAAAGCCCTGTGCTCATCAGGTGTTCCATGGGAAAAGTTGAGTCTTGCCACGTTCATACCGCTCTTGCACATTCTTGTTAAGGTTTCCTCATTGTCACACGCAGGCCCTATTGTGCAGATTATTTTTGTCTTACGCATTGTATATCACTCCGTTTGATGTTATATTTTCCCTTACAAATGCACCGAAAGGTGCAATTCATGAGCCGACGGCTCAATTTATGAAATCTCTGATTTCAATTCATGCCGTCAGGCAATTCATTGAGTTTGCATAGCAAACTCATTATAATTCTTACTGTTTCTTTGCCGTAGTTATTGATGCAATGAGTAATTTTCTAATTTTACTACATTTATCAAATACCACCTTATACTCATCTGCTGTTATTATTTTTGTATCTTTAAAAAGTTCTAACCAGTAATCACTTTCATAACATTCTTTTAATGCAATTTGAAGCTTATTTATAAAGTCAGCCTTACTCGCCGCATAATTAGCTTCATGTATGTTAGCTCCTATACTTGTACCACTTCGTAAAAGTTGATTTAACAACACATTGCTCTTTCTATTTTCTTTAATTTCGGCGCAAAGATTTACAATATCAACTGCAAATTGTTTTGATAAATCAACAAGTTTATTCTCTTTCATGTTTTTTCTCCAGCAAATGAATTGACAACTTCGTTGTCATGAATTGGCTACGCCATGATTCCTCGCTTCGCTCCATGATTTGAATTGCCTCATATGCACCGAAAGGTGCAATTCATGAGCCGACGGCTCAATTTATGAAATCTCTGATTTCAATTCATGCCGTCAGGCAATTCATTGAGTTTGCATAGCAAACTCATTATATCACACGAATTCATGAATTGCAATCAAATTTTCCGAAATCACATCCACTTTTTCTGTACCCAGCAGGCGATACTCCCACTGCATTTTTAAAAAAGCGGCTGAAGGAATATGCATCGGCAAAGGAAAGCATCTCGCCTATTTGCTTAATGCTGAGGTTAGTATTTTTTATCATCTTTTTTGCATACTCAATCCTCTTGCGGTTGTAGTATTTTATCACATTCATACCATATGCATCCGTAAATTTACGCATAAGGGTAAATTTATTAATATAGAACGCATCGGCCAGAAGGTCAAGAGTTATTATATTCCTGTAATTCTCATCGATATAGCTTTTTATATTATCAATAAGCGCCGCCTTATCTCTCTTCCCATCCTTCGGCGTATCAAACTGCAAAAGAAGTAGCGACAGCACTTTAAGCATCGCAATTTTCAACTCAATCTGCGACGCACCTGCGGAATACATTTCTATCACATCAAAAAACAGCTTCTGGAAAAGTGCAGGATTTTCAGGCCTGAACAGGCACGGAATTTCCACATCCGCAAACACATCCTCGCATACCAATTGCCTTTCCTCCTCCGACATACCCTCAAACGGCTTGAAGGAAATCGGCGTAATCGTGCTGTTTTTTGAATATATAGCATCAAAGTGAATATGCGGCTGAACAAAATCAACATTCTCCACCGAATGAAAGCTGTGGTGTACACCCGGGCGTAAAAACACAACACTGTTTTTGCGGCACATATAATCAGTTCCGTCAATCTGTATGCGGCATACCCCATCCTTTATGAATATTAATTCATAGTCGTATATTATTCTCCTTGATATGACAAAGGGCGATGCAATGGTTGAATGTATCGCAAGACGAACATAAGGCGACAGAATATTTACATCCACAATCCCCACTCCTTACAATAATTTCACATTATAATATCAATAATTGCTATTTTAAAACAATATATTTGATACTATAATTAAAATAGCATAAAACAAGGAGGTTGTCAACAAATGAACATCAATCAAAATCTGCTTTCTTCTGTTGCTGTAACATCAAATATCGTTTCAAGGTCAATTTCTGCCGAAAATTTTAAAGGCGAAAAGGGCAAAGGCGGTATGGCAACAGAGGGTACAGGAAAGGAATGTGCAAGAGATTTAGGTCAGGGTTGGAAAGTATCTCCGGCGGTAAATATCGATGCCGGTGCAACTTTTGAGGTCGCATCAATAGACGGTCCCGGTATTATAAAGCATATATGGATGACCGATAACTGTCCTCGCAACCGCCGTCTGATAATCAGATTTTACTGGGACGGGAGCGATACTCCGTCGGTAGAGGTGCCGCTCGGCGACTTTTTCGCTTGTGCAGATTATATGAAATACGCACAGCTTACCTCTATCCCGGTTTGCGTAAATCCGAAGCGTGCATTTAACTGCTACTGGGAGATGCCCTTCTTTAAGCATTGCCGTATTACAATAGAAAATCAACACTCGGACACTGTCATGCTATTCTATCAGGTGGACTATCAGCTTACCGAAATTCCTGAAAACAGTGCATATTTTCACGCACAGTTCCGCCGTATAAATCCCCTACCCTACAAGGATGTGTATACCATTCTTGACAACGTAAGCGGAAAAGGTCAGTATGTCGGAACATATATGTTCTGGGGAGTGAACAATAACAGCTGGTGGGGCGAAGGTGAGATAAAGTTTTATATGGACGGCGATACCGATTTCCCGACCATCTGCGGAACAGGCACAGAAGATTATTTTTGCGGCTCATATAACTTCGACCCGGGCGAAGGCTACCAAGAGTTCTGCACACCCTACGCAGGACTTTCAAAGGTAATCCGCCCCGATGGTGTGTACAGTGCAAATCAAAGATTTTCAATGTACCGCTGGCATCTGCCCGACCCGATTTATTTTAATGAGAATATAAAGGTCACAATTCAGGCTCTCGGATGGCGTAGCGAAAGAAGATACCTGCCACTTCAGGACGATATTTCGTCTGTAGCATTCTGGTATCAGGATTCAATCTGCAAAACCTTCCCAACACTTCCGGACCGTGATTATCTGGAACTTATCTGATACTATAAAATCCGTCCGAAAACAGCAAAACGGTAACCGAATAGGGACTGTCCCCATTTGGTTACCATTTTTATTACAATTCAGACTGCGTATCATTCGGCTATGCGTTAATTGCAAGGTCATATTCCAAAGACATTTAAGACCTCTGCAATACACCTGTGTATTTTCTACCTTCTGCTTTTAATTCTCCTTGTATTGATTTTTAAATCCTGCTATGTTATAATTATATAAATTATGCAGGGCGCACAGCGTTGAAATCGCCTACGGGGTGGAGCTTATGTTCTGCTTTGGGGTTAAAGTCGGTGAGTGCCCTATCGGACAGAAGCTCGCCGCGCAGGATGGAATAGTAGCCGTATTTACTGCGTACCTTGTCCATTGCAAGCTCAAGGGCACGCCGTCTTTCCGATACCGATTCCTCTTCAAAAAGAGAGATTTGCATGGGTTTTTCGTGCTTTTTTGTTGAGCTTACATTAACTCCGATTGACCTTAGCGGCTTATCCTTTGAAAAGCTGTAGCACTCATTAAAAAGCATCATTGCAGCTTCCGCTATTTCAAACGCAGTATCGACAGGCTTTTTGAGGGTACACCTATGACTCATACCGCTTAAGTCCTTACGCCTTAGATATATAGTAACAGTAGAGCCGCACAGCTCCTGCTCACGAAGCCTTCGTGCCACGCTGTCGCACAAAACATAAAGCACACGTTTTACGTCGTCGTTACATACAAGGTCACGGCGCGTTGTGATGCTGTTACCCACCGACTTCGGCATAATATGTCTGTCGGTTTTTGCAACAAAGGATGCATCGCCCCCTGTTGCAAAGCTCTTTATCAGCAGACCGTTTTTGCCAAGCCACGACTTAATCATAGCATCGGAGGCTGATGCTATATCCCCAATGGTATAAACGCCTCTTTCGGCAAGACGCTTCTTTGTAGCTCTGCCGACGTATATAAGGTCGTCACACGGGCTGTTCCATACTATATCCCGAAAATTATCCCTTGTGATAACAGTTATCGCATCGGGCTTTTTATAGTCCGAGCCAAACTTTGCAAAAACCTTGCAAAATGAAACACCTATACTCACCGTAATATGCAGCTCACGCTTGATACGCTCGGAAATCTCCTTTGCAATGGGATACGCATCCTCCACGCTTTTTGCAAGCGGCGTAATATCAAGCCACGCTTCGTCACAGCCGAACGGCTCAACATTGTCGCTGTAATCGGAAAGTATGGCACGCATCAGTGCCGAATGGGTCAAATAGCGTTCGGGATTGGAATTGATTATAACAAGCTCCGGACATTTTTCCAAAGCTTTGAAAATCGGCTCACCCGTTTTTACACCGAAACCCTTTTTCGCAATATAATTGGCAGTCAGGATAATCCCATGCCGAGCCTCTTTATCCCCTACTACGGCAACAGGCTTATCCTTTAACTGCGGACGGTACGCAATCTCAACCGATGCAAAGAAGCAGTTTCCGTCCACGTGAAGTATTACTCTATCCATGCCAAACCCTCCATTTGTTCGTTTGTTCTATATCATTCAAACAGTTGTTCGCTTATAATATATCACACCGAACAGGGTTTGTCAAGACTTTTTAAGGAGGAAAAATATGAAAGATTTGCTTATAGTCATTGCTGTGTGGAATATTGTGGTATTTTTTATGTACGGCGCCGACAAGCTCAAGGCAATAAAAGGCAGCTGGAGAATAAGCGAACAAACTCTTATAACATCCGCTTTTTTGTTCGGAGGAATAGGTGCTTTGTTCGGTATGTTTGTATTTCGCCACAAGACAAAGCATTTGAAATTCAGAATACTGTTACCTATTGCATTGATTTTCAATATATTTTTGCTTTTTGAAGCGTATAAGTACATATTTTAATTGAGGTGAGCGACATGTATACCGAAATAGTACAATCCAACATTATAAATCTTCCGGCAAGAATATCGTGTGCAGGAAGCAACTGTTCCGACGAACCGATAAGAGACGCAGGGCAAGTTATAGCAACTATGCATCTCCACGACGAGCTTGAGCTTCTTGTTCCGACACACGGCAAATTCGGCGTGAGAGTAAACAATCGTACATATATTTTGAACGTCGGCGATGCAATTCTTATCAAAAGCCGTGTTCCGCACGAGACATTTGTGGCAGAACCGAACGGCTTTACAGATATGCTGCAATTTACACCCGATGCACTTTTAAACAATGATACGCTTGTTTCGGGGCGTTACCTTTCAAGGTTTATAAACTCTTCAGAGCCTTATATATTCAAAAAAGACGATATAATAACCAAAGAAACAATTACCTACGTAAAAGCAATTGCAAAAGAGCTTGAAAAGAAGGATTTTGCGTATGATATGTACATAAAAGCAAATCTTTATATGTTGCTTGCCTGCTTCTACCGCCATGGGATTTTAAACAATGCAGATACGCTGTTTGAGCATAGAGAGATAAATAAGATTATGCCGATACTAAAGCACATAGATGAGCATTTTCGTGAGCAGATAACACTCGAAGCTGCCGCAAATATACTCAAATTCAACCCGGATTACTTTTGCAGACTTTTTAAAAAGGCAACGGGCATGACATTTACCGATTACCTGAACTTTGTAAGAGTATGCCAGTCAGAAAATGATTTGATTTTTTCCGATAAAAGCATAGGAGATATCAGCCTTGACTGCGGCTTTTCATCAACATCATATTTTAACCGGGTATTCAAAAAATTCAAGCTGATTTCACCATCAGCATACCGAAACTCAAAATATATGCAAAAATGACAACTTATAAAAAGTAAACATTACGTATTGTAGGGGACGATGCGATGTGGACATCGCACCCTACATAGAAATTCACCAAATAGGGACAGTCCCTATTTGGTGAATTTTTTTGTCAACATCCCTGAAAATTATAATTTAACAAAAAAATCTCGACGGATGATATACACCCATCGAGATATTTTTTATATAACCGTTCCCTTCGCGATAGCAAGCGGATAACTTTCCTGACCAATAAGCTTTCTGCCGCTCGTGATGTGCACTTCCTTATCGAACACAACGTGGTCAAGCTCTGCACCCGATTCAATAACAGAATCCTGCATAATAATTGAGTTTCTAACAACCGCACCCTTCTCAATCTTTACACCTCTTGAAAGAACGCAGTTCTCACATACTCCTTCAATTACACAACCGTCCGAAACAAAGCAGTTGGACACAACAGCTTCTTCGCCGTATTTTGCAGGAGTCTGGTCCTTTGTCTTTGTATAAATCGGAGCCTTCGGATTAAACAGCTCTTTTCTCATACCATCTTCAAGGAATAACATATTGTTGCGATAGTACGACTTCATCGAATCAATCTTATCAGCATAACCCTTATGCTCGTAGCCGTAGATTCTGAGGCCCTCCATCTTCTTTCCGATAGCATCCTTGATAAAGTCGTAGTCACCTCTTGCATAGCACTCATCAATAATACTTTCAAGAAGAGCCTTTTCCATAACGAAAATATCAAGACCTGCATTTGTCGTCTTCGGATAGAAGGGCTGAACCTCTATATCAGTAACACATCCTTCGTTATCGACATCAAGAAGAGTAAATCGTGAGAGTTCCTTCTCTTCAACGCCTCTCATATCCTTATATACCATAGTGATATCTGCCTGAGATTCAATATGTGCCTTAATAACCTTCTTAAAATCAATATTAAACACACAAGCACCCATAGATAAAATAACATATGTCTGATGTGAACGGCGGATATAATCCTTTATGCCGTACAGCACACCAAGATTTCCGCGTCCGCTACTGCTCGTCGGACCGATTTTCGGCGGAAGAATATTAAGTCCCTGCTTTTTTCTGTCAAGGTCCCATGGCTTACCCGAACGGATATGGTCCATAAGCGAATGATAATTTTCTTCAATCGCAACACCCACATTTATGATTCCGGCATTTGACATATTCGACAAAATAAAGTCAATAACTCTGTATCTGCCGGCAATCGGAAGTGCCACGCTTGAACGTATATCGGTAATCGGCGGAATTTTATCCTTTCCGGCGATTATTATTCCCATTGTATCTCTCATTTATATTTTCAGTCCTTTCAATGTTAAAATCAATCAGTCAATCTCCACCATAGAGCCCTTCGGAATATTCTCGCCGGCTTTAATCTCAGCGCCGCCTTCAATAAGAACTATTCCGTGTGTGCACATAGCAGAAGCGTATTTGTTATCCTCTTTTTCTTCAGCTCCGATTACGGCATTATCACCTATTACCGCACCGGTGCCTATAACTGTTTTTTCTATTTTAACATTCTTTCCGATGACAACGCCGGGCATAATTACAGAATCGTTTATAACACTTCCCTCTCCAACGCTCACACCGCTGAAAATAACCGAATGATTAACCTCGCCGCTGATATCGCAGCCCTCTGTAACAGTTGAACACTTAACCTTTGCATCCTTTCCGATATAGTGAGGAGCATGCGCAAGGTTTCTTGAATATATTGTCCAATGACGGTCGTAAAGTTCAAACTTCGGCGGATTGTCGATAAGGTCCATATTTGCTTCCCACAAGCTCTGTACCGTTCCGACGTCCTTCCAGTAACCTTCAAATGTATAGCTCATCATTTTTTCGTTATTTGCAAGCATCTTGGGGATGATATTCTTACCGAAATCGTTGTCCGAATCGGGGTCTCTCTCATCATCGTTAAGATACTTTTTGAGTATTTCATAATTGAAAATATAAATACCCATAGATGCAAGGTTGCTCTTGGGATTTTTGGGTTTTTCCTCAAATTCCACAATTGCACCGGTCTCATCAACATTCATTATACCGAAACGGCTTGCTTCCTCCCATGGAACAGGCATAACTGCGATTGTAATAGCCGCACCGCTCTCTTTATGAGTATCAAGCATCTTGCCGTAATGCATCTTATATATATGGTCACCCGAAAGTATAAGTACATTATCGGGATTAAAATCCTCCAAAAATCCGATATTCTGATAAATCGCATTTGCAGTACCTTTGTACCACTCACCCGCCTGTGCACTCTGATATGGCGGAAGCACATAAACACCTGCGTTGTTTCGGTCAAGGTCCCACGGCGTACCATTACCTATATAGGTATTAAGCTCAAGCGGCTGATACTGTGTAAGCACACCTACCGTATCAATGCCCGAGTGTACGCAGTTGGACAACGGAAAATCGATAATTCTGTACTTTCCGCCGAACGGAACGGCAGGCTTGGCAACCTTTTTTGTCAGCGCACCGAGTCTACTTCCCTGTCCGCCGGCAAGAATCATCGCAACACATTCCTTTTGAATCATTTGTTTTCTCTCCTCACTTTTTCTATCTCCGCTTTGGGAGCTTTTTTATTATTTATATTTGATTTCGGCTTTTTCCGCAAATACATACAAGAAAGGCCGTCAATACTTACTTCTACAGAATACGGCATATCGAGAACAGGTGACTTTTTCGCCTTTTTTACACCCTGTACACGCTTCTTGCTGCCGCCGTACTTTCCGAGTGCAGTATCCATCACAACCTCATACTCACCGGCGGCGGGTACTCCAAGCTGATACTTCCCCCTCTTTACCGGTGTAAAATTAACTATCACGATAATCTCGTCGCCCTTCTTTTTACCCTTTCTCAAATAGGAAATCACCGAATTATCATTATCTTTATCATTTATCCAGCTAAAGCCGTCCCAACTGTCATCAATCTGCCAGAATGCCTTATTTTCAAGATAAAATTTATTCAAATCCTTTACAAGACTCTGAAACTTTTTATGCATATCAAAGTCAAGCAGCTTCCATTCCAATTGCTCATCGAACCGCCATTCAATAAACTGTGCGATTTCTCCGCCCATAAACATAAGCTTTTTGCCCGGCAGTGACAGATAGTAGCCCATAAGAGCACGGTAAGATGCAAATTTATCCTCATAACTTCCGAACATTTTATTCACAAGCGATGCCTTTCCATGCACCACCTCATCGTGCGAAAGCGCAAGAATAAAATTCTCACTGTAGGCGTAGTACATTAAGAATGTAAGTAAATTATGATTGGATTTTCTGAAATACGGATCCATAGCCATATAATGCAATGTATCATTCATCCAGCCCATATTCCATTTATAATTGAATCCGAGCCCACCCTTGTCGACAGGTCCGGTCACCATTCCCCACGCAGTCGATTCCTCGGCAATCATAAGATAATTCGGGAATTTTTCGAACATTATTTTATTCATAGTCTGTAGGAATTTTATCGCTTCAAGATTCTGATTTCCGCCGTAGATATTAGCTGTCCATTCTCCGTCCCTGCGGCTGTAATCACGGTAGAGCATTGAAGATACTGCATCAACCCTCAGTCCGTCAAAATGATATATCTCCGCCCAGAAATGTGCAGATGACAAAAGGAAGGAAACAACCTCGCCTCTTGAATAATCAAAAACCATCGTACCCCAGTCCTTATGCTCACCCATTCTCGGGTCAGCATATTCATACGTGGCAGTACCGTCGAACATATAAAGCCCGTGTGCATCACGCGGAAAATGCGCAGGCACCCAGTCCATTATAACATATATGCCCATCTCGTGTGCTTTATCGATAAAGTACATCAAATCTTCGCACGTTCCATATCTCTTTGTAGCGGCAAAGTAACCCGTTACCTGATAGCCCCACGAGCCGTCAAAGGGATATTCTGTAAGCGGCATAAGCTCAATATGAGTATAACCCATCTCCCTGACATACGGAAGAAGCTCATCCGCAGTCTCTTTATATGAATAAAAGCTTCCGTCCTCATGAGTACGCCAGCTTCCCATATGCATCTCGTAGATAAGCATGGGTTTATCATACGGCGGCGTTTTCTCTCGCTTCTGAATCCATTTTTTATCCTTCCACTTATAGGACGGTAAATCTCTTACTATTGAAGCGGTACCCGGTCTTAATTCCGCTTCAAAACAGAACGGGTCCGCTTTGAGCCTGACCTCGCCTTCTGCGGTCGTGACCGCATATTTATACAACTCTCCCTCAGAGATATTTTCAAAGTAACCATACCATATACCGGTAGTCCCCGCCATGTCAAGGCTCATCCCCTGACCGGTCCAGCCGTTCCTTTCACAAGCAACCGACACATCCCGGGCATTCGGAGCCCAGACGGCAAATCTCCATCCTTTATTATATCTATGCACTCCAAGGATTTCATATGCCTTGTAGTTGGTACCTTCGTTGAATAAATATACAGGAAATTCTCCTAACCCGTAATTATAATCGGACATCCTGTCTCCTCCTTGTGTATATAGTCCTTCCTGATATAACCGATGCCGACCATACCACACCCAATTATATTTATTACATTATATCATATTAATTTTATGCAGTAAATACCATATTAATAGAAATTAAAGAATTTAATTTGTTAAAATTGACGAATTTTGTAGAATCACAACGCACCTATGCCGTTTTTTCGCCATTTAACAGTATTTTTTGCCAAACTGACGAAAAACATCTTGACAGAAACGCAATTATGGTATAAAATATATAAGGTGCTTTTTATTTCTTTAAACTATAAGTTCGGGTATGTCGGATATTATAGTTTGTAGATTTTTTATAAAAGATACATAAATATATATAACCGGCACGCCCTGAGTTAAGTTTTAAAAAAAATTATAAAATGGGGGTGTCATTGATAAATGGATGTATTACAAATTGTTTTGATTTGTGTGGCAGCGTTTTTTCTGCTTCTTAATATAGCATCATTCTTCGCAGGAGTGCAGTACCGCAGAAAGATTGCGGAGGCTGAAATTGGTTCTGCCGAGGAACGTGCAAAGGCTATAATGGACGATGCAGAGAAGAACGCAAGTGCTAAAAAGCGTGAGCTTTTACTTGAAGCCAAGGAGGAAAACCAAAAGCTTCGTCAGGTTCTTGACAATGAAATCAAGGACAGAAGACGTGAGCTGTCACAGCAGGAAAAACGAGTAAATCAAAAGGAAGAGAACCTTGACAAAAAGAGCGAGGCTCTCGAAAAGAAGGACCAGACCTTAACACGTAAAATTCAGGAACTTGAACAGAAGGAAGCCGAAATTGAAACTGTTAAGGATGAGCAGCGTGCAATGCTTGAGAAGATTTCAGGTATGACCGCAGAGGAAGCAAAGCAGTCGCTTCTTCAGGAAATTGAAAGCCAGACAAGACTTGAAGCTGCTATTATGGTTAAAGAAATAGAACAGCAGGCAAAAGAAGATGCCGAAAAGAATGCAAAGAATATTGTAGCTTCTTCTATACAGAAGGTGGCTGCAGACCACGTTGCAGAAACAACAGTATCTGTTGTTAACCTGCCTTCAGATGAAATGAAGGGCAGAATAATAGGCCGTGAGGGTCGCAACATTCGCACCATTGAAACTCTCACAGGCGTAGATTTGATAATTGACGATACTCCGGAGGCAGTTATCCTTTCAAGCTTCGACCCAATCAGAAGAGAGATTGCAAGAGTAGCGCTTGAAAAGCTGATAATTGACGGACGTATACATCCTGCACGCATTGAAGAAACTGTCGAAAAGGCTCGCCGCGAGGTTGAGGCTTCAATCAAGCAGGAGGGTGAGGCGGCAACATTTGAAACAGGTGTGCACGGACTTCATCCGGAAATCATTAAGCTTCTGGGAAGACTTAAGTACAGAACAAGCTATGGTCAGAATGTATTAAAACATTCAATCGAAGTATCGCACCTTGCCGGAGTAATGGCAGGCGAGCTCGGATGTGATATTGCCCTTGCAAAACGAGCAGGTCTCTTGCACGATATCGGTAAAGCGGCAGACCACGAAATTGAAGGCTCACACGTTACAATCGGAGCTGACCTTGCGAAGAAATATAAGGAAAATAATGATGTTGTACACGCAATTATGGCACACCACGGTGACGTTGATGCCGAGACATTGGTGGCACAGCTCGTTCAGGCGGCTGACGCAATTTCAGCTGCACGCCCGGGTGCAAGACGCGAGAACCTTGAAACCTATATCAAGAGACTCCAGAAGTTAGAGGAGATTGCCGACAGCTTCTCCGGTGTTGATAAGTCGTATGCAATTCAGGCAGGACGCGAGATTCGCGTTATGATTAAGCCTGACGTTGTAAATGACCAGGGAATGCTTTTGGTTGCAAAGGATATTGCAAAGAGAATTGAAGAAGAGCTTGAATATCCCGGTCAGATTAAAGTCAGCCTGATTCGTGAAACACGTGCGGTTGATTACGCAAAATAAAAAGCCTATAAAGCCGCCCATAAACTAAGGGCGGCTTTTGTTTGTGCGAAAGGATGAAACGGAGGTTGATATAATGGATTTCCCAAAAAGAAAACCACCGAGGCTCAAAGGCTACGATTATTCATCCCCCGGAGCGTATTTTGTGACAGTTTGCACGAAAAATAAATGCAAAATATTATCAAATATACTTGTAGGGCAGGGGCTTGCTCCTGCCGTAAACAACTTGACATCCTATGGTTATATTGTAAAAAGTGAAATAGAATCAATAGAACATAATTATAAACACGTTAAAATAGATAAATATGTTATTATGCCGAATCATATACATATTTTAATAAGTATATACGAAACGACGGCAGGAGCAAGCCCCTGCCCTACAATATCCGATATTATATGTGCTTTAAAATCTAAGGCAACAATAAAATGCCGAAAGCAAGGCTTTACAGAAAAACATCTGTTTCAATCCTCCTTCCACGACCACATAATCCGAGGAGAAAAAGACTATAACAAAATATGGGAATACATAGATACAAACATTATCAGATGGGATAAAGACTGTTTTTATTGTTAACTTAAATGTGCATGCAAAATTATAATTCATCAAACAGAAAGGACCACAATATGAAAATACTATTAATAGGCGACGTATTCGGCAGAATAGGCAGGGATATGCTTTTCGAACAATCAGAAAGGGGCTTTTTCGGTGCGGACGCGGTTATTGCAAATGCTGAAAATGCCGCACACGGACGCGGTATTACAAAACAGGTGTATGACGAACTGTTAAAAACCGGCGTTGACGGCTTTACAATGGGCAATCACACCTGGGACTGTCCCGATGCGCTGAAAATACTCAAATTCAACGATAATATAATACGCCCCTATAACCTCGAGGGAAACGTTCCCGGAAGCGGCACAATGATTATTAAGGCAAAAAACGGCGTGAGTATCGGAGTTATAAACCTTCTCGGCAGAGTAGATATTCAGCCGCCATCGGCAAATCCGTTTTTAGCAGCTGACCGTGCAATAGATTCACTCAAAAATAAATGCGATATAATTGCAGTCGATTTCCACGCAGAGGCAACAAGTGAAAAACAAGCTCTCGGCTACTACCTTGATTCAAGAGTCAGCATCGTTTGCGGCACGCATACCCACGTGCAGACAGCCGATGAAGAGATATTACCGGGTGGATGCGGATATATAACAGACCTGGGAATGACAGGACCTTCTGTTTCGGTGCTTGGAATGGATAAAAATATTGTTATTGACCGCTTTTTAAACGTTCTGCCCAAACGCTTCGAGCCTGCAACCGGAAGCGGACAGTTCTCGGCGTGTCTTTTCGAGATTGATGAAACCACTGCAAAATGTGTAAAGGTTGAGAGAATCTTTATCAGGAAATAAAATACAAGGGGCAAGTGCAAAATGTATAAATATGCAATGTGAGCCATTTGGGGACGGCTCCTGACAAACTTTTTAGTGTTTTGAGTCAAAAAAATACAGTTTTTTGACTCAAAGCAGGACCGTCCCCACAAAATGGCTTGTATAAATATACATTTTGACCCCTCTTCTTTTTTTAATTTACCAAAATAATCTTAAAAAATAATAAATTATACCAAAATAATACATTTCGGTATAGACATAGAGAAAAAAAAGGTGTATAATATAACAGAGTGCGAAAGCACAGTTATTTACACAAATGGAGGTAGAACACAATGACAAAAACAGCATTAGTAATTATGGCGGCAGGTATCGGTTCAAGATTTGGAGGCGGGATAAAACAGCTCGAGCCGGTCGGACCTAACGGCGAAATTATTATGGATTATTCCATATATGACGCAATCAAAGCAGGCTTCAACAAAGTTGTATTTATAATCAGAAAGGATATCGAAAAGGATTTTCGCGATATTATCGGAAACAGAATAGAGGCAATCTGCGAAAAGGCAAACGTAGAGGTTGCATACGCATATCAACAGCTCGATGCACTTCCCGAAGGAGTAGAGCTTCCGCCGGAGAGAAGCAAGCCCTGGGGTACAGGCCAGGCTGTGCTCGCTTGCAAGGGTATTATCAACGAGCCGTTTATGGTAATTAACGCTGATGACTATTACGGCAAGGAAGCATTTTCAAAGATTCATGATTATCTTCTTTCATACTCACCTGATAAGCCGAACGATTTTTGTATGGCAGGCTTTATCCTCAAAAATACACTCAGCGAAAACGGCGGAGTTACAAGAGGCGTTTGCTCTGTGAATGCAGAAGGATATCTTACAGACGTTAACGAAACAAGTGATATCGTAAAAACAGCAGATGGCGCAGAGGTTGACGGCAAGGCAATTGATGCAAATTCATATGTTTCTATGAATATGTGGGGCTTGACACCCGAATTTGTAGATATGCTTGAAAAGGGATTTGTTGAATTCTTTGAGAATATGGAAGGAAACATTTTAAAAGCAGAGTATCTTCTCCCTATATATATCGGACAGCTTTTGAGAGAAGATAAGGTTTCTGTAAAGGTTCTTGAAACATCTGATAAGTGGTTCGGAGTTACATATAAAGAGGATAAACAGTTCGTTGTGGACTCATTCAAAAAGCTGATTGCAGACGGCGTTTATAATGCCGATTTGTTCGAAGAAATGAGATAATCTCCAAAAGTAAACAAATAGGGACAGTCCCTATTTGTTTACTTTTTTTGATGTCATAAATACCATGACAAAATAGAAACATATCTATGCCATATTTTACCATTTTGTCACCTATCTTAAAAATTGTCACTAATCTTTTAATTTTTTAATTAAAAATAAGAAAACAAAAGAAAAAACGCAAAAAAGTGAGATTGCGAGAGTTATACTTAATATATGTTTTATCGCAAAAAGTAAACATATAGGGACAGTCCCCACATGTTTACTTATTATGTACTATTTATTTACAATTTTTGTAATTGTGCTTTTAGAAATTCCAAATGTACTTGCCAAGGCTGTATATGATATTTTGTATTTTTCAATAAGCTGTCTTATTATCTCATTTCGCATTTCCCTTGTGATATGTTCAATATTGGTTAATTCGTACTCATCCTTCAAAATTTGTTTAATATTTCTATCAGAATTTTTATAATCGCCTTTAATATCAAAATCTAACGTTTCTTCTACATTATGCAAGTCAACAAATTCCTGCATCGAATAATCCTTATCGTTCCCTGATATTTCAAATAACATATTGGTATCAGCTAATATCGGCTCAAAGATATATTCCGCATAACTACTATATGGGTATTCATCAGGCCTTTTTACTATTCCCGCCTTTACAGGATTAAGATGAATATATCTGATTAGTGCAAAATAATATGCTTCATCTTCGACTGGTTCACTTTTATATCTGCTTTCAAACAAATGTCCGGTTCTTTCATATTTTCTATTAAACCACCCGGCATAATTGCTCAATATTTTGGACATTACTTTAGATACATTTCCCGGCTCATCTTCTTTAAGAAACAGGTGAACATGATTCTTCATCAAACAATAAGCATATATCTCTGTCGCTGTTTCTCCCTTGACCTTTAATAAAATACTCTTCATTTTTTGGTAATCATTATAATTAATAAAGATGTCTTGCCTGTTTATGCCGCGAAAAATGATATGATACATCCCTGTATTACTTAATCTTCTTGCTTGTCTTGACATTTCTTCCACCTCATTATCCTTTAAGTAAACAAATAGGGACTGTCCCTATTTGTTTACTATATTATATGCTTTTATATATTAAATGTCAATAGGTAACCATTTTTCTTATATTTAATCTATAAAGTAAACGTATGGGGACTGTCCCTATTTGTTTACTTTTGCACGTAAAAAGGACGGTGCCTTGAGCACCGTCCCTCACAATACACATCTTTTTTCGTAGTCGTCTAATTATTGCGGATTACCACTCTACGCCTACAGCCTGAGTATAAATATTATCAGTAGCTGCTGCGTTAGCCTTAATTTCATCTGAACCAAGGAACTGGCTTGCTGTGATGATATCTGCAACGTCAAACTTCTCGATTTCTACAACCGGAGCTGAATAAAACTTTTTCATATCGTTACACCTCCAAATTATTCTGCTACGTAAGCTGCTGCGTCAGCATATGCAACTGCTGCTGCACTTGTACCTGTTTCAGCACCCTCAGCCTCTACTGTGAGGCTAAGAGCATCTTTGCTGTCACCAACGATAGCGTATACACCAAATGATACTGCACCACCAATAGCGAAATCTCCAGCTGCACCAATAGCTACAACCTTTGACTTTGAACCATTAGAAATTGTTGCTCTTGCTTCGCCGGGGAACTTACCAGCTGCAAAGTCAACACCCCACCAAAGTGTGTTGCCAGCTGTCCAAGCTGAATTTGTTGTCTTGTATGCACCCTTGATTGTTACGTCAGCAGCGGGCTCGTCGGGAACTTCAGGCTCATCGGGCTCAACAGCCTTAACCAATGTATATGCACAGTCAAAATTACCTGCACCATCTGAACGATACTTTGTTATGTCTGCACGATTAGCTCTAACATTATCCCATGTACCAATTTCAACGATAGCAAGAGATACATCAACATAATCTAAAGCCTTAAGAGCCTCAGCTGTCATAGTGTTATCGAGAAGCTGAACCTCAAACTGTGTATAGAAAATATAATTTGAATCTTCTGTAGTTACAGCAGTACCTGCAATTTTATTTCCCCAAGAGTGTTGAACAAAGGCATATCCTTCCTCAAAATTGTAGTCACCTGAAGCAAACTCTGCTGAATCCATAGGATACGCACTCTCTGGATCAAAAATTTCTGAATCAAAAAGCAAACGTAACTCTGCTGATGTAATTGCAACACCTGTATAATTTCTATCATCTTCTGTAGAGTAAGCAAGCGGTGCATCCACTTCAATACCAACATTTATATATGCAAAACCATCATCAACGCTATCAACCTCTATAATCCATTCAGGCTTATAATTATCTGTTGCCATTGCAGCACTTGCTACTGTTGCAAAAGAAGTAATTGCAATTGCAGTTGCTGACAACAATGATAAAAACTTTTTCATTGTCTATTCCCTCCAATAAAATTAATTGTTTATTACTATCTTATCAAGTAAAGCCACACCCGCAATATGCTGAAGAACTGCAGATGAGTCACCGATATCAAGACCTGTAATACCATCACAGTCTGCAGCTATAAGGTTATCGCCTGTCAACAATGCCACACCCGCAATGTGCTGAAGAATTGCAGATGAGTCACCAATATCAAGACCTGCGATTCCGTCACAGTCACCAAGCTGGATTTCTCTGCCGGCAGGTGTTGACTTAACTTCGAAGTCCACAGTCATAAGCTTAAACTCTGTCTTATTTTCGTCTGTAAATGTTTTAGCGTCTGAGCCAACCATAAGTGTGTACCAGCCATCTTTAAGCTCGCCACCCTTAACGCCCATGTAACCGAATGTTGCATTAACATCCAAATCTTCTTCATTTTTCTTTTCCAAATTAGCTGTGTTAGCAGCAGCCTGGTTTATGTAGAGGATATCACCTTCTGTGATGCCATCTTCGTCCTCTTCAGCGCCCTTCGGAATAAGAAGTACTGTCATCTGACCTTGAATAGCATCCATTCCTGCAGTGATAGCAACTTTACCAGCTGCATAATCCACCTTCAAGTCAGCAGCGAAAGATGTAGCAGCGAATGCAGCAGAAACAGCTGTAACTGCAGCAAAAGCCATAAGTGCTTTCTTAAATGCTCTCATTTAAATAACCCCTTTCTATATATAATGATTAAAGATAGAAATAGTCAGAGCGGTTTCCACGATAAATCACTCACCGGGAAACATCGGGAATTCCACATCGATAATCATTACGTTACCAATAAAACTCACCGACACACCAATCAAATCCAACAAGCACAGGCACTCGGCCTCTAAAAAACAAGCTTGCTCCGGCGTCCCTTAAACATTCCACACATTTTATCACTATGCCGTCTATTACTTCTACATTACAATTATAAACCAAATGTATTGTATTGTCAAACCTTTTTTATTCTTTTTTATGCAATTTGTCACAAAATACAAAAGCTTGGACAGAGTTTGGTTAAAATGCATAGACATTAATTCACTGCGTGAATTAATGTCTATGTTTTTATTTCATCTGGAGTCTTATTCTGTCTGCCACCATTGCTATGAACTCGGAGTTGGTGGGTTTACCTTTACCGGTGTCTATTGTATAGCCGAAAATTTTATCCATCACCTCGGGTTTTCCTCTTGTCCATGCAACTTCTATCGAATGACGGATTGCACGCTCTACCCTTGAGGAGGTTGAGCCGTAGTGTTTGGCAATATCGGGATAGAGTTGTTTGGTGATATAGTTAAGTAAGTCCATATTTTCCGAAACCATCATTATTGCAGTTCTGATATACTGATAGCCTTTGATATGTGCAGGCAAGCCAAGCTCGTGCATAAAGTCCGTTACAACCGTTTCAAGGTCTTTGGGCGGTTCGATTTCACTTTGCACAGGTCTTAATGCCATTGATGCCTCTCTTGCGCTCTGTGGTGCAAGTTCTCTTATTATATCTGCAATCGCTTCATTCGCCTGCGGCTTTAATAGGTAATATTCTGCGCCCGCATTGTAGCACGCATCCATAATATTAGGGTTGGCTGTGGCAGAAATTACTATTATGACGGGGCGTTTTGTCATTTTTGTACCGGCAAGCTTTTTCATAAGGCTGATACCATCACGCTTTGGCATTATTATATCAAGTATTACCACATCAGGTCTTGATGAGCATATCATCCCATACGCCTCGTCACCGTCATTTGCTACACCTGCCACACATATATCTCTTGTTGTCTTAAGATAGTCGGACAAGTCATCGCAAAATTCCCTGTCATCGTCCGCAATCAGGACTGAAACTTTTAAATCCATTTATTTTCTTCCTCCTCATTTTTATCCCTGCTTTTTCCAATTTTTGGTACTGTTATAGGGTATCACAGCGTAGCGTAATATACAATAGGTTTTTAGCAAATTTTTTTAAAAGCTTAGAGCGAATATGATAAAGAAAAGTGGCAAAAAGGCGATAATTGTCGAATATTGTAAATAGTGAAAAATTTCGGATGTTTTTAGGAGATTTTAAGCCAAAAAAATAACGGCAGGCATTTTTTTGCCTACCGTTATTTTTGTTATGAATTATTGTTTATCATATACGCTTGCATTTGAAGCAGACAAGGGCCATCCGCCATTTTCGGGAGAACCTGACGAACCACCATCGTTCAAGCCATTAGATGCCTGGATAACATCTACTGCATCAATCTCTATCATTTCAACAACCGGTTTAATGTATCTTTTCATTGTTCTGTCACCTCCTCTATTTTTCCTTCAAATAATTTACCATTGAATGTAAATCTATTTGTTGTTATCGGTTCTGCTCCTGCCTTCGTTGCAAACGGTGTCCATATAACTTGGGAGTCTTTATAGTTTACCGGGAAGTGGATTGTATAACCAAATACGTGGTTTACTCCATCACCAAAGTCTTGTGTATCAAACTCTACTTCTTTGCCGTCTACATAGGTTTTTACAGAATCATATACTGTGTCTGTACTAAACTTAATATTTTCAC
>JAZRMB010000071.1:0-13639 GCA_045647245.1 Clostridia bacterium
ATTCGGGGGAGCAACCTGTGTTTTTATCTGCCCATGATGCCTCGCATCCTGCATCCCATGCGTGATAAAGAAGTCCCGTTTTACTATCTCTTGCCTTTTCCCACAAAAGCTGCATCTGTGTTTCAGCTAAGCCGAGATATCTGTTATCCTCCGCAAACAGACCGTACCTTACAAGAAATAATGACGCCATATAAACACTGTCGAGCCACATCTGATTTTCTGTATGACCCTTGTGAAAAAATCCGCCGTATTTATTTGTTTTCCACGTAAAGAATTTGTCAGCAGTATATTTAAGCGCAATCTTAAACTGAGGAAAATCATCTCTTTCCTTTGCATAACGTATCAGATGATTTGTTCCCATCACCGAATCCACGCTCATCTCCTGCACGCTCATAATCCATCCGTTCGGTGCAACATAATGGTTTATCCATTTTAAAATAAATTCATCATATTTCTTTTCACCGCTTAAGAGGTAAACCTCCTCCATACCATGCAGGAATACTCCTGCATGGTAGTGGAAGCCGTATGGCTGAATAAGTCCGCTTGGATAAAGCTGCATAACTTCTTCACAACATTTTTTTGCATAATCTAAGCTATTCATTATAAATCTCCTTATAATCAGTCAAACAAACCTTTTTTTATTGTCTTGTAAATCATACAAGCGGTTTCGGCACGTGTTGCCTTCGCTTTTGAAGCAAAGCTTCCGTCACCCATACCGTTAATAACACCATTTTTTTGTAATGTGTAGACTGCTTCTACTGCATAGTCTGAAATTTCTTCATGGTCTGTAAATTGATTTTCTGATTTTTCACCTATGAGCTCTGCGGCACGGAAAATCATTACTGCCATATCTTCTCTGGAAATTTCTTCACCAATGCCTGCTCTGCCATCGGCATAGCCATTTAAAATTCCGCTTTCCTTTGCGGCAGCTATGTACGGGGCATACCAGCTTCCGCTTTCAACATCAGTAAATTCAGCATCATTTTCATTGGTTTCAATACCCATCGCCGATACAAGAAGCTTTATAAATTCTTCCCTGCGAATAGTACGCTGCGGCTCAATCACGCCTTCACCTACACCGCTCATAATACCACGGTCAACAAGGTACTTAATCTCACTATATGCCCAGTGGTCTTCCGAAATATCGCTAAAATCAGACTTACTGCCATCTTCATCTTCGGGCTGGGTAATTTCAACACCTGTATCGCCCTTTGTCTGCTCACCTTTGGTAATCTTAATAGCACCGCCGCCGCTGCCGCCGCTTGAGCTTTCCTGAGTTGATGGAGTAATTACCTGTTTTTTAGCCACAGTAACGCTCAGCGTATCGGTTTTTTCCTGTCCGTTCTTAGATGCCTTTATCGTTAGGGTAATTGTCTTGTCGCTTGTACCCCGTGTAATGGCACCGCTGTCTGAAACAACAGAGGTATCGGAGCTTGTTATGGTGATATTACTTCCGTTCTCGCCCTTAGTAGGGAAGTTCATATTCTTATCAAGAGAACCTAGCATATAATTTTCTTTAAGATTATTTATTGCCCAGAGGGCATCTGCAACCACAGCATCCGCATCTGTAAGCGTGATTTTTTCGGTTTTAACCACATGAAGAGTATAGTTCTTTATATATGTTGAAAAACCGTCGTTAATCTCAACTGTCCACACAACATCCTTTTCGCCGCTTTCAAGGTTAATTCTTCCTGATTCATCCACAACCGAGGAATCCCCTGATGCGTATGTGATATCCACTGTCTCGGTCCAGATTGTAGGTAAAATCAAATCGCCTGTTATATTCTTAATATCATTCTTTTCCAGGAATTCCTTTTCCCAGCCCTGGGCGATTTCCAGCTGAGAACCTGAATAGATTACCTTCTCCTCCAGATACAAATTATCTATCATCGCTTCTGTTCCAAGATTAGGTTTAAATCTTATCGTCGATATAGCCTCGCTTACGTTATCTTTTCCGTAATTGCTAAACGGAATACCGTTTTCCGTGTCACAGGGGCTTCCGTCCTTTTCCGTTACATTTCCCTGCGCAGTCACAAGCTCACCATTTACATAAACGTGGTAGGTTTTTCCCACTGTATCTATTTCCATAGACAGGGAATTCCATTCTCCTATCTTAACCAGACCATCCCGCAACGCTATGTTTCTTTGTATGCTTCTAAGTGTATCAGGTGAAAAGAACAGTAGAACCTCTTGCGCTGCCGGACCTCTGCCCTCTACGTTTATGTTTTCTTCACCGGTTTCAAAGAGTATATCTACTCCCCAATACAATATACCGCCCAGATCTGACCTACCGCTGATTTTAAGCCAACCGTCGCCTGTCACTTCGCCGCTTCTGTCCATAAGAAGTACATTATTGTCGTCATTCAGGGGGTCGGTTTCTATACTGACAGCCACCTGACCTGCCGTTCCGGTGCTGAAGGATACAGTTGGATAGGAGGGTACATCAGTAACTTCTGTCCAAGTTGTAAAGTCCTCGTTTATATGCGTCTTCTTGTGTTCCATATAATCTTTTTCAAGCACCGACAGTACATATTTTTTATCAGTACTAAGCTGCCCATACTTAATATTGGCACAAAGTTCTACAGAGGCACTGCCTTTTCCCCATTTCGGTCGTTTCACTGTCCCTGTTTCACCGCTTATAGTCAGCAAAGTGCTTTCTGTGGTCCATTCTACCTCTGCACCTCTCCACGTAGCAGGCAGACGTAAATTTCTCGTCACCGCATCTATAGGCTCATCACTCAATACTGAGAAAATAAGACTATTTTTCACCGCATCAAGATAATCTGAGTCACTCTCGTATGCAAGAACGGTAAATATGATTGGCTCCCCTGTCTCTATTAGACCATTCGCACTTGTAACAGTTGGTGTCAGCGTCACTGTAGCGTCGCCGTCAGTATAAGATGGGCGTATTACCTCGCCTTTCTCAGTCACTACATTTTCGTCGGAGGTTTCCCACGTTACACTTAATCCGCCGTCAAGAACTGTCGGAAGAGCAAGATTTTCAGTCACCGCATCCTGTGCTTCTTCACTGATGTTTGTAAATGTCAGCTGACCCAATGCTTCCACCACCAGCTCGTTTTCAGAAACAAGCGCTTTAACAGTAACGGGGAAATCCACCGTTTCTGTTGTTTTTCCGTTTGTTGCAGTTAAGCTAAGGTTAAAGGAGGCGTCTCCTTCGTTGTAAAGCGGACGAAGAACTGTTGCACGTCCACCGTTTATCGTGATAGCCTCATTTTCGGAGCTCCACACAAACTGTGTATCATATTCTTCACCGACAAGGGGCAGATTAAAGCTTTCTTCAATAACATCCCAGCCTGTGGTGCTAATCTGTTCTATATCAAGCTCAATCATTTTTGCTTCAGACGGAAGCACCGTAAAATAGAAATCTTTTGTTATCGTGTCTCCGTAAAAATCAATCGTCGCCCTGAGTGTAACATTTGAGCTTGCATCCCCCCTGGTAACTGTGCCGTCGGGCACGGAAATTGCGTCACCCTCGATAATTTCCCAGGAAATGGTTGTATCGTTTTCACCCTCGTCTGGAAGATGATTTAAGTTCTTCGTTATCCTGGTACGTTCCTCGTTTGTTAAAACATCATATGTAAGTGCATCATACGCACCCTTGAGCATAATCTCAGGGTCAGGAAGTGCGAGCACCGTGTAATGAAGCTCCTTTACAGCAGGCTCCGCATCATTGAGGGTGAGTGTTGCGGTAAGTGTTACCGGTGTATCACCGACAATAAATTTGGGGCGTGTAACCTTTCCTTCGTTATCCATTACTTCTCCGTTACTTGATTCCCAGGAAACGCTTATCCCTGCAGTGCCAGTAGCCAGTGTGCTAAGGCTTTTTGTAACAGCGTTTTTATCTTCATCCGTAAAGGCTTCTTCATACAGATAAATCTCCGCATATTGGGAAAGCTTCTCCTCATCGGTAAATGTACCTGCTTCAACAACCGTTAAATTAAAGGCTTTTTCTATATAAGTATCCTTCTTGTTATCCGAGAAAATTCTTGCGGTAACGATAACGTCACCGGAAAAGCTTTTTGGAGTAATCTTACCGTCAGCAGTGATAAAATTTTCATCGCTGATTGACCATTCAACCGGATAGGTTTTTTCTTCATATGTAATTTTATTCATCAAAGTAAGGTCTTGGGTAATACGATTCTCCGGCTCCGCTGAAACTTTATCAAAGGTAAGAGATTCTGCCGCAGTCGCAAGCTCCTGCGAAAAATCTGTAGTAATGCGAAAATCATCTACGTACACTTTTCCAAGCGGTGAGGGACCTAAGAACAGCACAAATGTGTCCCATCCGCCCTCCGTGGAAGGAATGAAGTCTCGCTGAATATTTTCCGCCTTTACAGTCTGCTTATTCACCACACCCTCTATAATTTCTCCGTTTACCCACAATGTGTAACACCCTTCATATGTAAGTAAAAGCTTTACCGTGTTCCATTCATTCGCCTTAACAATGTCTTCATCTTTAATCCAGCTGCCTCCGGCACTCAATCCTCTTGCCTTCAGCGGATCAAAATACCAGCTGCCTTTATCCTGTCCGTTAGATCGATGTCTTAAACCGAGGCTTCGTGTTTCATCTCCTTCGTTTGGAAACATAAAGCTGAACTCTACTGCTATATCCCGCTGAATTTCTGCCGCTGTAGCCACATCACCCAGCTTAATACCCTGTTCAAGGTATCTCTTTGAATCGCCGCTCGGCTTCGTTCTTTCTATACACAAGGTCATATTTTTTTCATTTTTCGGGTCTTTTTCATAGGTATGCGTCACACCTGTCGAGTTAGCCACACTTCCTTTTGCCCACTTGAGAGTGCCGCCCTCTGTTTCCGTGTCGAAGCAATCTTCAAATATTACCTTCGTTGTTGAGTCGGTAGCGGCAAAAGAAGCAGGGAATGTCAGGAAAATCATCGTCAAAGCCATAAGTATGCTGATATATTTTTTCATCTCATTTCCTCCTCTTAATCCTTCAGTATAACAATCTCTCTCATATTACTGTAGCGTGTTCTTATAAATACCTGCGAATTTTCGGACAAATCGGCAACAGAGCCCTTCGTCACGGTCTTGGAACCTCGTGAATAAATATAAACCGTTGTTCCTGCGTGTATTTCAAACATATTATCGCCTTCACTAAAACGTATCAGCGGATAATCCAGCCGTGTAATTGCGGTATGTCCGAACTGAATACGTGAATTTGTAAAGGGATTTCCTGTATAGTCATACATCATAAATTCGCCGGCATTATAGTCATTGCAATCGAAAAGGACCGCATAAACCATCATCACCACATCATCCTCTGACTTTTCTGCATATATGGTCTGTTGCTCGTTCGTGGTGTATTGTATGATGACACCGGGGCGCAGGTCTGAGGAATTTTTTGACAGAGAATCTGAGAGAAGTGTCCTTACAAGCTTTTTGTTTTCCCAGCCTTCAACAACCTTGTAGTCAACCCCTTCGTCATTTGTGATATTCTGCACCTTCGTAATAAGCATTACGGGCGAATTTACATAGTCAAGGTAATATACAGAGCCTGTTTCAAGCTCACGTCCGGTTGAAGTATCCGAATAATAAATACAGTTTACATATCCGTCTGACTCTACGTCCCATAATTCCATAATGAGAGAGTCCTCTCCCGAAAAATATTCCACACACTTTCCGCTGGAAAGAGCGCCGTCATTTTTGCCGTTACTGGGAATATGAAAGCACACAGTATCATCATCCCAGTAATACTTCCCGTCTATGGTATGATAATTTATGTCCTGCGTCGTACGTGGAACATCCATAGAAAAATATTCTGAGCCTGTGTTTTCGTCCTCTAAATAGAATTCCTTAATTTCGCCGTCACTGTTAAGGACATAGGAAATCATCTGCTTTGTCAATGCTCCCTCTTCCATTATTTTATCATATATAACATCGGGAGAAACCTTTGATACCTCGTAGTTCTCGCCCTCCATTCTGCCGAAGGTAATTTTTTTCGATGCGGCGGTAGCAAGGTATATAAATTTGTTTTCGTGTCCCAGAATTTTGAAGGAAACAGTATTCTTTATTCCGTCATCTTCAGCTATATCAACCATATAACCGTAGAAACAGTCACGTTCCTTTTCCTCGCCCGGCTCTGCCACTGCAACCCTTCCGAAGTGGTCAAGATAGAGCTTCATATAGCTGCCAAGCTCCAGTCTTTCTGCAGCACTGTATCTGTTTGCTAACGCATTTACGTATGACGATGTCAGGCTGTATTCCTCTCCGTCGTCCAGGGTATAATACTCGCCTTCGCCATCATTTTCATATGTTTCGATAATGCCCTCTGCACTGTCACGGCAGATAATAATATCAATCAGACTACCATCAAGGCTTACCGCAGCACTCAGGACATCGTCCGCTTTGATTTCTTCAAATCCGCACGATGCATTATCTAACTTCACTGTTACGACAGCCTCTTCATCTATATCTACCTTACCGCCGTAAATGTCTGATATCACGCTTTCGGATACACTGCGTACCACATATGTTTTGTAGTCCATTACAACCGCCGTATCATATCCTCCGTTACGGTCAGTATCAATCAGCTTTACATATCCGCTCTCGGGTTTAAGGCGGCTATCTGTATAGTCTGCGGAATTATCAATTTTCATACCGTTATAGCTGATTTTTATATTTGCCTCCAGTGCTTCCTTTCTCGTCCTGCCGTTTTCATTACAGTAAACAAGCTCATTAAGAGTAGTGGTATTTTCGATATCTTCAGCATAAACAGTAAGTGTATCTGTGCCTGTGTCGCCCACTATTCCTACAATAAGTGCGTCATCCGTGTTATAATCCTTTACATATATCTTAACATTGCTTCCCACAAACTCACGTGATATAACAAGATTTGTTTTATAAAGCTCACCCGATACGATTACTTCATTTTCCCGGAGCTCAAGCTCCTCTGCAATGCTCGCCCCGTAAATTGCACTGAGCGTTCCCTTGCGCACACTGATATTAAGGCGAAGGAGGATATTATCCTCATAATCTGCAATGTTTTCCTCCTCGGGATGCACAATCTTAGTTTCCAGTGCATTGACAAGAATAGCTGCCACATAGCCTCGTGTAGCTTCATTTTTTGAATCCACTGCACTTTCCAGAATATCAAGGCGTGAGCCCATTGAGATATATCCGTTTGGATAACCGCCGTTTTGCTCTGCCCAGTAGGAGTAACCAAGTGCGGCAACAATCATTTTTATGCTTTCCGATTCGGTGATTTTATTGTTAGGACGAAAAGTACCGTCACCGTATCCAGAAACAATTCCCAAATCGTACGCCATTTTCACATAGCCGCTTCCCCAAAGAGATGCAGGAACATCGGAAAATCCTGTTTCCATCTGCCCGATTCCCGTATCATACCCCAATGCACGGATAATGATTGCGGCAAACTCCATACGGGTTATTGACCAGTCCGGATGCAGATTTCCGTCCTCATAGCCTGTAAATACGCCCAGCATATTGAGAAGCTCAATATCTGAAACACGGCTTGTTTCATTTTCAATATTTTCCGCATACGAAGCTATGCAAGGTGTAAGGCACATTGCACAGATTACAAATATGCTTATTATTTTCTTTAATGTCATAGTCTGCCTCCTACTCCGTAACATTAACCGTCAAGGTCTTCTTTATCCAGCGTTTATTTGCCACCACAATATGTATCTTAGCCGTGCCCGGCTTAAGTGCATACATACATCTGTCCGAATAATCCAGTGACACACACGCAGGGTCGCTTGACACAATGTTAAGCGATTTACTGGTAGCATCGTCAGGCTCAATGGCAATTTCAAGGTACTTTTCCTCGCCGACCTTCATTGTTATTTCCTCCTGGGGAAGGTCAATGCTCGTAATTTTTACGGGCATTTTAGAGTATCTGTACCACAAATTTGCCGCTGTAACCTCCGCCTTGAACTCTCCCGTATCCTCCAGATAACCTTCGTCATCCATAGGCTCCGAGCTTGGGAAATATTCCGGAATATCCTCCATCTGACCACGCAGTACAGCCTCTAAAAGCATAAATGCATACACGTAATCTCCTGCATTTCCCGAAAGTGAAATATAGTGGGATGACGGCTTATGTGTGAAAAGTCCACTGACCATATTGCTCTTTACAATATTATTTGCAACACGGCGTGCCAAATCAAGATACTGTGCTTCGTCCGTTTCGGCGTAAAGCATACACAGACCTAAAAGATAGTTGGGGTCCTTCACCGTTGTAGATAAATTAGCCTTAGTACCCTCTCCCGGTCTTGTATATCCCATCTCACCCATTCCGTTAAAGGATGCGTGATTTCTTATCATGCCCCATATGGTGTCAAGCTGTTCTCCGAAAACATCGTAATATTCATCACACTCTATAAAGGTTCTTATCATAGCAAGCCAGTAGTCCGCCGCCAAACGAGCATCTTCCAGAACTTGACCTCGCTTTACGTAATATGATGCTAAGGGGTTTTTGATAACAAGACCTGTAAGCTTCGTCCCGTCAATCAGAATAGGGCTGTAGGTGTCCTCCTCCTCGTTATAGGCAAGCTTTGCATAGCTTGCCATACTGGTAAGGTGGAAATCAAGTATCTCTCTTCCCTCCGGAGTATCGATACCCGCCTTCTTAGCCATATTTATGTCCGAATATGAAGGATTAAGCGAGGTAGGACCTGATATATAAAACGGATCCAGACAGAGGTTATACCTCTGCCATTCAGTTATAAAGCCCTGCTCGTAAGCGTCGGGTGCTATATCACGAAGGGCACGGTCATCACGTGTTTCCGTGTTGGTTGACATTCCCTTTCTTGACGTAAAGCTTGACGGTACAATTTTCGTCTCAGGATCGGTAGCCGCATAATACTGCTGCGCCAGTCTGTATGCCCATCTGAAAGCGGGTTCCTCACCCGTATTTTCATACAAATTCGAAAGCAGATAAATCACATCAGTTCCCGCCGCACGAAATCCGTGCTTACCGGTTTGCACAATTCTGTAACCGTATTGCTCCTTTGAAAGGGGCTTCGCCTTGTTTGCCCAGTCATCATATTCTGCTGTTGAAAAATTGATGTACGGATCAACGTGCCTGTTTATTATGAACTGACCCCAGCTTTGAAAAGAGCCCCTGAAATGACTTATAATCATCTTTCTCGCACCCTCCGCATCCAAATCCCAGTAGGGCTTCAGATACGGGAATACAGCCTTCAGCTCCATAATATTTTCACCGACAACCTGTAGGTCTCTCACATCGACATACCGATGTCCACCCATAGGCAGCATACCGTTTTTGTGTTGGAAGTGATCTATATAAAACTGAAAGGTATCGGTTACTTCCTTTTTGTACTGCTCATCCCCCGTTATGGCATAAAGTCCGTCCATACTTCGAAACCAGTTAGCCTGTCCGGCGAGATTTGTCGGCACATATGTTTTATCGTCGGCATGCCATGCGGCAGGCTTCATAGTATAGCGGTCGATCGCCGAAACTATAAGAGGCGAGCCATTCCATGGGTCTCTGCCGATTTCACGCACTCTGTCAACGTAATCAAGCAGTACCTGAAAACGTGCATTATCCCCCTGATAGTTTTCTTCATCCTGAAGGAGAATTCTCTTTGTGCCTACAACGCCCACTTTTCCGCTAAGCTCGGCATAAAGAGTTATCGGTGTATCCTTTGGAAGCTCTGCATTTACCAAAAGCTCGCCCGTTTGTTCATCAAGGGTTATTGCGCTTATCTCATTACTCAGATAGTAGTTAAAGCTGCCGCCCTGAATTTCATTACCCTTATTGTCAAGGGCAACAGCCTTGTAAATATAGCGTGTTTCTTCCCCTGTATATGCAATTCGTGCATCACCGGAGATTGTTATTTCACTTACCTCGGGGGTGTATCTTTTAAGGGTGAAACGGAAATAGTCCTCTGCCCCCTGATATACTGCCCTCAGTGTATATTCCGTTTCGGGTGCATCCTCTGCAATCTGCAGTGTGACAGTGTTTCCGTTTTGTGAAGCAGTTACCCCCGATGCGGCAGGCGAAACGGTGAGATTTAATACGGCATTCTCAACCTTTACACCATTATTGTCAATAACTTCAACACTGATGGTCTGGGTGCCGGTGGTGTCATATGCAAGCTCTACTTCATTATCACCCGTAAAAACTATTTGCTTTGCCGTATTGGTGCAGTTTACGGAAAAATCGTCTATACGTATACCGGGTGCATTTTTTGCAGTAAAGGAGATGCTGTCAACCGTAGTGACATCGCCCAGAACAGGCGCACCGTAGACACGCTCCTTTTCATCAACACTTACATTAAAGGATGCGGCATTGTAATCCACGCTTATACATACCTTGTACCATTTATTTGCCAGTACCTCGTCAAGGATTCTTACATATCCTCCCTCTGCATCTTTATATGAAAGTGTGCCGTTATGAATTTCAAGCACCACTCCCGAAATATATTTATACGACAGATTTGCAATAGTCTGTCCGTTAATTACATAGTTATTGAGCATAAATCTGAAGGAGATTTCCGCCTCCGCATTTTCGGGGAAGCTTACAGGATATCTTGCATTGGCAAGCAATCCGTCAACATCCGGCGATATATTCATATAGTGGTTACCGGCAGCTTCTCTGTTAGAAACGCCGCCCAATTTGTCACAGACAAAGGCCCCCGTGCCGCCATCCTCAAAAGTCTCTGTGATGCCGCTTGCACTTACTGGTGAAACATTTCCTGCAGGTAGACATACGGATATAAGGGTCAGCACCAGTAAAAATGCCGTTATACGCAAACCTACTGTCATTCGTTTAAACATTTGATGTCTCCTTTCCGTGTTAGCAGGCTGAGCCTGCACTCATTTCGCACTCTGACGATATGAAAGCATAGTTTCATGCGTCTTAATTTTACGTAAATTCCTATACTGTGAAAGGGGGCTGCAAAAGCAGCCCCTTTCAATAAATTGCTTATATTAAAGCTGCGAGCGTTCTCTGCGCCACAAATTATTTAATATACTCGCTTAAGCCTTCGATACCAAGAAGCTTTAATCCCTTGCAGATGAGACCTGCCCTTGTTCTGGCACCCTGTGCATTGGGATGTGTAGCATCCATTGCCGTACCGTCATCGCTAAAGGCAAAATCTCCCTTAGCAGTCTCGCTGCCGATACTCTCAAGATAATCATGATACATTCCGTTCAAATCGATGAGCGAAACCTCTTTTCTCTCTGCTATAGCATCTGTTGCCTTAACATACTCTCTCTCTCTGTCCTTGTGCAGTACCTCAAGATATACGCTATTTCCCAACGGGACGCTACAAAATGTGTGCTTTCCATTTTCAGTAACAAGAATGGGTGTCGCACCCTTAGCTTTAATAACCTCAATCAGCTTCTCCCCGACATACCACTGCCAGGTACCTTCTGTGTTTCCGTAAGGGGTTGCGTACCTTCCCTCACCGTCGTTGCCGCTTTTAGCATCGTTTATACCAAAGCTTATGAGGACATAGTCGCCATCCTTTACCTTCCCGTTTGTTCCCAAAAGCTCATTGTACACCGCAGTAGAGTCAACAAGCCTTTTAACAGCCATGCCGGGTACGGCTTCATTTCTGACAACTATTTCATTTGTGTTCAAAAATTCGTTCAGGTAGTCACCCCAGCCCTCTCTCTTTGTCGTTTCATTGAGTGAATAATGTGCTGCGGTGGAGTCACCTAGTACCCACAGGCTCGGTCTCTCTGTGTTCTTATCTATCGCATCAAAGGTGTCTATGGGATTAAGTGCCCCCATACTCCAGTAGAATACACGCACCTTTGACTCTCTGTTTACTGCAATATTCTTATCTGCTATATCATAAATGCCGCTTGCGTTGTAGTCGAGTATGGCTGATGCTTCAAGTGCATCCCCCTCATACACAGCGACAATAACCTTTGCATCAGCTGCTACTTCTCTGTTTTCCTTTATCGTTACACGGTCTATTATTCTGTCGTTATAGGGCTGACCGCACACATGTCTTCCATCTGTAAAGCGTACCTCCGCATATTCAAGCTCCTTTATGTCACCACGTGTCAGGTCGCTTTCAAAGCTGCGCTGCTCAGTCGCTGCATAGTAGCCCTTCGCATAATCAGCAGGGGCTTTAACCGACTTTGTAACGCAGAGATCATCAATATAGTAGCAGCCACCGGCATCATTTCTAACTTTAAAATTAATATATTTCAAGGCTTGTAAGTCAGCGGCAGTAAACTCCTCAGCTGTTGCGTTCAGTGTCGTTCCGGCAACACTCAAGCTATACGAATTCGGTGCAACTGTAATTTCGGCACTCTGCCACACCTTCGCTGTGTTTGCAAGCTTACCGGAACTTTCGCTTAGTTTTGTATTCTTATGAGATATTATAGGCTTATCCTGTCTGTAGAATACTATTTGTGGTGTAGCACTAGAGGCCGCATTATCCGTTACGTTTTGTGTCAGCAGCACCTCCAAAGAATCCAGCACGCTGCTGGGAGTTTTCACTAGTCTTGATACTGCAGCATTATAATAACGGAAGCTTATGTTAATTTTTTCCGCATCTGAAAAATCCATAGCATTCTCGTTATAATATTTTCCGTCATCATGATAATTGTTAATTTTACTCTTGGCAGTATAACTTCCGATAAGTGTATCAGATATCGGCTCTGTTTCAGCTACGTGGAAATACGTCGAACCACTAGAAACTCTTGAGTTAGTAAATTTGCCTAATCCCGTGTCACCTACCGCATTTTCCACGCCTGAGGAATATGTTGTTTTGCAGACTGAATCAGTTTGATTTGTTGATGCACCCTTTGTATACACAATCTTAGAAGCAGCCGAATCAAAGTTTTCTGAGAAAACCTCCTTTTCAATCAGAGCACCCACACTCTTTGCAGTTGAAAGTTTAAAGTCTTTGAAATAAATTTCACCTGCGTCGTCCACTGAGCTTGACAATGCTACGTCGATTTCGTCCAGTACACCAATACCCCAGTAATTTTCTGAATTATTAAGGTCAACAACCCACTCGTTCATCTTGCTGCCGTCGATATAAATATTCATACCCTGCATTTCCTGCAGAATTTCTAACTTTAAATCAAACCATCTGTCCTTCGGCATAGCAAAGTCGTACTCATAGCTATTCGTGGGGGGAGTGAAAATTCCCTCTGCCGCTTTCAGCACCATCAGAGTTATACCTCTGTCGGGAGTTTTCTTACGGGCTGTAATCTGCAGCCTTGCATTATTTGCTTTTTCCGTCACCTCACTTGGTACATACAGCTTCATATCAAATACCAGATTTTCCTGTCCGGCGTTTATTGTTTCTACACGCTTTATTTCATTTGTCGCTGTTGTATATGTGACGCCATCTTCATTTGCACCTGTATTCTTTGCACGGATGGCTTCCACACCGTCAAATGTCACCTTCTCAAAAGAGGAACGGGATTTGAGATTATTGTCAGTATTTACATTTGTGCCGTCGTCTGTCTGGTTATTTTTCCAACCATCTTCGCCCTTAACAACACCTTCTATAGCGGAAAGGTCCATTTCATACTGTGTTGTAAGCTCATAATCGGGATAGGGGCGTACCTTTTCCATTTCATCCAGTGTAACCTTGCCGATATACATACCTGTACCTGTAAATTCGATTTTTGTCGGTGCAAC
>JAZRMB010000072.1:0-2615 GCA_045647245.1 Clostridia bacterium
ATTGATAAAGAAATGCTTCGCATTTCTCAATATTAAATATCTGAAAACCGCAAGGTTTTCTACCATAACTCCTAACTCCACACTCCTAACTCCAAACTTTATAATTTGGCGGTGCAACGCACCGACAAATTATAATTTATCTGTATTTTCCGGGTGATTTTCCGTAGGTTTTTTTATAGATGCGACTGAAGTAGTTATAGTCGGCAAAGCCTACTGCACCTGCGATTTCGGCTATTGTCATATCGGTGGTTTTTAAAAGCTTTTTCGCCCTGTGCATACGACGTTTTTGTATATATTTTGAAATGCCCATATTTATCTCGTTTCTGAATATTTCATAGAGCTTTGTTCTGCTTATTCCAAGCTCACTTGAGAGGATATGTGCATCAATTTCAATATCAAGCCGGTCTTCGATGTAGCTTTTTGCCGCATCGAAGATTTTGTTGTTTTCGGGCGTTATCAGTTCTTTATAGATTATGTATGCAGTACACGCCTCCATTATTTTTGCGGCGGCATCAATCTGCTCTTTTGTTTTCACTTCGATTTCCTCTATTGCGTTGAAAATATCGTCCTTATCAAGAAGCAACTTTTCACACCATATATCTGCTTTTTCAAAAAGCTCACTTTTGTCGTTGCCGCCGGATATCTGTCCGAACATCAGGTATCCGACGGCTTTTTCGTTTTCCATTAAAGGGATTACACACTCAAACAACCCCGCGTGGCATTTGTATACGACAGGTGTGTTGTTTTGTGCTGATTTTTTCAGTGCCTGACGGTCAGCATAGTTACATTTACGCCTTGTCCAACCGCACGATTTCATCATCCTGCAAAAACGGCAGCTCTCTTTAGGATATGCCGTCACTTCGTGAAATTCCGGGTCGAACAGAACAAGTCTTATTCCCGATATTTCATAAAAAGCTTTCATCAGAGTTTCCATTTTTTCGGTGTCAAACCCGAATGTCATAAAAATCCGCCCATTCCGTACAAATTTACCATTTTTAGTATGATATTGACTATGATTATAACATATTTTTTTGTAAAATGAAAGAGGAAAATTATAATTTACGAAAGGATGATAAATATGAAAAAACAAACCTTCGCATTATTCTTCGGAAACAGAGGCTTTATGCCTGCAGAGCTTATTGAGGGCGCCAGAGAGGATATGGTAAAGGCGGTAACCGATGCCGGCTATGACTACATAATAATGGACAAAGACGCAACACGCTACGGTGCTGTTGAGACACGTGATGAGGGTAGAACATATGCCGCATGGCTTAAGTCCCACGAGGGCGAATATGACGGCGTTATTCTTTGTATGCCTATATTTATTGACGAAAACGGTGCAATTGCTGCACTTCAGGATGCAGGTGTGCCCATTCTGATGCAGGCATATCCCGATGAAATCGGCAAGATGGATTTCAAGAACAGACGTGACGCATACTGCGGAAAATTTTCTGTAACAGATGTATTTGAACAGTACAGAGTACCGTACACCGTTATGAAGCCGCACGTTGTACATCCCTTAACACCTGCATTCACACAGAATCTTCACGATTTTGCGGCTGTTTGCCGTGTTGTAAATGGTATGAAGAGATTCACAATCGGATGCATCGGTGCAAGAACTACTGCATTCAAGACGGTACGTTTTGATGAGGTTACAATGCAGCGTCACGGAATCAATGTTGAATCCTTTGACCTTTCGGAGCTCTTTGAATTTGTGCGTGCAACAGCCGACGATGACGAGAGAGTAATAGCTAAAAAGGCAGCTCTTGAGGCATATACCGACTTTTCAAAAGTGCCCGAGGATAAGAAAATTATGCTTTCAAAAATCAGCGTAATAATAGATAAGTATATAGAAGAATATCACCTCGATGCAATTTCGCTACGTTGCTGGAACGAGATGGAAACATACTTAAGAGTTTGCCCCTGCGTGCTTATAAGTGAATTAAACGACAGAGGTATTGTAGCATCGTGCGAGATTGATATGTGCTCTGCAATCACAATGCGTGCACTTTTACTTGCAACCGAGGGTCCTGCGGCTTGTCTTGACTGGAACAATAACTACGGCGATGACCCTGATAAGGTTATCCTCTTCCACTGCGGTTCAACTGCACAGAAGCTTATGAAGGAAAAGGGCGAGGTTACATCACACAAGATGTTCGATAAGGGCGACCCGGGCAGCGGCTGGGGCACAAACGAGGGAAGAATTGCGGCATTCCCGATGACCTATTCAAACTGTAAAACAGAGGACGGTAAAATTACCATCTACTTCAGCGAGGGCGAATTTACATCTGATGATATCGAGAAGGAATTCTTTGGTTGCGGCGGCGTTGCAAGAATCGACAATCTGCAGGATAAGTTAATAAAGCTTGCAAGAGGCGGCTTCAAGCATCACACAACCGTTGCAAACGGTCACGTAAAGGCTGTGCTCGAAGAAGCATTTAAGATTTATCTCGGATATGACGTGGTAAGTATTGACTAAATTATAATTTATCGCTCTTCGAGCGAGAAATTATAATAGTTAGGAGTTTGGAATTAGGAGTTAGGAGTTAATGTACAAAAGCTTACGCTTTTGAAATGATTGATAAAGAAATGCTTCGCATTTCTCAATATTAAAT
>JAZRMB010000073.1:0-24050 GCA_045647245.1 Clostridia bacterium
ATTGATAAAGAAATGCTTCGCATTTCTCAATATTAAATATCTGAAAACCGCAAGGTTTTCTACCATAACTCCTAACTCCACACTCCTAACTCCAAACTTTATAATTTGGCGGTGCAACGCACCGACAAATTATAATTTACGAAGGGGGAATTTAAAATGACAAACAAAAGAAAACTACTAATTTTTATGATAGTATACTTTGCGTATACTGCGATATATGTGGCAAGAGTAAACTTATCAATGGCAGGACCTGAGCTGATAACATCGGGTGTGCTTGATACAGTTCAGCTTGGGTTGCTCGGAAGTGTATTTTCCACGATATATTCGGTGGGCAGATTGATAAACGGAACCTTGAGCGACAAAAATCCGCCCTGGGCAATGATTACAACGGGACTTGTAATCGCCGGTATAAGCAATATTTTAATAAGCTTTTTCCCTCCGTTTATCGGGATTTTCCTGCTTTGGACAGCAAACAGCTATGCACAGTCAATGCTGTGGAGTTCGGTTTTGTGTATTGTATCGGGGATGTATGAAAAAAATGCTGCAAAAAGAAAAACCTCGGTTATGGTAACCTCGGTTGCGATGGGAAATATAGTGGGAATTTTGGTAAATACATACTTTATAACGAAATTCGGCGTGAAATTTGCATTTATAATCCCCGGCCTTCTGACGGTTATTGCGGGTCTTTTGGTGTGTCTTACAGCAAGGGGAATAAAGGCGAGTGTCGACACGCAAAAAAAGCATATTTCAATCTTTAAGCTTTTAAAAACCCCTGAGCTTCGCAAAATGTGTGCACCTGCAATGATGCACGGCGTGATGAAGGAAAATATCAGCCTTTGGATGACTGTATTTATAGTAGATAAATATGCAAAAGACCTGACAGACTCATCCTATTATATTCTGCTTATACCTATAATCGGCTTTATAGGAAGAACTGTCTACCCGGCGGTATATAAAATGACGGGTGAGCGGGAGCATAAGGTTTCGGTTGTGGGATTTTTGCTTTGTGCTGTGGCATCGGTTGTGCTGAGTTTAGGCTTCGGCGGTATGATAACTGCGGTGCTGATGCTGAGTGTGATTTATGCGGCGGCATCAATGATAAACACATCAATGCTGTCAATTTATCCGATGCACTATTTAAAAACGGGAAATGTCGCATCGGTAAGCGGTATAATGGACTTTGCAACATACCTCGGCGCAGGTATTTCCGGCGTAATTTACGGCGTTGTAATCAAGCATTTCGGCTATGTCCCGATGTTTGTTTCGTGGATTGTAATGTCGGCAGTTTCTGCTTTGATGCTGAAAGACGAATTATAATTTATCGCTTCGCTCTAAATTATAAAGTTAGGAGTCAGGAATTAGGAGTTAGGAGTTATGGTAGAAAACCTTGCGGTTTTCATTTATTAAGATTGAGAAATACAAAAAGTAAACAAATAGGGACAGTCCCCATTTGTTTACTTTTTGCGTTGTTAGCTCATAGCTCAGCAGCTAAATTATAATTTTCAAAAACTCCTTTGCCGCAAGCGAAAGCGGGTTATGCTTTAAATAGGCACATCCGATGCTTCTTGTAGGGAGCGGCTCGTTAAGAGGCATTTTGCGGATAAGCCCTCCTTCAAGCTCCTTTTTTGAAAATTCCTCAATTACGCAGGAAACGCCCAGATGTATGGAAGCAAAGCGAATCAGAAGCTCGTGTGCCGCCATTTCGATATGAGGCTTTAGTGTTATTCCTGATTTTTGAAAAATTTCATCAACAAACCGTCTTGATGAGGAATTGGTTTCAAGAAGTATTAAAGGCTGCTCCGCCATTTCGGCACGTGAGTAGCTTTTTTTCATATTATAATCCGAACCGCACACAAAAATATCGTGAATTTCAAGGCAGGGCAATATCTCAAGCTCTTTATCCGCCTTTATAGGCAGATTTACAAAAGCAAGCTCCGCTTTTCCCTCTTTAACGCACTCTATCATATGCTCCGAATAGGAATTTTCCATCTTTATGCGTATGCCGGGGAAGGTGTCGTGAAATTTTTCGAGGTATGGCAGAAGAAAATTCGTGGTTATCGTATCACCTGCCGCAATCACAAGTGAGCCGCTGTCGAGATGGTGAAGCCTGGCAAGAAGTGTTTCACCCTGTTCAATCGCCTGCATCGCACTCTCAACCTTACTAAACAAAAGCTGTCCTTCTTTTGTTAGCGTAACGCCTCGTCTTGACCTTATAAAAAGCTGTGTATCAAGCTCCGATTCAAGCTGTCTGATACACTGGGATATTGCAGACTGCGATATATAAAGCCTGCTCGCCGCTGCAGAAAAGGACGAATGACACGCTGTTTCATAAAAAATTTTGTAGTAATCAAGCTTTGCTTTCATTATAAGCACTCCTTATAACAGTAGTAAGTATTATTCTCTTTACTAATAGCTACAATTGTATTATAATAATAAATGTAGTAAAAGTCAATATAATATATGTAATAAAATTTAAGGCTCAATAAAATCGCCCACAGCACTACTTTTTGGAGTGTTCGTCCAAATCTTTGATTTGGTAAACGACACCCATGTCAAAACTCTCCAAAACTTGTTTTGGTAAGAGTTGACGGCAGCTCGGGGCGGTACCGGCGTACAGCACCGCTCGCGGCAAAACAGCACTGTGAACGATTTTCTTTGGGCCTTGTGTTTGGTGCTTTTGGGCACGGAAAGGAAGGTTATAACCATGGAAAGAAGAACAGGTACCGTATCAAGAGGTATTCGTTGCCCGATAATCCGTGAGGGAGACGACCTTGCAGGGATAGTTGTAGAGAGTGTAACAGGTGCGTCGGAGGCAGAGGGCTTTGCACTTTGTGACCGTGACGTTGTTGCAATCACAGAATCAATCGTGGCACGTGCGCAGGGCAATTATGCGTCTGTTGATGCGATTGCAGAGGATGTAAAAAATAAGCTTGGCGGCGGCACTATAGGCGTTATATTCCCGATACTCAGCCGTAACCGTTTTGCAATCTGCTTAAAGGGAATTGCAAAGGGTGCAAAGAAGGTTGTATTGATGCTCAGCTATCCGTCCGACGAGGTTGGAAATGCTCTTGTATCACTCGACCAGGTGGATGAAGCAGGAATAAATCCCTACTCAGATGTTTTAACAGAGGAAAAATACAGAGAGCTTTTCGGCGAAAATCTTCATCCCTTTACAGGTGTTGACTATGTTAAGTACTACGGAGATTTAATCAAAGAGTGTGGTGCTGATGTTGAGATAATACTTGCAAACAATCCGAGAGTAATTCTTAATTATACCGACAGTGTGCTCACCTGCGATATTCACACAAGAGCACGTACAAAGAGAATTTTAAAGGCTGCCGGTGCAAAGAGAGTAATCGGTCTTGATGAAGTTTTGAATGCATCTGTAAACGGAAGCGGATTCAACACAAACTACGGACTATTAGGCTCAAACAAGTCAACAGAGGATACAATAAAGCTCTTCCCGAACGAGTGCTTTGACTTAGTTGAGGATATCAAGGCAAGACTTTTGGAGCGTACGGGTAAGAATATAGAGGTTATGGTATACGGAGACGGAGCTTTCAAGGATCCCGTAGGAAAGATATGGGAGCTTGCAGACCCGATTGTATCACCTGCATATACAAAGGGCCTCGAAGGAACCCCCAACGAGCTTAAGCTCAAGTACCTTGCAGATAATGATTTCAAGGACTTAAAGGGTGACGAACTCAAAAAGGCAATCGAGGGTGCAATTCGTGAAAAGGGCGCTGACCTCGTTGGAAATATGGCATCGCAGGGAACAACCCCCCGCCGCCTGACCGACTTAATCGGTTCACTTTGTGACTTAACAAGCGGTTCGGGAGACAAGGGCACACCGGTAGTGCTTGTTCAGGGCTATTTTGATAACCTGACCGACTGATAAATAAAAAAAGTCTGACAGAAGTTTAATTCTTGTCAGGCTTTTTTCATCTTACCATTTTCTGTAAAACTCATGAACTAAAAGGTAGAGTCTGCGGCAGGTGATATGATGGCGTGCGGCTATATGTTCGACGGTTTTCTCTCCCGTCATCGCTTCAAAAAGTGCGTCTTTGTCCTCTTTTCCAATCTCACTGCACAGACGGTCTATCTTCTTTTTCATTCTTGCCGACATAGTGCGGTAATTCTGACACGCAAAGAAGATATACCCCTGCTTTTTATAGCTCATACGATAACTTTTTTTAACTACAAACTTTCTCAATCTTCATCATCTCCGATGCTTAGACGTGCATCCTTAGTAAACAGCGGGCAACTGATGACACGATAGGATATCTCCGGTCTTGTACCGTATATCAAATCACGCCGAAGTGCCGTCCAGCCCTCGACTTCCTTAAATTCCGCCGCCCAACTGCAAACACCGTCTGCTCCTGTTGCCCATTTACAATCCCAGCATATACTGTCTCTCATTTGCTGCCCTCCTTGAAAACATACGTTCGTTAATTGTGATGTGAGTATAACATAAAATGGAAAATATGTCAAGTATTTTGTCTAAAAATTTAAAAAATATCTTGACAGTCAAGCAAATTGACACTATAATGTAAATAAAGTATGAATAAAGTGAGAACAAACATTCGTAAAGGGGAGATTCTAAATATGAAAACGCTCAAACAATTAAGAGAGGTCAAGGGAATAAGTCAGCAGAAGCTTGCGGAGGATTTGGGTGTGTCGAGATCGACTGTTGCTATGTGGGAGCGGGAGGCGAGTGCACCCGATAATAAAATGTTAAAAAGGCTGTCCGATTATTTTGGGTGTTCTGCCGACTATCTTATAGGGCGTGATTCGGATAACGTCTTTGACATTCATAAATACGGTAATATAAGAAGCCTTTCGGTAAAAAGGTTGCCGATGCTCGGAAAAATTGCCTGCGGAGAGCCGATATTTGCAAATGAAGAGCACGAGAGCTATGTGGAGTGCAGGGAAGAGACAAAGGCGGATTTTTGCCTTATTGCAAAGGGCGACAGTATGATTAATGCAAGAATTTATGACGGCGACATAGTATTTGTAAAAAGGCAGGATACGGTGGAAAACGGTGAAATTGCGGTTGTTGTGATAGACGATGAGGCGACGCTTAAAAGGGTTTCATATTTCCCTGAAAAGAATATGCTGATATTAAAGCCCGAAAATCCTGCTTATAAGGATTTTGTATATATGGGCGAGGAGCTTGAGCATATCCATATCCTCGGCAAAGCGGTTGCGTTTCAGAGTGATATATTATAGAACAAAATTATACGCACGTTATTTCTTTTTTGGCATATCATATAGTAAAGAGAGATGTCTCTTACTTTAGCAAGTCAGAAAGGATGTAGCAAATTATGGGAAACAACTGTAATCCGAACAGCAATTCCGGGTGCAATCCGTGCCCGGAGGCAGAGTGCGACAGAGGCTTCAAGGAGGCTGTTTGCATACATACGGATAAAATATACGACAGCTGCCGTGATAAGGACTGTCTTGAAAACTTAAGAGTATATCTGACGGCGGAGGGTCAGTGTGTTATTGACCGCGCAATCAGTGTGAAGTGTACGAAAGCGGAAATTATATGGGTATTCTCCGATATTGAGGCTGTTCCGTTTAACAGAGGGTATTACTCGGTTGATTTGAAATACTTCTTCAAAATTAACCTTTCCGTATACCAGGGACTTGGCAAGCCCACAATGGTTGAGGGACTTGCGGCGTTCAGTAAGAGAGTAATTCTCTTTGGCTCCGAGGGTAATGCGAAGGTATTTGAATCGAAGTACAAGGAGGACGCATTCGACCCGCAGATGTGGAGAAAGACGAATATGCCCACAGCGGTGGTAGAGGTTGTAGACCCGATTGCGCTTGGTGCGAAGGTTGTTGATGTGAAGTCCGATAAGTGCGGCTGTTCGTGCGATGACGATTTCGATATTGCAAGTGTGCCCGAATCGGTGTGCAGAATATTTGACGATAGCCTGATACTCGGCGGCGAGCAGAAGAGAGTGTATGTATCGCTCGGCATCTTCTCAATTATCCGTCTTGAAAGACGTGTAATGCTCCTTATTCCGGCATACGATTTCTGTATTCCGCAGAAGGAGTGCGTAGGTGCAACCGACGATAACCCCTGCAACCTGTTTGAAAGAATCAGCTTCCCGGTAGATGAATTCTTCCCGCCGGAAAAATGCGATTTTAATGACGATAACTGCGGATGCAGGTAAATTATAATTTAGCTGTCGCTAAATTAGTTAGGAGTTAGGAGTTAAGGTAGAAAACCTTCCGGTTTTCATTTATTAATATTGAGAAATGCAAAAAGTAAACAAATAGGGACTGTCCCCATTTGTTTACTAATTTGAAGTAATAAGTAATAAGGAATAGTGAAGAAGTAAGGAAAGAAAAATGCAAAAAGCATTTTTCTATTCAATCAAAACAAAAGCAGTGCTTTTGTACTTTACTTATTCCTTATTAACTATTACCTATTACCTAAAATTATAATTTTTCGCGAAGCGATAAATTATAATTTATATCCTCTAAAAATCATATAATTTGTTGAAAATGACGGAATAATGCGGAAATCTTTGTAAACTTTAAAAAATATCTTGACTTATTGGGCGGTAAGTGTTATTATATAGTATATATTTTAAATTTTAAGGAGAGAGCGGACAATGAGATTTGTTAATATGACAAAAGCTGATAACTCATCTTGGGCTGCAGATATGTCTGCATCTCGTTCTTGTACTGCAAACTCTTCTGTAAACAGTGTTTTTTCTACAGGCATTGCTCGTTTTGCAGTGTCTGTTTTTTTGTGCATATCTGACCTTATATGCAACCTTATTCTAAGCCTTAACGGCTTGATAATTAACATTCTAAAGAGATTGACAGCTGTGCGAAAAAGCCAATCGTTAACTTGATACTGTTCAACTGTATGACGGTAAATTTAGCGGCTTTGCTTTTTCGGCGAAGCCGTTTTGTTCTTGTAAAAGCATATGAGGAGATAGACGAATGAAGATAATAGATTTCCATACACATATATATCCGGAGAAGATTGCCGAAAAGGCTGTCGTAAGCATCGGAGACTTCTATAATATAGAAATGTCGGGCAATGGCACTGCAAAGGCGCTTATCGAAGGCGGGTCAAAATGCGGCATAACAAATTACGTTGTACATTCTGTTGCGGTAACGGCTCATACGGTAGAAGCAATAAATGATTTTATATCTGCAGAGCTTAAAGAACACAAAGAGTTCTACGGCTTTGGCACGATGCACGCCGATTTTGACGAAAAAATCGGTGAAGCTGAACGACTATCAAGCTTAGGCTTAAAGGGTATTAAAATTCACCCCGACACACAAAAATTCAACTTAGACGATGAGCGTATGTTTGAGCTCTATGATTATATGCAGCAAAACAAGCTTCCGCTTCTGATACATACAGGTGACTACCGCTATGACTTCTCACATCCGAGGCGGCTTAAAAATATTTTAAAACAGTTCCCCGACCTTATCACAATAGGTGCACATTTCGGCGGTTGGTCGGTATATGATTTGGCGTATGAGTTTTTGAAGGATGAAAACTGTTATGTTGACACATCAAGCTCCTTCTTTATGCTCGGAAAGGAACGTGCAAAGGAATTAATAAGGCTCTACGGTGCCGAGAGGGTACTGTTCGGAACGGATTTCCCGATGTGGGAAGCGAAAAGAGAGCTTGATATGCTTTATGATATGAAGCTTTCTGACGATGAATATAATCTGATATTTCACGAAAATGCAGAAAAACTGTTAAAAATAAAAAAAGAGGTGTAAAGAAAAATGACTCAAATAGCAATATCTGATATTACATTGAGAGAGGAAGGAAAGGTAGGCGGTTACACACTATCCTTCAAGGAAAAGATAGAAATTGCAAAGCTGCTTGACAAGCTTTGTGTAGACGTAATCGAAACAGCTCCCATCACGAAGGGAAAGACGGACATACTCTTCCTCCATTCGATTGCACCGCTTATCAAAAACAGCGTGCTTTCCTGCCCGGCAGGCTTTTCGAAGGAGTCGGCACAGGAGGCGTTTAATGCTATAAAGGCGGCGGCAAAGCCGAGACTTCACATTATGATGCCTTCATCAACGGTGCAGATGGAATACCTTTTCCACAAAAAGCCTGCGGCAATGCTTGAAGCACTTTCTGAAACGGTTAAATGTGCAAAGGAAATGACATCGGACGTTGAAGTTTCAATGATGGATGCAACAAGAGCAGAGGAAAGCTTTTTGAAGGATGCAATAAAAACTGCGGCAGAGTGTGGTGCAAATACAATCACAATCTGCGACTCGGCAGGCGGTATGCTTCCGAACGAGTTTGAAGGCTTTATAAGAAACCTTATTTCGGAAAATCCCTCGCTTTTGGGCGTTAATATTTCGGTTGAGTGTTCAAACTCACTCAATATGGCGGCGGCTTGTGCAGTATCGTGCATAAATGCAGGAGTAAAGCAAATTAAGACAGCCGTTATAACCGACGAATATCCGGCTCTGGGCGCAGTTGCAAGAATATTCCGCGAAAAGGGCGATGCACTCGGTATAAGTTCAAAAATCAATATGACAGCCCTTGACAATTCCGTAAACAAAATCAGAATGATGACAAGAAACGCAGGTGTGAACACACCGTTTGACGGCGGCACAAACACAACTGTAGGTGAAAGCATTGTTTTAACGGGCAATGATGATATAAAGGCACTAAGTGCGGCTGTTGCAAAGCTCGGTTATGAGCTGTCCGATGAGGATCTGGGCAAGGTATTTGACGAATTTACAAAGGTTTCAAAGAATAAAAAGGTGGGAGCAAGAGAAATTGATGCAATTGTGGCAAGCGTTGCAATGCAGGTTGCACCTACATATAAGCTTAAGAGCTATGTAATCAATAACGGAAACATAATCTCTTCATCTGCACATATCGTGCTTGAGAAAAACGGCGTTGAGCTTTCGGGCATCTGCATAGGCGACGGACCTGTTGATGCGGCATTTTTGGCAATCGAGCAGATAACCGGACATCACTTTGAGCTTGACGATTTCCAAATTCAGGCGGTAACAGAGGGAAGAGAAGCGATGGGTTCGAGTATTGTAAAATTAAGATATAACGGTAAGCCCTACTCGGGAAAGGGCATTTCAACCGATATTATCGGTGCAGGCATCAATGCATATATAAATGCTCTTAACAAAATATGCTTCGAGGAGGTGTAAGGAGTGAATTTATCCTTTTCAACAAATAAATGGAATGATTTCAATTTGCCTGAATTTTTTGAAATTGCAAGAGAATACAAATTTTCGGGCTTTGAAATCCACGATATAAACAAGCTTAACGACTCGGATATAAAATCCGCTTATCATAAGCTGATGGAATATAAAATGGAAATTCCCTGTATCGATATGATAAGCGATGTGTCGGCGGATATTGATGCGGCGTGTGAGGAATTTGAAAAGTGCATAAAGGTGTGCGAAGCACTTAATGTCCCCTATATAAGAGTAAAATCAACTAAAGAGGACGGAGTAAGTGATTTTATTAAAAAAGCACTCCCGACTGCAGAAGAAAAGGACGTTGTACTTTTAGTGGAAACGGTCGGTGCATATGCCGATACAAAGAAGCTCCGTGAGCTTTTGTCGGAGTTTTCCTGCGATAATGTGGCAGCATTGTGGGACTTGCACTACCCGTACAGACTTCATAACGAAACTCCCGAGCAGACGGTTACAAACTTAGGTGCTTTTATAAAGCACATTCATATAAAGGACTCTGAAAGCATGGAGGGTCACAGCCTGATTGGTGAGGGTACTCTTCCTATTGAAGAGGTTATGAATGCACTTCGCAGTATAAACTTTGTCGGATTTATGTCGATTGAGTGGGACCCCGAGTGGGATGAGGAAATAAGCAGTCACGATATCATCTTCCCGCACTTTGTAAGCTATATGTCAAGATTTGATAATCTTCAAAGAGCGAAGTCAACTCTTTATGAAAATAACAGAGGCGACGGCAAATATGTGTGGAAGAAGGAGGCATTAATCGAAAAGACCTTCTCTCAGGTGCTTGACAGAATGGTAGAAGAATTTCCCGACCAGATTGCGTTTAAGTACACAACCCTTGATTATACAAGAACATACACCGAGTTCCGTGATGATGTAAACACCTTTGCAAGAGCACTAATCTCGATGGGCGTTAAGGCAGGAAGCCACGTTGCTGTCTGGGCAACAAACGTGCCGCAGTGGTATATTGCATTCTGGGCAACTACAAAAATCGGAGCGGTGCTTGTAACGGTTAATACAGCGTATAAAATCCACGAGGCTGAATATCTTTTAAGACAGTCGGACACACACACACTCATTATGGTGGACGGCTACAGAGATTCAAACTATGCCGAGATTATACAGGAGCTTTGCCCTGAGCTTGAAAATACAAAAGAGGGCACACCGCTTCACGCAAAACGCCTTCCCTTCTTAAGAAACGTAATAACTGTAGGCTTTAAGATGAAGGGCTGTCTTTCTTGGGAGGATGCGTGGCAAAGAGCGGATAAGGTTCCGCTTGAAGAGGTTTACCGCTATGCATCAAGAGTAAATGTTCACGATGTATGTAATATGCAGTATACATCGGGTACAACAGGCTTCCCCAAGGGCGTTATGCTCACACACTATAACATAGTAAATAACGGTAAATGTATCGGAGACAGAATGGATTTGTCAACGGCAGACCGTATGATGATTCAGGTGCCTATGTTCCATTGCTTCGGAATGGTGCTTGCAATGACGGCGACAATGACCCACGGCGGTTCAATATTCCCCCTTCCGTACTTCTCACCGAAGCCCGCACTCTCCTGCGTGCATCACGAAAGAATTACAGCGTTCCACGGCGTGCCCACAATGTTCATTGCAATGCTCGAGCATGAGGACTTTGATAAAACAGACTTCTCACATATCAGAACCGGTATTATGGCAGGCTCACCCTGTCCCGAGCCGATAATGAATATGGTTATCGAAAAGATGAATATGAGGGAAATAACGATTGTGTACGGTCAGACGGAGGCTTCGCCCGGCTGTACAATGAGCAGTACCGACGATACTGTTGCGGTAAGAGTTGCAACTGTCGGACGTGCGCTTCCCGAGATTGAGTGTAAGATAGTAGACCCCGAGACGGGTGAGGATTTACCCGATAATGTAACGGGTGAGTTTGTGGCACGTGGCTATAATATAATGAAGGGCTACTATAAAATGCCCGAGGCTACTGCGGCGGCTATAGATAAAGAGGGCTGGCTCCATACGGGAGACTTAGCACTCAGAACCCCCGAGGGTAATTACCGTATCACAGGTAGACTTAAGGATATGATAATCCGCGGCGGAGAGAATATTTATCCCAAGGAGATAGAGGAATTTATCTACACTCATCCGAAGGTAAAGGACGTACAGGTTATCGGAATCCCCGACGAGCAGTACGGCGAGGAGATTATGGCTTGTATAATCCTTAAAGACGGCGAGGAGATGACGGTTGAAGAGATGAAGGGCTATATCAGAGACCATATGGCAAAGCATAAGGTACCAAGATATATAGACTTTGTTGACTCCTTCCCGATGAACGTAGCAGGTAAGATATTGAAGTATAAAATGCGTGAGGACGCAGTTAAAAAGCTCAATATCAAAAAGGTAGAAGGAATAGTTGCAGAATAAATTATAATTTACAAAGGGGTGATTATCATAGAAACAAAGCGAATAACCGTTTTTGCAGGTCATTACGGCAGCGGAAAAACCAATATTGCGGTAAACTATGCAATTAAGCTTAAAAATGACGGCAAAAATGTGTCGATTACCGACCTTGACATAGTAAATCCGTATTTCAGAGCAAAGGATTCAAAGGATATACTTGAGGAAAAGGGCATACGCTTTATATCCTCAAAGTATGCAAACTCCAATGTCGATACACCGGCACTTCCGGCAGAAGCGTATGCGGCGTTTGAGGATAAAAGCTCATACGCCGTAATAGATGTCGGCGGTGACGACAGAGGTGCACTTGCGCTCGGAAGATACGCTCCGTATTTGTTGGCAGACGAGTATGAAATGCTCTTTGTAATAAATAAATACCGCTTTTTAACGGCAACGCCGGAGGAAACGGTTGAGGTAATGAAGGAAATTGAAGAGGCGGCAGGCGTAAAATTTACCGCTATAGTAAATAACTCAAACCTCGGCGAGGAAACAAGTAAAGAAAACGTCTTAAATTCAATCGAATATGCCAAAAAAATCTCGGATATAACATCTCTTCCTATAAAAATGACAACAGTAAGAGCGGCAATATTTGATGAATTAAAGGATGAGGTTGAAAACCTTGTGCCGATTAGGCTGTATGTAAAGCAATCATGGCTAAAAGGATAAAAGTGAACATATGGGGACAGTACAAGAGGCACTGAATGAATTGAGGTGACTAACTATTATGAATCTTAGAAAGGTTAAGTTTCTTTTAGTTTACGCAGTAACTGGAATCATTTTATTATTAGGATTCTTTTTCTTTGTCTTATTTGTGACATCATCTGCTTTTCCTACGCCTACAAAGCCTAAAATTAAACAAGCTGAAATCGACTTCACATTAATTTACGAAATTAATGGACAAGAGAGAGAATATAGCGATTCTTTAGTTTGTCGCTTTGATGGTATTCATGTCACTTCGGCGGGGAAAACAAGGAAATGGAAAGCTTGGTATAAGAGTAAACCACGCAATAATCGGATTGAACTTTACAACATTGATGATGATTATTGTATTGTGTTAGGGGTTGGGACACCTAGATATTTTTTGTCAGATCCGGATGTTGAATATATTCCAAAAAATCCTTACATCTCAATTTTTAATCGCAGTACAGGATATTATATGACTAGTACACAGCAAGAAACGGAAATGTTAAACAAATTGGGATTTAAAATTGTTAATTGGAAATGCGAGGAGCCGGTAGAGAATATATACACATGACACACTGAATGGGGACGCGAGAGGAAAGTACCACTTGAGTGTGTCGAGTAAAAAGAGGGACTGTTGGGGACGTGCCTGATTTTGCACATTTTAAAAAGCAACAAAACAAAAAAACGTGTAAAAAGAGGCACGTCCCCGATAATATGGCTGAAAGGCTAAACACCCAAGCGGGGACATCAGACCGTGTAAAAAGTAAAATTATAATTTATCGGTGGAGTCGGAGCAAAGGATACCGTAGGGCAGGGGCTTGCTCCTGCCGCTAACAACGGAACGAGCAAGCCCGTTCCCTACGATTTTCCTTCGTTTAAACATCCCGATAAATTATAATTTGAGTTTTCATACAACCTGACGTACCTTAAACACCAAAAAAATAAAAGATGACAAAAATCATTTGTCAGACTTTTAAATATAAAAATTTTGCACTTTGCACTTTGCATTTTGCATTTAATAAAACGGAAAGGAAAGTGAATAAAAATGGCAAAGGTAACATTTAACGAAAGCTTATGCAAAGGCTGCGGACTTTGTGTTTCTGCTTGTCCGAAGCATATTGTTGCTTTGAAGGAGGAGCTTAACCAGAAGGGCTATCATCCTGCAACCATAACAGATCAGGACGCTTGCATCGGCTGTGCATTCTGTGCAACCATGTGTCCCGATTGCGTAATAACAGTAGAAAAATAAGAACTTAACAAGTTCTTAAAGATAGTGCCAAATCGGCATAGAAAGGAAGGATAAAAAATTATGAGCGAAAAAGTTCTGATGAAAGGTAACGAGGCGCTTGCAGAAGCTGCGATTATGGCAGGCTGCCGCCACTATTTCGGATATCCGATAACACCGCAGACAGAGGTTGCGGCGTATATGTCAAAGAGACTTCCCAAGATTGAGGGCGGTGTATTTTTGCAGGCAGAGAGTGAAGTTGCCGCAATTAATATGGTAATGGGCGTTGCTGCAACTGGTAAGAGGGTTATGACATCATCATCAAGCCCCGGTATATCATTAAAGAGCGAGGGTATTTCATACATAGCAGGATGTGACCTTCCGGCTCTTATCGTAAACGTACAAAGAGGCGGCCCCGGACTCGGCGGTATTCAGCCCTCACAGTCTGACTATTTCCAGGCAACACGCGGTCTCGGTCATGGTGACTTCCACCTGATTGTACTTGCACCGTCATCCGTTCAGGAAATGGTAAGCTTAACATTCAAGGCATTCGACCTCGGCGATAAGTACAGAATGCCCACAATGATTCTCTCAGACGGTACAATGGGACAGATGATGGAGCCTGTTTCACTTGACCTCGGCGAGATTACAAACTACGAAAAGCCCTGGGCTTTAACAGGCACAAAGGGCGAGAGAAAGCCGAATATCGTAAACTCACTATTCTTAAAGCCGGAGGAGCTTGAACAGTTCAACTTCGACCGCTTCAAGAGATACGAAATCGTTGAAAAGAACGAGGTTATGTACGAGGAATATATGATGGAGGATGCAGAGTATTGTATCGTAGCCTTCGGTGTTGCGGCAAGAGTATCTCAAAACGCCATCGACGAAGCAAGAAAGAACGGAATCAAGGTTGGTATGATAAGACCTATCACACTCTGGCCCTTCCCGAAGGATGTATTAAACGCTGCGGCTGACAAGGTGAAAGCGTTCATATCCGTAGAGCTTAATATGGGACAGATGAAGGAGGATATCGAGCTTGCAACAAGATGCAAAAAGCCCGTATACCTCTGCAACCGTACAGGCGGTATGATTCCGACAGTTAAGAATGTTCTTGATTCAATCAATGAAGTAGTAGGAGGTAATAAGTAATGATAGTATTTGAAAAGCCAAAGGCACTTACCGATACACCGCTTCACTACTGCCCCGGATGTACACATGGTATCATCCACAGACTTGTAGCAGAAGCACTTGACGAGCTTGGTGTAACAGGAAGAACAATCGGTGTTGCACCTGTTGGATGCTCTGTATTTGCATATAACTATTTTAACTGCGATATGGTTCAGGCGGCTCACGGACGTGCACCCGCTGTTGCAACCGGCGTTAAGAGATCAGATTCAAACAATATAGTATTCACATATCAGGGAGACGGCGACCTTGCCGCAATCGGTACTGCTGAGACAGTTCACGCAGCAGCAAGAGGCGAGAACATAACTGTTATCTTTGTAAACAACGCAATCTATGGTATGACAGGCGGACAGATGGCTCCGACAACTCTCCCCGGTCAGGTTACACAGACATCACCCTACGGCAGAAACACAGACCTTGTCGGCTTCCCCGTAAAGGTTTGCGAAATGCTCTCCGAGGTTGACGGTGCATACTACTTAGAAAGAGTTGCTGTAAATAACGTAAAGAATGTCAAAGCCGCAAAAGCAGCTATCAAAAAGGCATTCCAAAATCAGGTAGAAGGCAAAGGATTCTCATTAATTGAAGTTCTCTCCACCTGCCCCACCAACTGGGGAAAAACTCCTACCGATTCTATCAAGTGGCTTGAAGAGAATATGCTTCCGTATTACCCACTAGGCGTTTATAAGGACAAGTCGGCCGAGTAATTTCGCCCACAGTACCATTTTTCGCTCGGGGCGGTACTGTGTGTACAGCACCCTCGCTGTAAAAGGCACTGTGAACGAAATTCCAACGGCCTTGAGTCGGCCGAATAAATTCGTCCATCTTGCCGCTTGCACAGACTTGGAGTATCAACATACGCCGTCGTCTCTTTAAGCGACAATCTAAACGAATTTCTTCCGGCCTTGAGTCGGCTGAATAAAATTGCCCACAGCACCGTTTTCAGAGACTCGGAGTATCAACATACGCCGTCGTCTCTTTAAAAGGCACTGTGAACGAATTTACCTTAATCATTGAAAGGAATGAAAAAGATGAATAAACAAATATTAATCGCAGGCTTCGGCGGTCAGGGAATTTTGTTTTCGGGAAAATTCCTTGCATACGAAGGCTTAATAGATGGTAAGGAAGTATCATGGCTTCCGTCATACGGTCCCGAAATGAGAGGCGGTACTGCAAACTGCTCTATCATCATCAGCGATACTAAAATCGGTTCACCGATTGTTGACAAGCCGGACGTTCTTATCGCAATGAACGGACCGTCATACGACAAATACATCTCGGAGGTTAATCCGGGCGGACAGGTAATTATTGACTCTTCACTCATCGACAAGAAGTGTGAAAGAAGCGATATTGAGGCTTATTACATCCCTGCAACACAGCTTGCATCGGAGAAGAATCTCCCCGGTCTTGCAAATATGATAATCCTCGGAAAATTCATTAAGCACACAGATATTATACCCTTTGAGAATATCGAGGTTGCTATGAAGAAGGTAGTATCTGCGAAAAAGCCTCAGCTTTTTGACCTCAATATGGAAGCTATTAAGGTAGGATACGAGTACGAAGGATAAATTATAATTTTGCATCAGCAAAATTATAATTTAAGGAAAGGATTGAAAAAGATGAACGAGCAAATCAAAGACATCGGTATGCGATTGATGTTCCTTCGTGAAGAGGCGGAGCTTTCCGAAGCTGAAATGGCGGAAAAGCTCGGCGTTGACGTTGAAACCTACAAAGCATTTGAAAGCGGCGATAAGGATTTTTCTTTCAGCGTTATATATAATGCGGCGGATATTTTAGGTGTTGATGTTCTTGACTTAATCAGCGGCAGTGCGCCCACTCTTTCTACTTGCTGTATGGTACAAAAAGGCAAGGGTTATTCTGTAAAGAGAGAGCATGAGTACGATTACAAGCACTTAGCATACACCTTCCGCAACAAAAAGGCTGAGCCGTTTTTGGTAACAATCCATCCCGATACAAATCCTCCCGTAATGCACGGTCATGACGGACAGGAATTTAACTATGTAATTTCAGGAAAAATGATGTTCTACATCGGAGACATTTCCTATGAGCTGTCAAAGGGAGACAGCGTTTACTTTGACTCAAGTGTACCGCACGCAGTTGTGGCACTCGGAGACAAGGAAGCACAGTTTATAGCAGTAGTCATAAAATAGGGGCCGGACCCATAAATTCCGGAAATCCGACACCTTAAAATAATAAAATACTATGCTATATAACCGGAGGAATACACATTATGCCAATCTATGAAAAATACGTAGGAGCACACAGAGACGATTTTATCTCTTTGGAGGATGCACAAAATAACTTTAAGCTGTCATACCCGGCAGATTTCAATTTCGCTTACGATGTAATCGATGAGCTTGGAAGAGAAAAGCCCGATAAGCTTGCAATGATTTGGGTATCCAACGACGGAAAGGAAAGACGCTTTACCTTCCGTGATATGATGCTCTATTCAAATAAGGCGGCAAATTACTTAAATTATATGGGAATACGAAAGGGCGACAGAGTTCTTTTGGTTCTCAAAAGAAGCTACTTTTTCTGGTTCGTAATCTTGGGCCTTCACAAAATCGGAGCAGTTGCCGTTCAGGCTACCAATATGCTCAAAGCTAAGGACTATGTCTACCGCTGTAATGCGGCAGGTGTCAAGGCTGTAATCTTAACAGCTGACGGCGATGCTACAGACGAGTTCGACAGAATGCAGGAAAAGTACGAAACAGTTGAAAAGAAATTCGTAATCGGACACAAACAGGCAGGCGAGGACTGGATTGATTTTGAAACAGGCTTCGAGCTTGCAAACGCCGACTGGGAAAGACCGCAGGGCAAGCAGAATCCTATGGCGGATGATGTTATGCTTATGTCCTTCTCGTCGGGAACAAGCGGTTATCCGAAAATCATTTCACATAACTTCAAATATCCCTTAGGACACATTATGACAGGCGTTTTCTGGCACAGAGTAGTGGATGGCGGAATACATTTCACTATTTCCGACACCGGCTGGCTTAAATCGCTTTGGGGTAAGATTTACGGTCAGTGGTTTGGTGAGTCTGCAGTTTTTGTCTATGATTTTGACAAATTCGATGGTGCAGACATTCTTTCCAAAATGGAAAAGTATAAAATCACCACCTTCTGCGTACCGCCCACAATGTATCGAATGATGCTTGAGAGCGGCGATGTTAAACAATATGACCTTTCATCACTTACGCACTGCTGTACGGCAGGTGAGGCTTTAAACCCCGACATCTTCAACCGCTGGAAGGCAGCAACCGGGCTTGAAATCTATGAGGGCTTCGGTCAGACCGAAACAACCCTTTGTGTTGCAACAATCTACCCATGGTCAAAGCCGATTCCGGGTGCAATCGGATACGCAGTTCCGGGCTATGATGTACATATTTTAGGTGAAGACAGCGAATCCTGCCCGAGAGGTGCGACGGGTGAAATCTGTATCAGAGTGCTTAGTAAAATAAGAAAAACCTGCGGACTTTTAGACTCATATAATATGAGTGCAGAAGATACAAAAAAGGCAATGCACGACGGATTCTATCATACGGGCGATACAGCTTATCGTGATGAAATGGGAATGTTCCGCTATGTAGGACGAAACGACGATGTTATAAAGTCCTCGGGCTACAGAATCGGACCTTTTGAAATCGAGAGCGTGCTTGTTGAACATCCTGCCGTAACAGAGGTTGCAGTAACGGGTGTGCCCGATAAAATCCGTGGCTTTGCAGTAAAGGCAACAATTGTTCTTGCAAAAGGCTATGAGCCGTCCGAGGAGCTTACAAAAGAGCTTCAAAAATATGTAAAGGACAACACTGCGCCTTATAAATATCCCAGAGTGGTTGAATATGTAGATGCACTTCCCAAAACCTTCAACGGTAAAATCAGAAGAAGCGAAATCCGCGATAATGATGCGGGAAAAGACTCATAAATAAAATCAACTAAAAAAGGTGTAAAAAAGTTCACTCCATTCCTGTTGTGACTTTTTTACACCAATTTTTTACAGAAAATTAATTACATTGTATGCTCACTACGCATAATAACCTCTGATTGCATTTCGGGGGACAAGGTTACAAAGTAGTCGCTGTAGCCACCGATTCTGACAATCAGGTCACGGTATTCGTCGGGATTTTTTTGTGCGTTCAAAAGTGTGCTTTTGTCAACTACGTTTATCTGCATTTCAAATCCGCCGCGGCTTATGTAGGTTTTAACAAGCGACATCAGCTTTGAAACCGTCTCCTTTGAGAAGTTGTTTTTTGCAAACTTCATATTAACAGCCACACCGCCGATAAATTCCTTATGCGACCACTTGGTAGAGGATATAACCGATGATGTCGGTCCGTTCTTTTCACGTCCCTGGCAGGGGCCCGAGCCGTCGCCCAGAGGGAAGCCTTTGAGTCTTGAATCGGGCGATGCTCCCGTTTCTCTTCCGAACCTCTCGTGCATTACCCAGCAAAATACGCTCGGGATAAGCTTTTCGCTCTCATCTGATACAGCTTCACATTTTTTTACAATCGCATCCGCAAACTCACCGAAAAGAACATCAACCTCATCTTCATCGTTACCATACTTGGGAAGCTCATTAGCGATATAATTTCTCAAATCCTCATTTGCTTCAAAATTATTATCGCAAATTTTCTTTAATTGGCAAATTGTGTACTTCTTTTCTTCAAATACCAAAGCACGGATTGCCGCAAGCGAATCGACAAGGTTTGCCATACCCACAAAGCTCGGCATAATCCAGTTATATCTGCCGCCGCCTCTTTCAATATCAACGCCTTTTTCCAGACAGTCATTAACAAAGCAGGATAGAAGCGGATCAATTGTTTTTTCAAAGCGGATTCTTCGGAACTTCTTCAGTTTGAGATAATTTTTATCAATTCTTTTATAAACCTCATTTTTTACAGCCGCTTTTAAATCATCAAAGCTTTCATACTCTCTGTCCATACAGGAGAAAAGCACGTCAATCATATTTGTATACGGGCTTGCAACCCACGCATTCGAGGAGGCAACCGGTGTTATTTCAACGCAGGTGCTGTGGATGTAATTATGAGCCTCATCCTCCGGTACACCATAGTATTTAAGACCCTCGGTTATTATATCATCATTGAAAATTGCAGGATGCGAACGGCCGTGTGAGAGTATTTCAAGCGCCTTTTCAAGGTACTCATCGGGCATTTCGGGAGTATAGCACAGTCCAACAGCCGGGTATACAAGCCTTACATCATCTATTGCCTGCATAAGCATCATTGTAAGCTCATTTGCAATAAGCTTACCGTCCGTATCTCTTCCGCCCACCATATAACCGCTTGAAAGCCCGTTTGGTACGCGTGTATTTATTGTAACAGCAAGACAGTCAATTAAAACCTGTGCTTCCTCTTTTGTCAGTACGCCGTTTTTGATGTCCTTTTCATAGAATGGGTACAAATAACGGTCGGGATGACCAAGCTGAAACTGCTGGCTCCATTTTCTGAACGGATTGAGTGACACACAATGCGTCACAAAATGTACCGACTGTATCGCTTCATAGAAGGAAGAAGCAGGCTTTTCGGGTACGTTTCGGCATATCCTTGCTATTGTAAGAAGCTCCAAGCGCCTTTCTTCATCAGCATCCTTTGCAAGTCGCTCTGCTTCATCGGCATAAGCATTGGAATGAACAATTACCGCCTCAAGACACGTTCTGCAGGTGTTGTAAAAATCAAGCTTCTCGCCGCTTGCCGTCTTTGATTTTTCGTCTATGTCCGCTATTATGCCGCTGATTCCTTTTGTTAAAATCAAGTCATAATCTATTGCCATATGTGAATCCTGACCGACTTGAATCTCGTCTAAAATGCTGTCGGCATACGCCCCGGTGTGTCCTTCCCATCGGTCAGCTTCATCCCGTGAAAGCTCTCTTACACTCTTTCCAACGATAAGCTCACCCTCGTCTATTGTAGGCTTCATATTTGAAAATGCGTGCATATACGACTGCGAATATCGTTCATAATACGGTTTATCAGAAAGCTCCTCGTATTTTTCATAAAAATACAGCTTAAAATCAAAATCCTTTCTTACGGGCAACACTGCTCCATTACGAAGGTTTTCTATTCTGTTTATATTTTTCTCATCCACTTATATCGCCTCCATGTATTGCATTATATCATAGCATGTGATATAATAATAGTACAAATATTTCAATTTTATGTAAAATCGTTTCAATAAAAAAGGGGGGGTGTTACTATGAACGAGACGCTTATTAAAGCGGAATATTCTAAAAGCAGAAAGGGAAAAGGTTGCTTATTCTGGACAGTTACATACCACAACTATTCATACGGAAAGCATATCCACGACTTTTATGAATTGAATATTGTGCTGACCGGAACAGGTACGCATCAGATAGAGGATTGCAGTATACCCGTCAAGACGGGGGATGTTTTTGTGATACCACCCAACGTTGCACACTCCTACCAAAACAGAAACGGGCTTGATGTTTTTCATCTTGTTATGCATCCGGATTTTATAAGGAATAATATTACGGAGGCAAGGTCTGTGGAAGGGTTTACGTTCCTTATTGAAGCTGAGCCGTTTTTGAGAAGAAACAATTCTACGCCTATGTTTTTACAGCTCACCCCTGACGAGCTTGATAAAACCACTCACGAGCTTGAAATAATATCGGCGGAGGAAAGCGTTTACCCAAAACCACTTGTCACTCACGCGGTATGGGCTCTTTTATATAAATTTTCATATATGCTTTCAAATCAGCTTACAATGCGAAATAAAAAAACGCCGCAAAACGGCGAAAGTGCTGTACTCGGTGCTCTTGAATATATTCATACACATTTTGGCGAAAAGATAACGATAAATAATTTATGCAATGAAGTATTTATGTCACGTTCGACATTCCTGCGCAGATTTTACGAGCTGTGCAGATGTACGCCGACGGAATACATCTGCCAATACAGAGCAAAGAACGCGAAGGAGCTGTTGGCACAGGGGACGATGTCCCGAAGCGAGGTGGCGCATCATTGCGGCTTCTATGACCTTTCTCATATGGACAAGGTTCTGAAAAAATCGTAATTATACTTGTGGCAAAGCTTTAAACGGTATTTGCTTTGTGCATAATTGATTATATATTATTAAATTATCAAAACCATTTGCCAATTATTAATAAAAATATTTTTTTTACAAAAAATTCATTTGAATATTGACTTTTTTGTGGTATAATATATATAATGGCGAAAAGTTGAAAAAATTTGGGCTCTATAGCCGATAAGCTATTCGTAACAAATAAAATTTATACAAGGAGGACATTATTATGACTTCAAACAAAACCGTTCTTGCCTGGTTAGACGAGATGGCTGCTATGTGTACACCGAAGGAAATCGTGTGGATTGACGGCAGCGAGGCTCAGCTTGAAGCCCTTCGTGCAGAGGCTGTTGCAACAGGCGAAATCATTAAGCTCAACGAGGAAAAGCTTCCCGGCTGTTACTATCACAGAACAGCTGAAAACGACGTTGCACGTGTTGAGGACAGAACATTTATCTGTACCGAGACAAAGGAAGAGGCAGGTCCTATCAACAACTGGATGGCACCTGAAGAAATGTATGCAAAAATGAAGGCTCTTTATGCAGGCTCAATGGCAGGCAGAACAATGTATGTTATCCCTTATTCAATGGGTCCGGTTGGCTCACCGTTTTCAAAGATTGGTATCGAGCTTACAGACAGCATCTACGTTGTTCTTAATATGGCTATTATGACAAGAGTCGGCAAGGCTGTTATCGACCAGCTCGGCGATAGTGCTGATTTCGTAAAGTGTCTCCATGCTAAGAAGGATGTAAATCCCGACGACAGATATATCGTACAGTTCCCGCAGGATTCTACAATCTGGTCAATCAACTCAGCTTACGGCGGTAACGTACTTTTAGGTAAGAAGTGCTTTGCTCTTCGTATCGCTTCATACCTCGGTATGAAGGAAGGCTGGATGGCTGAGCATATGCTTATCCTCGGTCTTGAAAATCCCCAGGGTGAAGTTAAGTACATCTGTGCTGCTTTCCCGTCAGCTTGCGGTAAGACTAACCTTGCAATGCTTATTCCGCCCGAGTACTTAAAGGAGCAGGGATACAAGGTGTGGACTGTCGGCGACGACATTTCATGGCTCAAGATTGGTCCTGACGGCAGACTTTATGCTATCAACCCCGAGGCAGGCTTCTTCGGCGTTGCACCGGGAACAAGCGTTAAGACAAACTTCAACGCTCTTGAATCTACAAAGAAGAATACTATCTTCACAAACGTTGCTATAAATAACGACGATATGACAGTATGGTGGGAAGGCCTTGACAAGAATCCGCCGGTTAATGCAACCGAGTGGAAGGGTTCTGAGGTTAACGGCGTTGAGTTCACAGCTGAGGGCAACAAGCTTGCTCATCCGAACTCAAGATTTACCGCTCCTGCAATCAACTGCCCCTGCATTTCAAAGGAATTTGAGAACCCCGCAGGCGTGCCTGTTGAAGCTATCGTATTCGGTGGCAGACGTGCTAAGTGTGCTCCGCTTGTATATCAGTCAAGAGATTGGGAACACGGAACATTCGTTGGTGCCACAATGGCTTCTGAGACAACAGCTGCAGCTGCAGGTGCTGTAGGTGTTGTAAGACGTGACCCGATGGCTATGAAGCCGTTCGTTGGCTACAATATGGCTACCTACTGGAACCACTGGCTTGAAATGGGTAAGAAGCTCGGCGATAAGGCTCCGAAAATCTTCCACGTTAACTGGTTCAGAAAGGACGACAACGACAACTTCATGTGGCCCGGATTCGGCGATAATATGCGTGTACTTCTCTGGATTCTTGACAGATGTGCAGGTAAGGTTGACGCTGATGAGTGTGCTATCGGTTATATCCCCAAGGCTGAGGACATCGACATCAAGGATCTTGATATGACTGTAGAAGATGTTAAGGCTCTCCTTACAATCGATAAGGATGTATGGCTTGAGGACGTTGAAAACATCAAGGAATACTTCGCACAGTTCGGCGATAAGCTTCCGAAGGAAATGGCAGACCAGCTTGCAAAGCTCGAAGCTAACCTTAAATAATTAAAGATTAAAAGCATAACAGCAGACAGGATATTTTATCTTGTCTGCTGTTTTTTGATAAAAAGGGCTTGTAGCAAAATGTATTAATATGCAATACAAACCATTTGGGGATGGCTCCTGACAGACTTTTCAGAGTCTTTTGGGTCAAAAACAATCTTTTTGACCCAAAACAGGACCGTCCCCATTAAATGGGTTGTATAA